>NZ_LZMP01000057.1:0-208051 GCF_001691435.1 Gordonia sp. UCD-TK1 | reverse complement strand
AACTCACCCACACCACTCCACCGCACCCGATCACCCGTCCGATACAACCGCACACCCACCCCACCAAACGGATCCGCCACAAACCGCTCCGCAGTCAACCCCGCCCGCGACGCATACCCCCGCGCCACCTGCACACCACCCAGATACAACTCACCCACCACACCCACCGGCACCGGACGCAACCGCGAATCCAACACCCACACCGACACATTCGGCACCGCCCGACCAATCGGCACCACCACCTCACCACCCGACACCACATACGACGTCACATCCACCGCCGCCTCAGTCGGCCCATACAAATTCACCACCCGCACCCCCGGCACCAACCCCCGCAACCCCTCCACCGCACCCACACCCAACGCCTCACCCGAACAAAACACCTGACGCAACGACCCCAACCCCGAACCCAACCCGCCCGAACTCACCCGGCCCGAACCCCGCAGCACCGACTCCTGCGGCACCGACTCCCCGAGAGCATCCACAAACACCGACAACATCGACGGCACAAAATGACACACCGACACCCCGAACCGCTCCACCACCGACGCCACATACCACGGATCCCGATGACCACCCGGCTCCGCCACCACCACCGAAGCACCAACCATCAACGGCCAGAACAACTCCCACACCGACACATCAAACGACACCGGCGTCTTCCACAACACCACATCCCGCCCCTGCAACCCGAACAACGACTGCATCCACCCCAACCGATTCACCACCGCAGACTGCGACACCGTCACACCCTTCGGCCGACCCGTCGACCCAGACGTGAACAGCGTGTACACACCCGCACCACCCGGCACCTCCCCCACACCCGACACCACCTCACCCAACAAACCCACACCCAACCCCTCACCAACCACCACACCATCAACCGAAACACCCACCCCCTCACCACAATCCACCACCACACGCCGCACACCCCCAACACCCACAACCCCCTCAACCCCCGCAACAACACTCCCCCCACCCACATCCCCCGCAACAACACTCCCCCCACCCACATCCCCCGCCCGCACCAACACCACACCCACACCCGCCGTCGACAACATGAACCCCACCCGCTCCGCAGGCGCATCCACCTCCACCGGCACATACCGACCACCCACAGCCACCACCGCATGCACCGCCACCAACAACTCCAACGACCGCGACATCACCACACCCACAGCCGAATCCACACCCACACCCAACCCCGACAACTCCCGCGCAACACCCCCCACCAACCCACCGAACTCCCCATACGACACCACCCGACCACCCACCCGCACCGCCACCGAACCCACCGACAACCCCACCCGCTCAGCAACCACCGACCCCACCGAACGACCCGACCACCCCAACCCCACCTCCACACCACGCGACCAACCCTCGACCGTCGGGCGCAGGGCAGTCGGCATCGGGTCGAGCGCGGCCACCGGCACGGACGGGTCGTCGATCACCGCGTCGAGCAGGTCGGTCAGCATGGCGGCGACCGTCTCGGCGACACCCTCGCCGACGGCGGACAGATCCGTCTTGACCGTGAGGCAGAGGTCGTCGCCCTCCGGTGCGGCGATGAGCGCGAGCGGATAGTGCGTGGCGTCGGACGTGCTCACGTCGCGGATCTCGAGGCCCGAGGTCCGCGACCCCGCCACGACCGTGTCCGCGTCGACCGGATACGACTCGAAGACCACGAGGGTGTCGAACAGTCGCGGATGCCCGGTCGCCGTGGTGATGTCGCCGAGTCCGACGAACTGGTGGTCGAGCATGCGGGCGCGGGCGTGGTGCAGTTCACCGATGAGAGCGGCCAGCGATCGACCCGGTGCGACGTCGGCAACGACCGGCACGGTGTTGATGAACAGGCCGATCATGCCGTCGGCACCGTCGAGGTCGGCGGGCCGCCCCGACACCGTCTCACCGAAGACGACTCGTTGCTCGCCGGTGAAGCGGGCCAACACGATCGACCATGCCGCATTCAGCACGGTGCTCGTCGTCGTGCCCAGCGTCCGCACCGTCCGTTCGAGGGCGGCCCGGGTGGTCGCGGACACCCGCGCCGTCACCTCGAGCCGCCGGGGCTCGCGGTCGGAACCGGGGTGCACCTGTGGACGGACCAGCGTCGGAACGATGTCGGCGAGATGCTCGCGCCAGGCGGTGATCGCGGTCGCGGCGTCGCGTCGGTCGAGCCAATCGAGGTAGGACTCGAAGTCACGTTCCGGCGTGATCGCCGGGCGGCCGAGGTGGGCCGCGAGGAGGTCGGCGACGAGAATCGGCCCCGACCATCCGTCCAGGATGATGTGGTGTGCGGTGATGACCAGTGTGTGCGCCGGGCCCGTCACCGTGTCGTGGGACACCGCGGAGAACCGGATGAGCGGCGGGTCGTCCAGGACAAACGGGCGTCGTAGGTCCTCGTCGGCGATCTGCACGACCCGCGAGGCCGCGTCGGCCATGCTCAGACCGGTGAGGTCCACGCCGCGGAAGTCGGGTTCGGTCACCGCGGGATGATCGGCCGGGGGTACCACCACGACCAGTCGACCCGACGGTGTGCGGGTGAACCCCGAGCGCAGTACCCGTTGCCTGGTCAGCAGTTCGCGGACGGCCGGCATGAGCATGTCGGCGGGGTGAGCTCCGTCGAACTCGATGACCGACTGGGTCACATAGGGATCGACGCCGACCAGCCGCTCGGACTCGTAGAAGAGCCCCTGTTGAAGCGGCGTCGGCGGCCAGATCGCGTAGCGGCCGCGCGTCCGTGCTGCGCGTGTCCGGGCGGCGAGCACGTGGTCGATGTCCGTCTGGTCGAGCCCGCCGATCACGTCGGTCTCACTCGGACCCGGGTCGCCCACGGCATCCACATACGCGGCGAGCGAGGACAGTGCCGATTCCCAGCGATCGGCGATCCCGCCCAGCGCGGACTGGTCGAACAACCCTTCGGGTGCGGTGAGGTCCACTCGCAACTCCCGACCCCCCGCGGTCGCCACCGAGGCGGCCGTCACGGTCAGCGCCGCCAACGCGACCATGTCTCCCCGAACCGACGGCGGAAGCGGCGGCGCGTCCCCGATCGGCACGAAATCCGTTGCCGTCGAATCGGTGTCGTGGACGTCTCCACCCCCGAGCAGCCCCAGGTAATTGACCGTGATCGGCGGGAGGGACCGGTTTCGCAGCGGCGAGCCGGGACGCAACCATCGCAGCGGCCCGAACGCGATGCCGTTGTCCGGCATTCGGGACTGAGTGTCCTTGAGCGCCTTGACCATCGTCGCCAGACGATGACCGGGGGTGACGTCCGCGACGGTCTCACCCCGAGCTGCTGTGCCGGTCGCCTCCACCGGCCCGGGGACGTCCACGCTCACGGGTACGAACGAGGTGAACCATCCGACCGTCTCGGCCAGGTCGGCGCCGGGTGCGATGCCTTCTTCGCGGCCGTGGTTCTCGATCACCATCGACACCGGACCGGACGCCGTGAGCGGATCCCGCAGCGCGAATGCCACGGCCGCGGCCACCACGGTGTCCGGGCGCGCACCGAACATCTCGGTGACCGTGCCCAAGACCCGCTCGGCCAGACCGGCGCCGACGGTGCGGGACACCGAGATCGTGGTCGCGAGACGGTCCCGGGCCCGGTCGATCTCCCACGCCGTCGGGGTCGGCGGCAGCTGGCGCGACCACCACTCGATCTCCTCCGCGCGGTCGGCGAGTCCGGCCAGCACACCCGACCAGCGCCGGAACGAGGTGCCCGAGGCCGCGAGGCCCGGCGTCTCCCCGTTGCGGTACTGCCACCACGCGCGTCCCAGACCGGCCACGATGGTCGGCCACGACACGGCGTCGACGCCGAGATGATGGGCGGCGACGACGAGTCGCCCGGTGCCGTCGGCGAAGCGGACGCCGATCGCCGCGACCAGTCGTCCCTCGGCCGGCGACAAGGTCGCGAGGGCGCGCGCGTGGGCTGCCCGAACGGCGCCGTCGACGGAGCGCGCCGGCGTCGATGGCCGGCTCGATGTCGAGATGTCCGAGCGGTCGAGGATCTCGACCGTGATGTCACCCGGGTCGCCGTCGCCCGCCACGACAGTCGGTTCTCCGGCGGAGTCGGACCGCAGCGATGCGGTCAGCATCGGATGGGCCGCGACGACCGCGATCACCACCGCACGGACGGCGGCCTCGTCCGCCTCGACCGGGAGCGCGAGCACCGTGCTCTGCGAGAAGTCCGCGAGGTCGTCCGGGTCGTCGGCGAGGTCGAGCATCCACGCCAGGCCCGGGGTCATCCCGACCGAACCGATTGCCCCGCCCGGCATTTCGTCAAGTCCCCGGATCGCCTCCGTCTGTGCACGACGGGCCAGCTCACGGATGGTCGACGCCGCGAACACATCGCGCGGGGTCAGATGGAGCCCCGCGGCGCGCAGCATCGACGTGAGGCGGATGGAGGCGATGGAGTCCCCGCCGAGTTCGAAGAACGACCGGGTCACCGGGACGTCCTCGACCCCGAGCAGTGATGCAACGACTGCGGCGACGGTCCGTTCCGCGTCGTCGGCGGGTGCGGCGTCGTCGTGGACGGCTTCCGACAACGGGTCGAAGCGCGGCGCCGGGAGCGATTTCCGGTCCAGTTTCCCGGTGCTGCCGAGCGGCGCTTCGGTCAGCGGCACCCACAGTGTCGGCCGCATGTACGCCGGCAACGACGCGGCCACCGCCTCCCGCGCGCGTGCGATGAACTCGTCCCCGTCCGGTCCACCGCCGCCGGGTCCGATGAGATATCCCACCAGGTTGTCCGAACCGCCCGGGGCGCGCGCGACGGTGACCACGGCCTGGCGTACGCCGTCGATGCCGGACAGGACCGCCTCGATCTCACCGAGTTCGATCCGCTGTCCGCGGAGTTTGACCTGGAAGTCGCTGCGTCCCAGGTACTCCAGGTCGCCCGCACGGTTACGCCGGACGAGGTCGCCGGTGCGGTACAGGCGTCGGCCGCCGCCTGCGGGATCGGCGACGAACCGTTCGGCGGTGAGGTCCGGCCGCGCCGCATATCCGCGGGCGAGCTGGACGCCTCCCAGATACAACTCGCCGGTGACCCCCGCCGGCACGGGACGCAAGCGTGCGTCGAAGACGAACGTCTGGGTGTTCCACACCGGCCGCCCGATGGGCACCACGTCCGCGCCGGGGTCCGGAGTCGCGACGGCGACCTCGACGGCGGCTTCGGTGGGACCGAACAGGTTGGAGACGCGTACGTGTGGGAGCGCCGCGCGCGTCGCCCGCAGCGTCGCCGGTGGCAGGGCCTCACCGGAACAGTAGAGGTGTCGCAGGCTCGGCAGCGGCGAACTCGCATCGTCGCGAATGCCACCGGCGTCGGGAGCGGAGCGAGCGGGCCGGATTTCATCGATGAACACGGCGAGCAGCGATGGGACGAAGTGCACCGTGGTGATCTGCTCGGCGTCGATCAGCCGAGCCATCGAATGCGGATCGAGATGTGCGTCGTCGGGCGCGATGACCAACCGGGCGCCGGTCAGCGCCGGGGTCAGCAGTTCGGGCACCGACACGTCGAATGTGAAAGGCGTCTTCAGGAGAATCGAGTCGTGCGGTCCGATCCCGAATTCGTCGACTCCCCATTGCAATCGGTTGAGTACGGCGCGATGGGACACCGTGACGCCCTTGGGTCGGCCGGTGGACCCCGACGTGAAGATGGTGTACGCCGCGTGGTCGGGGCGCAGTATCGACAGACGTTCGTCGTCGCCGACCGGGACGGTGTCGAGGTCGACCGGGCTCGCGGCGTCCACAACGATCGTCCGGCGGACCACCTGCGCCGCGGGCGCCCGGTCGTCGCAGATCAGCGCGATCCTCGCGTGCGCGGTGTCGACCATGTGGCGAACGCGGCCGGAGGGAGCGTCGGGTGCCACCGGCATGTACTGACCGCCGGCGGCGAGTACCGCGTGGACCGCGATGACCAGTTCGATCGACCGCGGCATGCACACCGCGACGCAGTCCTCCGGGCCGATCCCGAGCGCGATGAGTTCCCGCGCGAGGGTGGCCACCCGCGCAGCGAACTCGCGCTGGGTGAGAGTGCGGTCCCCGAAACGCACCGCAACCGCCTCCGACGCTCGCAGATGGTCGGCGGCCGCGATCGCGGCCGGGATCGTGAGGTCGGGCAGGACGACCGCGGGACCGACCGAGAGCTGTTGTTGCGCATCAGCTTCGGCTGCGGTGAGGATCGGGAGGTCGGCGACCGGCAGGTCGGCGTCGTCGGCGAGCGAGCTGAGTGCCGCGGACAACGCCGCGGAGATCATCTCCGCGGTCGCCGGGTCGAACAGCGCAGTGGCATAGGCGATCGAGCCGGTCAGCCCACCGTCGGCGGTCTCGCGGAAACCGATGGTGAGGTCGAATTTCGCGGCGGTGTCCTCGATCTCGACGAACTCGGTGTCGAGATCGGCCAGTGTGCCGAGCGCCGGTCCGCCGCTCGTGGAGTGGACGAGCAGCACCTGGGCGAGCGGCTCCACGTTCTCGATGCGCTGCGGGTTCACTGCGTCGATCACCCGCTCGAACGGCACGTCGGCGTTGTCGAACGCCGCGAGGTCGGCGTTCTTGACCTGCTCGAGCAACGCGCCGACGGTGAGGTGCGGCTCGACGTCGACCGACAGGATGACGGTGTTGACGAACATGCCGATCAGCTGGTCGATCTCGCGTCGGCCACGTCCTGCGACGGGCGTGGCCACGGCGATCCGCGTCGTCGACGTCAGGCGCGCGAGGACCGCGGCGGTGGCCGTGTGCGCGACCATGAACAGGGTGGCACGGCGGGCGGCGGCGCGTCGGCGCAGTCGCGACACGACGGCCGCGGGCAACGACCACCGCACGGTGGCCGCGCGTCCGTCGGTGTCGGCGGGGCGCGGGCGGTCGATCGGCAGCGGGAGGATGTCGGGCAGACCGGTCAACCGCTCGGCCCAGAACCGCAACTGGCGCGCGATCAGGGAGTCGGCGTCCGCGGGGTCACCGAGCCGATGTCGTTGCCACACCGCGTAATCCGCGTACTGGAGGCGCAGGGCCGGCCAGTCCGGCGCGCGGCCCGACCGTCTGGCCGCGTACGCCCGCGCGATGTCGACCGCCAGCACCGGTGCCGACTCACCGTCGGCGGCGATGTGGTGCAGCGCGATGACGAGTACGTGGTGATCCGCCGACGCGGTGATGACGCGCACCCGCACCGGTAGGTCCGTCGTCACGTCGAACGTGGTCGTGACGAGTTCCTGGATCTCTTGGTCGACGACCTCGTCGGAGGATGCGGCGGCCCGCGGCGGGACCACGGAGTGCCCGATCGTGATGCGCCCGGCCCAGTCGTCGGGTGCATGCGCCACGGGTTCGACACCGACGGCGCGAGCGCCCGTTTCGGCCGACGCGGACCCGGCCGCCATGGATTCCGCGCCGGTGTCGCCGTCGGGCGTCGTCGTCGGGTAGATCGTGCGCAGCACCTCGTGGCGGTCGACGACGTCGAGGATCGCCGCCCGCATCGCGGACACGTCGAGGTCCCCGCGCAGACGGACCACGATGGGGATCACGTAGGCGGCGGAGTGCGGATCGAACTGGTTCAGGAACCACATCCGACGCTGGGCGTACGAGAGGGGTACCGGGTCCGGCCGGCGGATCGCCTCGAGCGCGGGCAGATCGGGACCGCGACCGTGTTGCCCCGCATCGACGGCGGCGGCCAGCGCCCGGACCGTCGGCGTCTCGAACAGCGCGCGGACTCCGATCTCCACGCCGAGCGAGCCATCCAGGCGGGCCACCACCCGGGTCGCCGACAGCGAGGTGCCGCCGAGATCGAAGAACGACGCCTCGGCCGACACCTCCTCCGCGGCATCGAGTCCGAGGACCTCGGCGTAGACCGCGGCGACCGCCTGCTCGGTTGCCGTCGACGGACGGACGTGGACGTGTTCACCGAAACGCGGTGTGGGCAACGCCCTGCTGTCGAGCTTTCCGGTGGCCGTCAGCGGGATGTCGTCGATCGGCACGATCACGGTGGGCACCATGTGGGCGGGGAGCCGTCGAGCCGCGTGGGTCGCGACGTCTGCGGTGTCGGGCGCAGCGCCGGCGACACCATGGACCCAGGACACGAGGACCGTCTCACCCGAGGTCGGGTGTTCGATTCCGGCGGTCGTCGAGAAATCCACCCCGGGGTGCTCGCCGAGAACCGCGTCGATCTCACCGAGTTCGATCCGGAAACCCCGTATCTTGACCTGGAAGTCGCTGCGGCCCAGGAAGTCCAACGTCCAGCGGCCGCTCCGTCGGCGCCATCGTACGAGATCACCGGTCCGGTACATCCGCTCGCCCGGCGCGCCGAACGGTGCCGCGACGAAGCGCTCGGCGGTCAGCGCGGTCTGGCCGACGTAGCCGGCGGCGAGGGCGGAACCCGCCAGATACAGTTCACCGGCCACGCCGGCGGGAACGGGATGCAGGCGGGAATCGAGAACTGCGGCGGTGACACCGGCGATCGGACCGCCGATGGTGACCGCGGAGTCGGGCCGCATCGGTGCCGACGATGTCGCCCAGATGGTGGTCTCGGTGGGACCGTAGAGATTGCGCATCGAGCGACCGGCGGACCATGCCCGGACCAGTTCCGGCGAACAGACGTCACCGGCGACGGAGATGACCTCGAGATCGGGGAACCCGGTGCCGGTCGCCGCGCCCGATTCGGTGACCGCCTCGGACACCGTGGCGAGGGCGGTCGGGGTGATCGTCGCGTGGGTGATGCGCTCCCGCCGCAGGATCGCCGCGAGTTCGGAGCCGCCCGTGACCCCGCCGGGCACCACGACCATGGTCGACGCGGCCGCCACCGC
Organism: Gordonia sp. UCD-TK1; assembly: GCF_001691435.1. Lineage (NCBI taxonomy): Bacteria > Bacillati > Actinomycetota > Actinomycetes > Mycobacteriales > Gordoniaceae > Gordonia > Gordonia sp. UCD-TK1. Next base: position 199,271 of record NZ_LZMP01000057.1, on the reverse strand, counting down.
GACCAGTGTCTCGAACACCGCGGCGTCGAAACCCGGTGCCGCGAAGCGGAGTACGCGCGCCGCCGGCGTGAGTCCGAATCTCGCACGGGCATCGGCGACCAGATCGGCCAGCCCGCGGTGGGTGACCGCGACGCCTTTCGGCCGGCCGGTCGAGCCGGACGTGAAGATGACATAGGCCGTCTCGTCGGGGCGCGGACGTCGGGCGGACGCGACTCCGGTCTCGTCCGGACCGCCGAGCTGTTCGGCAACGACCCAGTCCACCGCCGCAGCCGCCGGTCGCAGCCCGGCGACGGCCTCGGACGAGGTGACCCCCAGACGCGCGTCGACGGTGGCCAGCATGTAGCGCAGGCGCTCCCCGGGCAGGCCGGGGTCGACGGGCGCCACCGCCGCGCCCGTGCGCGCGATCGCCCAGAACCCGACCGTGCCTTCGAGAGATCTCGGTGTGGCGAGGGCGATCACGGCGTCCGGCGCGGCGCCGCGCGCACGAAGTACGTCGGCCAGCCGGCGCGTACGGAGGTCGAGCTCGGTGTACGTCAGGTGCTGCCCGTTCTCGGTGACCGCGATGCCGACGGGGTTCACGGCGATCGCGGCGTCCAGCAGGTCGGCGAGCGTCGACCTCGCCGACGCGAGACCCGGTGCCGCGATCACCGCATCCGAGTGATCGTCTCCGGTGGACAGGTCGCCGACCGGCGTGTGCGGCTCGTCCACCACCGCTCGCGCGATGGCGGTCATCCGACGGACGAACGCGTCCACCGTGCCGGCATCGAAGAGGGCGGTGGCATAGGTGACGATCACGCGCGTGTCGTCGGCCGGGCTGCGGCCCGGCTCGTCGAGGACCGTGATCTGCAGGTCGACCTTCGCGGTGGTGACCGGGACCTCGATCTCGGAGACGACGACCCCCGGCAGTTCGACGGTCGGCCGTGCGGCGTTCTGGAATGCCAGAGCGACCTGGACCAGCGGCGGATGCGCGGTGTCGCGTACCGCGACGACCTCGTCGACCACGGTCTCGAACGGTAGATCGGCGTGATCGAGTGCGGTCACATCGATCTCGCGGATGTCGTCCAGCAGATCGGTGAACGAGGCCGCTCGACGCACCCGGCTGCGCAGCGCCAGCGTGTTGACGAACATCCCGATCAATGGGTCCAGATCGCGCTCGCCCCGACCCGCGACCGGGGTCCCGATGACGACGTCCTCGTCGGCGCCGGACCGGACGAGAGTGACCGCGAGCAGGGCGTGGACGGCCATGAACATCGTCGCGCCGTGCCGACCGGCGAGGTCTCCCAGAGCGTTCCAGGTGGCGGCGTCGAACGTCGCCGACAGCTCGGCACCCGAGTCGTCCCGAACCGGGGTGCGCGGCCGGTCCACCGGCAACTCGATGAGTGCCGGCACCCCGGCGAGACGGGTTCGCCAGTGGTCGAGCTGACGTGCTGCGAGAGACGTGGGGTCGGCGGCGTCCCCGAGCCGATGGTGCTGCCACACCGAGTAGTCGACGTACTGGATCGGCAGTGGCGCCCAGCTGGGTTCGCGGCCGGCCGCGCGCGCCTCGTACGCGGTGACGAAGTCGGTGACCATCGGCGCGACCGAGCCACCGTCGCTGATGATGTGGTGCACCACCAGGACCAGGATCACGGCGTCGTCGGCGACGCGGATCAGGCGGGCCCGAACAGGCGCACCGGCTTCGAGATCGAATCCACGACTGGTGATCTCGGCGATGGTGGCCGTGACGTCGCCCTCGTCGGCGCCGCGCATGTCGATCGGGGGTGTCACCCGGACGTCGTGTCGAGGGTCTCCCGCGGGCGCGATGACCTGCTCGGGAACGCCGTCCACCGATACGAATCGCGTGCGCAGCACCTCATGTCGCGCAAGCAGATCCGCGAGAGCCGCGGCGACGACCGCAGGGTCCGGGGACCGGTCACCCGCCGCCTCCAGACCAGAACCCGATGCGGCATCGAGGCGGAGCACGGCCGGGATGAGATACCCGGCCCCGCCCGGATCCAGCGTCTCCAGAAACCAGATTCGACGCTGTGCGGGCGACAACGGGAGCACCCCGTCGCGGCCCACTCGGCGCAGGGGCACCCGGCGATCAGCTCCCCCGCGTCCGTCGTGGTCTCCGGGGTCGCGTCCGTCGATGACCGCTGCCAGACCCCGGACCGTCGGATCTGCGAACACATCTCGCGCGGAGACCGTCGTGCCGAATTGCTCGGCTGCCCGGGYGGCCRCCCGGGTAGCGGTGAGCGAGTTGCCACCGAGATCGAACAACGACGTGGTGACCCCGACGTCGCTCACGCCCAAGATCTCGGCGACCAGTGCGGCCAGGGCCGCCTCGGTCGCGCCGGCGGGCGGCTCGGCGACCTCCGGGCCATCGCCGAACCCCGGATCAGGCAGCGCGCCGCGATCGAGCTTGCCGTTCACGGTGAGCGGCAGTCGCGGTAGCCGGACGAACCGGGTGGGCACCATGTACTCCGGCACCGCGGTCGCCAGGCGCGTACGGATCTCGCTGTCCGACAGCCCGACTGCGTCAACGGCCGACGAAGCGGCGCCGCCCGCGGCGACGAAGTAGCCGACGAGATGCTCGGTGTCGCCGAGCGTACGGATGTCCGCCCCCGCCGCGTCGACGCCGTCGAGCGCCGACATCGCCGACTCGACCTCTCCCAGCTCGATCCGGAAGCCGCGGAGTTTCACCTGGCCATCGCGTCGTCCCACGAATTCGATGGACCCGTTGCGGGACATCCCGATGTCGCCGGTCCGGTACATCCGACCGCCCGGCGGTCCGAACGGGTCGGCGACGTACCGCGTGGACGTCTGACCGTGCCGGTTCAGGAACCCGCGGGTGACCTGGGCGCCCGCGACGTACAGTTCACCGGGCACGCCGTCGGGCACGGCGGCGAGCCGACCGTCGAGGACGTACACCCGCGAACCGAGCAGGGGGGTCCCGATGTCGGAGGCGGTTGCCCGGTCGACGAAGGCGCGCGTCAGTTCCCGACGGGTCATGTAGACGGTGGTCTCGGTGGGACCGTACATGTTGTTCAATTGCGGGCCCGCGACATCGGCGCCGGGACGGGTCGCCGACCCGTCGGCCGCCCGGTCCGTCTGCCATGTCCGGACATGCTCGTAGTCGAGGAGTTCGCCCGAGAAGTGCAGGCGCCGAACGGACTCCGGCAATCGACGGCCGAGGGGCGGGCGGACGACCGCCGCGAACTGATAGAACGACGACGGGGTGAAGTTGACGATCGTGACCCCGTGCCGGTCGAATGCCTCGACCACGTCGTCCGGGGCGCGGGTCGTCGCATGGTCGAGCACGAGGAGACGACCGCCGACGCGCAGTGCGGCCCAGATCTCGCCGACCGAGACGTCGAACGCGTAGGAGTGGAACATCGACCACACGTCGGCGGGCGAACTCTCCACGACGGCGTCGAGCGCATCGAGCAGCGACACCACGTTGTCGTGGGTGACGACAACGCCTTTGGGGCGCCCGGTGGATCCGGAGGTGTACATCACGTAGGCGCTCGACTGCGCGGCCACCTGCTCCGGCAGCGGTGGGATCGAGACCGACCGGACATCGATGTCGTACTGCGCCAACAGGTCCTGCGGCGTGCACAGCGGCACGGGCATCGCAGCCCAGGCCCCGACCGTCTCGGCGTCGACCACGACGGCGACCGGCGACGCGTCCTCGACGATCCCGCGCAGGCGCGCAACCGGATGTGTCCGGTCGAGGGGTAGATAGGCCGCACCGGTCTTGAGAACCGCGAGCAACGCCACGATGAGGTCCACCGAGCGCGGAAGCGCGACCCCCACGAGTGTTTCGGGACCCGCACCACGATCGACGAGGGCGTGCGCCATCCGTTCGGAGCGCTCGTCGAGTTCCCGGTAGGTGAGCGACACTCCGTCGAGGTCGGCGAGAGCGACGGCGTCGGCACGTCGTCGTGCGGCGATCCGGAAGAGCCCCGGCAGCGACTCGCGGTCACCGAGGCCCAGGATCTCGGTGATCCGCCGGTCGAGTTCATCGACGATTCCGGCCGCGGCGGTAGCGAGTTGCGATCCGCTCAGCCCCGCCCGCGGCATCAGCGCCGTCACCGTTGCGCGGAGGGCGGCGTCGGGCGCGACGCCCCGCTCCGCCAGGGTGATCGCCGAGACCGAGACCCGGCGGTGCAGAGCACGGAAGGTCACCGGGCCGGCCGCCCCGGACATCGCCTCGTCGTCGCCCGCATGGGCGGCGGCGAGCGCCAGCAGCCGAAGCGCGGACGGGCGGCGCAGCGACGGCTGGGCGTGCCCCGTCGAGGTGCGGGGAATCGAGGTGTCCGACGTCACGCGGGTTCCACTCGATTTCGCTGGACCGCGCCCGATCCGGCGCCCGTGTGGCCGTGCACGACGGCATCGGCGGCGGTGCGCACGCTGTCGAAGACCTCGTCGATGGACCGGTCGGCGTCGGCGAGGAGCGTCGCCACGGCGATCGTCAACGCCTCCGCCGGGTCTTCGTCGGGAATCGACATCGACATGGCGACCGCGGTTGCCTCGAGATCGGCGAAGGTCACCTGTGGCGCCCCCGCGACGCCGATGACCGTGTCGGGCGCGACGGCCGCGACCTCCGACACCAGCTCGTGCAGCGGCCGAACGGCATCGGTTCCGCGCACATCCGGCGCGTTCTGCTCCGCCCAGACGGCGAGATCCCCGATCGCAGTGTCCGGCCGTGACACGATGTCGGCCAACAGATTTCGGAACCTCTCGGCGAACAGGGCCACCGTGCCGGGGTCGAAGAGATCGGTATCGAAGGCGATCTGCCCGCCCAACGCGCCGTTCCGGTCGACGCCGTCGGGGTCGCCCGGGTAGAGCATGACCTCGAGGTCCACCTTGGCGGGAAAGGACTCGGGCAGACGCGGCCGGACATGCAGCCCGTCGAGTTCGATGTCCGGGAACTCGAGATTCTGGTACGAGAGCATCACCGAGAACAACGGGTTGCGGCGTCCGCGGCGGACCGACGCACGGTCGGTCCGGGCGAGATGATCGACGATCTCGTCGAAGGACACGTCGGTGTGACCCAGGTCGGCGAAATCATCGGTGTGCACCCGTCGCAAGAGCTCCGCGAACGGCTCGTCGAGGCGAAGCCGCGTACGCAGGGGCACCGTGGTCGCGAGCATCCCCACCATGTCGGTCAGGGCGGGATCATCACGACCGGCGAACGGTGTGCCGATGACGATGTCGTCGCTTCCCGACAACCGCCCGATCAGGACCGCGATCGCCGCGTGCAGGACGGCGAACTGCGTCGTGTTGCCCACCCGCGCCATCTGACGGAGCATCGTCGCGGTCGACGACGGGATGTCGAGATCGACGACTCCGCCCACATGGCGGGGCTCCACGGGCCGGGGCCGGTCGGTCGGGATCGTCGCCGGCTCCCCCGCCCGATCCAGACGCTGCCCCCAGTACCGCAGTTGACGCTGCCGTTCCGTCTCCCCGTCGGGCCGCGTGGTCTGCAGGCGCTCGGCGTGCCAGATCGCATAGTCGGCGAACTGCACGCGCTGCCCCACCGCACTTCTCGATCCGGCTCGCCCCGAGATGCGGGCGGAGTAGAACTCGGCGAGGTCGCGGGCCAGCGGGCCTAGCGACCCACCGTCGGCGTTGATGTGGTGGACGACGAACACCAACAAGTGCCGGTCCGGGCTCACCCGCAGGATCGTCGCGCGTACCGCCGGGGGGCCGGTCAGGTCGAAACCCGCTCCGACGACAGCGGCGACCTCGGCGCCCAACCGGTCCTCGGCGGGCATGTCGGGCCGGTCACCGGCGAGATCGACGAGCGGAATCCGCAACGCGTGCACCGCATCCGCAGCGGGGATGATGAGTTGCACCGGTGTGCCGTCGTGCAGCGGATAACGGGTGCGCAGTGACTCGTGCCGTGCGACGAGGTCACCCACCGCGCCCGTGAGGGCCGGGACGTCGAGCCGGCCGTCGAGTTCCAGGGTCAGGCCGACGTTGTAGGCGGGCGAGGCCGGATCGGTCTGGTTGATCGACCACAGGCCGCGCTGCACCCCCGTGAGGTCGACGAGATGAGTGCGTTCGCGCGGCGTCAGCATGCGTCCCGAGACCGCCCGGTCGGCCGTCGCCACCGCCGCCACGAAGTCCGCGACGGTCGGGTTCTCGAAGAGCAGCGACATCGGCACGCGGCGTCCGACATGCTGTTCGACGCGATAGGCGACCTTGGTCGCCGACAGCGAGCTCCCGCCGAGTTCGAAGAACCCGTCGTACACGCTGACCTCCCGCAGACCGAGCACGTCGGCGAAGATCTGGGCCACGACGCCCTCGAGCCGGCTGCGGGGGCCGACATATTCACGTGCGGGCGAGATCTCCACCGCGGGCAGGGCGCGGCGGTCGACCTTGCCGGTCCGGGTCATCGGCAACTCGTCGAGCACCACCACGGTGTGCGGCACGAGGTGCGACGGGAGACGGGCGGCGGCGTGGTCGAGGATGTGCTCGGGTGCGGGGACCCGGTCGGCAGGGGCGGTCACATACGACACCAGCACCGTGTCCCCAGCCGGTGTCGACGTCCCGACGGTGACCGCGATGTCCACATCGGGATGGCTTGCGAGCACGCCGTCGACCTCGCCGGGTTCGACCCGCATGCCGCGGATCTTGATCTGGAAGTCGTTGCGCCCGTGGTAGACGATGTCGCCGGACGGTGTGCGCGTGACGAGGTCACCGGTGCGGTACATCCGCCCCCCGGTCTCGAACGGATCGGCGACGAACCGGCCCGCCGTCAGTCCGGGACGACCGTGGTAGCCGCGCCCGAGTGCCCGTCCCGACAGGTACAGCTCACCCAGGACACCGTCCGGCACCGGACGCAGGCAGGCGTCGAGGACCCGGACGCCGACTCCGGCGATCGGCCCACCGATAGTGACCGGTTCCGCGGGCCGGAGGGGCGCGGAGGCGGTGGCCCAGATCGTGGTCTCGCTGGGACCGTAGAGATTGAGCAGCGGGCGGCCGGCCGCGTGCCACCTCGCGACCAACTCCGGAGGGCAGGCCTCGCCCGCCACCATCACGACCGAGAGTTCGGGCACCGCCGCAGGATCGAGAGTGGCGAGCGCGGTGGGCGTCATGATCGTGTGGGTGACCCGGTGACGGGCGATGATGGTCGCCAGCTCGGGACCGGCGAACACCTCGGGTGGGCTGATCGTCAGCTGGGCGCCCGAACACACCGCGAACACGATCTCCCAGACCGCGACATCGAATCCCGGTGCGGCGACGTGGAGTATGCGCGAGTCCGGGCCCGCGCCCAAGCGATGCTGCTGCTCGCCGACCAGTTCGGCGAACCCGGCGTTGGTCACCGTGACGGCCTTGGGCCGGCCGGTGGACCCGGAGGTGAATTGGAGATAGGCCGCGTCGTCGAGGGCGATCGGCCGTACCCGCTCGGCGTCGGCCACCCGGTGCGTCGGCCGTCCGGCGATGCCCAGATCCACCTCGAGGTCATCGAGAACCAGCTCCGCGACCGTGGATCGGGTCGCCGAGGACCCGGCGTTGTCCGTGGTGGCGGGATCCGCCGTGATGACCAGAACCGCGCCGCTGTCGGCGAGCATCGCCGAACGGCGGGCGGCGGGCAGACGGGAGTCGATCATCACGAAGGCGGCGCCGCTCATGGCCACGCCCAGTACGGCCAGGACCGACCGAGGCGAGCGCGGGATGCTCACCGCGACGACGTCGCCTGGGCCGATGCCGCGTTCGATCAGGACGCGGGCGATCTGATTGGTCGTGGTTGTCACCTCGGACCAGCGGACCGCGCTCTCCCCGAGCAGGGCAGGGGCGCCGGGGTCGGCGCTCGCGAGACCGCGCGTCAGCAGGGTTGCGAGGGTCTGCTCGGGACGCGATCCCCGGGCCGGCGCCGCCAGGGTACGCATCTCGTCCGGGCGGAGCAGGTCGATCGCACCGATGCTCCGCGACGACTCGTGCACCATCTGCTCCAGGACGAACTCCAGCCGCCGCGCCATGTCACGCACCGTAGCGTCGTCGAAAAGGTCGGTTGCATAGGCGAATTCGACGTCGTAACGGTCGGTGCGGTCGGTGACCGACACGGTCACGTCGTACTTCGCGGACGGTACCCGGGCATCGAGGACCTCTGCGGACCCGGCCCATCGGGCGAGCTCGGCCAACTGATCGGGTTGAACCGTCAGCGCGACCTGGAACAGCGGCGAGTGCGACGGCGACCGTTGTGGCGCGACAGCGTCCACGACCCGTTCGAACGGGACGTCGGCGCGGCTCATCGCGCGCGCGCAGCGGCGATGCGCGGCGGTGACGAAGTCGGCGACGGTGTCCCCGGGTTGCAGGGTCGTTCGCAGCACGACGGTGTTGACGAACATGCCGACCAGGTCGGCGAGCGCCGGATCGTCGCGGCCGGCGACCGCGGTCCCGATACTCACGTCGTCGGTCGCGGCCAGCCGACCCAAGGTGATCGCGAGGGCGGACTGGAACACCGCGAACGGGGTGACCGCCAACGATCTCGCGAGCTGCCGGATCCCCGCGGTCAGGCCCGTCCCGAGCACGGTGTCCACATGCGCTCCGCGGCTCGACATCACCCGCGGACGCGGCCGATCGGTGGGCAACTGCAGCAGATCCGGCGCGCCAACCAACTCCGCCCGCCAGAACTCCAGGCCCTCGACCAGAAGCGACGACGGCGCATCCGGCGTTCCGAGCGTCTCGGCGCGCTCGACGGCGACATCGGCGTACTGCATCGGCAACGGCGCGAGATCCGGTTCCGCACCCGCGCGTCGACTGTCGTACGCGGTCATCAGATCTCGCAGCAGCGGCCGGAGCGAGTGCCCGTCGGCCGCGATGTGATGAAGGACCAGCACGACGATGTCGCCATCCGGATGTCCGGTCACCAGGCGGTACCGGAATGGGATCTCCTCGGCCAGATCGAAGCCCACGTCGGTGATGGCGGAGATCGCCACGTCCACATCGTCTCCGGCGTCGGTGACATGTGTCCCGCTCGCTGCGCTCCCGGCGACAGTGACATGTGTCCCGCTCGCTGCGCTCCCGGCGACAGTGACATGTGTCCCGCTCGCTGCGCTCCCGGCGACGAGCTCAACGTGTGTCCCGCCGGCAAGAAGATCGGCAGCCGTGCGCGAGTCCAGGATTCGCTGCTCGGGTTCGCCGTCGACGACCGGGAACACCGTGCGCAGGATCTCGTGCCGGTCCACGACATCCCGGACCGCCCGGTGCATGGCATCGGCGTCCAGCGCGTGCGCCAGGCGCAGCGCGCCCGCCATGTTATAGGTCGACTCGGCCGGCGACATCCTGTTGATGAACCACAACCGGGTCTGCGCCTGCGACAGCGGGATTCGCGCCGGACGTGGTGGTTGCGACCGGGTCGGGGCGGACCTGTCGGACTGCGGGACGACCACGGCGCGTGACGCGAGATCGGCGAGGTCGACCGCGTCGAAGACGTCGGTCAGGGCGATCCCCAGCCCGTGGTCGACACGTGCGCGGGCCACCATCCGGGCGGCGAGCAACGAATCCGCACCCAAAGCGAAGAGATTGTCCGAGACGCTGACCCCCTCACGGTCCAACGCCTCCTCCACCAGCGACACGATCGCCCGCTCGACCGGGGTCTGCGGCGTCCGGAAACTCGTTGCGGTGGAGCCGAGTACGGGAACCGGCAGCGCGCGTGTGTCCAGCTTGCCCGACCGGGTGGTGGGAAACGCGTCGAGGAAGACGATCCCAGGCGGAACCATGTGTCCGGGGAGTCGCCGTCGGCAGTGCGCGCGCACAGCGTCGGCGTCGAGCAGTTGCCGGGTGTCACCGGCATCACGATCGGCGCGGGAGTCGGGCACGGACCCATCCCGGCGAGCACGGAGGTAGGCGACGAGAACGGGTGCGGGCCCGAGATCGCGGCGGGCGACGACCGCTACCGCGTCGACGCCCGGGATCGCGGCGATCACCGCCTCCACCTCGCCGGGTTCCACGCGCTGACCCCGGATCTTGATCTGCTGATCGGTTCGTCCCAGATACTCCAGTTCACCGTCGGCAGTCCATCGGACCAGATCCCCGGTGCGGTACATCCGGGCACCCACGTCCCCCCGCGGATCGGCCGTGAACCTGCCCGATGTCAGTCCCGGAGCACCGACGTAGCACGATGCCAGCTGCGGCCCCACCAGATACAACTCGCCGGCGACCCCGACCGGAACCGGACGGAGTCGGCCGTCGAGGACCCGCACCTCGTTCCCCGGTACCGGGTGTCCGATCGGAACGACCGGACCATCCGTCGTGACCCGCTGGGCGGTCACGTCGATCGCCGCCTCGGTCGGCCCGTACAGATTCACCAGTCCGGCACGGGTGGTCGACCGTACGCGCCGGGCGAGCCGGGCCGGCAGCGCCTCGCCCGACGTGAACACCCATCGCACGTGATCGGGTAGGGAGAGCCGTTCGTGCGCCACCGTGTCGGTTCCGCCGAAGTCGTCGACGGACTGAGTCGTCGAACCACCGGGGTCCGGTCCGAGCACCACGTCGAGATAGGCATCGAGCATGGACGGTACGAAATGCAGGACGGTGACGCCGGAGCGCGCGATGAGGTCGCGTAGGTACGCGGGATCGCGGTGTCCGCCGGGCATCGCGATCACCATCCGCGCCCCGACGCGCAACGGCCACAGCAACTCCCAGACCGACACGTCGAAGGTCGCCGGCGTCTTGTACAGCACGGCGTCCCCCGCGGCGATCGGGTGACCGTGCTGCATCCACCCGAGGCGTTGCTCGATCGCCCGATGACCGATCTCGACACCTTTGGGCGTCCCGGTCGATCCCGAAGTGAAGATGACGTAGGCGGCCAGATCAGTCGGAACCCGGGTCTCCCGATGCGGCCATGCCGTCGGACCTCGACGCGGGGAGTCGAGACCGGCGACGAAGTGTGCGTCGACGACCAGTGCGGGTTCGACCGCGGCGATGATCGCCTGTCGCCGCTCGTCCGGTTCGGCCGGATCGACCGGCACGTAGGCCGCACCCAGCCCGATCGCGGCATACACGGCGCACACCTGCTCGATCGAGCGGTCCAGTGCCACGACGATGCGATCGCCGCGCCGGGCGCCCAGACTCGTGAACCGGTCCGCGAATGTGTCGCAGGCACGCGCGAAGTCGCGGTAGGTGAGGGTGGTGTCGCCGAACGTCACCGCGGGCGCATCCGGCGTCGACTCGACCTGGCGATCGAAGGCGGCCAGCACGTGCTCACCGACCACGCCGACGGCCGGCCCGCCGGAACCGAGGTCTTCCAGGGTTGCCGACTCCCCGGCCATCAGCAGGTCGAGGTCGGTGACCGGCCGGTTGGGGTGCGCGACGAACTGTGTGAGCACGTTGAGCAGGCGATCGCGGTGCGCCTCGAGTTCCGCCGACCCGTACAGCGTGGGGTTCGCGTGCAGACCCACTTCCAGCGGGGCCTCCGGGCCGGCCGCGAAGACGTTCATCACCAGGTCTTCGACCAGACCGGCGGACAGCATGTGATAGCGCACGCGGGCGCCGTCGATGACGATCGGCTTGTCGAACAGCAACAGGTTGACCAGCGGTCCGAACGACGTACCGCGGGCATCACCGAAACCGGCTGCCGCCCTGATGTCCTCGGATCGATACCGTTGATGGCGCAGACCCGCGGTGATCTCCGCGCTGACCGCCGCGACGACGTCGGCGCACGTCGCGGAGGAGATTCCGTCCACACGCAGGGGCAACATGTTGGAGACCATCCCGGCCGAGTGCCGGACGCGCGCTGTCGTCCGTGCGGTGACCGGCAGACTGAGGACGATGTCGTCGCTGCCGGACATGCGCGCGAGGAACGCGGCGAACGCGGCGGTGAGGATGGCGGCAACCGAGGCGTCGAGGTCCCGGGCGCACCGACGCAGTGCCTCATCCAGTTCGGGACCGAGCAGCCCGGCGGAGACGACGGTCTCGTTGCGGACGCCGGCGGTGGCCGGGTGTGCAGCGAGGCTGACCCGCTCGGGGAGCCCGGCGGCGCGTTCCTGCCAGAATTCGCGGTCTTTCTCGAACCGCGTGCTCTGCCGGTAGGCGGCGTCGTCGGCGACCACCTCGGCGATGCTGGCGCGGCGGACCGGTCGGCGCCCGGTTCGCGGCGGCACCGTGGCAGCGACCTCCGCCGCAGTATTCGGTGCGCGGTGCTCGTTGTAGCGCGCCACCGCTTCGTGCAGGCACATCAGCGCGCCGTATCCGTCGAACGCGATGTGGTGCCCGCGCATGTACCAGTACGTCCGGTCGTCGGCGATCCGGATGAAGGCCGCGACGGCGACCGGATCGGCGAGCAGGTCCACGGACCGCTGATGGTCGGCGCGCATCCAGTCGGCGGCTGCCGCTTCGGGATCCGGGTGCGTCCGCAGATCGACGTCGATCACGTCGAACGGAACAGAGAAGTCGATGTATTGCCGAGGCGTGCCGTCGACCTCGACCACGCGCGTGTACGCCGTCTGCAGGTCGCGTGCCGCCTCCAGTACTCCCCGACGGAACAACTCCCGATCGAACGGGCGTCCGTCGTCGACGATGTCGAGGTAGTGCGCGACGGTGACCGAGTGGTCGTCGACCAGGTTCTCGGCAAACCACATGGCGCGTTGGGCCGCGGTCAGATCCAGTAGATCCGCCCCTCGAGGCGCGCGGGGTGCCCCCGGGCGCCAGTCTCCCCCAGTCCCATCTCGGTGGGACACAGTGTCATCCATGCGTCGTCCGACGTCGGTTTCGGCGATTGGGTCGCTCGACGATGACGCCCCCGCGTCCCCCCGCAGCGATCGTCGAACAGCAACGAATCATACGCGGTACATCGCATCCGCTTCGGAAAGTGATACATCCCGCACGACCGGCCGTTCCCGACGATCAGACGAGTTCGAAAACTGGTGTGACAGATGGGATCACCCGAGTGCGGTGGAGCCACACTGGTCACTCTCGTACCGTATGGCGGGGTTCCGGGTCCGTAGGATTCGGTCGTTCGACCGACACCGGGGCAGAACGACATCTCGGACATGGCATTGCCCGGCGCCGGGAGCGAAGCGAGCGGGCCGAATGGACACCGGCGCCGGGAGCGAAGCGAGCGGGCCGAATGGGGCACCGGCGCCGGGAGCGAAGCGAGCGGGCCTCGATCGATGGAGTCGCAGCGCCGGACAGGGCAAGATCGGACTGGTGTCAGACGTGCAGTTGATCGAGGTGGGCCCGCGGGACGGGTTGCAGAACGAGCAGACCCTGCTCTCCGTCGAGGAGAAGATCGAGTTCATCGCCCGGGCCGTCGACGCCGGCGTGCGCCGGATCGAGGCGGTGAGCTTCGTGAACCCCAAACGCGTACCGCAGATGGCCGGCGCCGAGGAGGTCATGGCCGGGGTGCCCCGCGTGGACGGTGTCTCCTATATCGGTCTCGTCCTGAATCGTCGTGGTCTCGACCGCGCTCTCGCCTCCGCGGTCGACGAGGTGAACGCGGTCGTCGTGGCCACCGAGGCGTTCAGCCACCGTAATCAGGGCTGCAGCGTCGAGGACACCATTTCGGCGGCCGTCGATGTGGTGCGCGACGCGCGCGCGGCCGGCCTCGCGACGACGGTGACCATCGCGGTCGCGTTCGGCTGCCCGTTCACGGGCGAGGTCGACCCGCGCCGGATCTCCGACATCGTGGCGCGGTTGACCGATCAGGCCGCCCCGGACGAGATCGCTCTCGCCGACACGATCGGCGTCGGGGTTCCGGCGCAGGTCCGCGATCTCGCCGCCCGCACGGCGGAGCGTGCGCCCGGTATTCCACAGCGCTGGCATTTCCACAACACGCGGAACACCGGTTACGCGAATGCTCTGACCGCGCTCGATTCGGGGGCCGGCGCCATCGACGCCAGTGTCGGCGGATTCGGTGGGTGTCCGTTCGCTCCCGCGGCGACCGGCAACATCGCGTCCGAGGATCTCGTCTACGCACTCGATCGGTCCGAGGTCAGCACGGGTGTCGACATGCAGGGGCTGATCGACGCCGCCGCGTGGCTGGGCCGGGCCCTCGACAAGAATGTCCCCGCACTCCTCGGACGTGCCGGAGCATTTCCGGCCGTCCGCGGAGACGGGGACATCTGAGCAGGACCCCATCGGTGCGAACGCACCGGTGGGAAACCCTTCGCCGACTATCCGGTGGTGTGGACGATCAGCACGTCGCACGCCGACTTGCGGGCCACATCGGCGGGAACCGATCCGAGGAGCCGCCCGGCGATCGAATTCAGGCCGCGATTGCCCACGACGAGAAGATCGGCCTTGACGTCGCTCACCAACTGCAGGAGCGCGTCGACCGGAGCACCCTTGACCGGGCGCTGCACCACGTTCGACGCACCGGCCTTGGTGGCCCGTTCCTTCGCGGTTCGCAGGATCTCCTCGGTCGGCGTCGATCCGGTGACCTGGTACGCCTCGTCTTTCAGGACATCCGCGGCGTCTCCGGCTCCGCGCTCGTTCGGGAAGTACGCGCACGCGATCACCAACTGAGCGTCGCCCGCGAGTGCACCCGCACGCTCCACAGCCTTCATCGACGACTCGGAGCCGTCCGTTCCGACGACGACGGTTTCGTAAGAGCTCATCCCAACCTCTCGACATGAATTCGCCTCGCTGCCCATCAGCGAGGCGTCATCGCGTATACCCACAATGCAGGGGTCCTGCACGGGGACATTAGTGTGCCACGGGCACGTCTGTCCCCCGTTCGTGGTGATCGGCACATCGTGAACCCGACGCTGCCACCCCGAACAGACGTCACTTGATCCCGGCCGCGTCCATCCCTCGCATCTCCTTCTTCAGATCGGCGATCTCGTCGCGGAGTCGTCCGGCGAGTTCGAACTGCAGATCCCGAGCGGCACTCATCATCTGATCGGTGAGTTGCGACACGAGGTCGGCGAGCTCGGCGCGGGGCATCATCGACACGTCACGCTTCTCGATGACCCCCGAACTACCGGCCTTCGACACCTCACCCTGTGCGCGGCGTCCGCGGCTGGAGTTGCGTCCGGAACCGCCGACCGCCACGGCCTCGTCCTCGGCTTCCTTGTAGACCTGGTCCAGGATGTCGGCGATCTTCTTGCGCAGCGGCTTCGGATCGATGCCGTTCGCCTTGTTGTACGCGATCTGCTTCTCGCGACGCCGCTCGGTCTCGTCGATGGCGTTGCGCATCGAATCGGTGATCTTGTCCGCATACATGTGGACCTCGCCGGACACGTTGCGGGCCGCGCGACCGATCGTCTGGATGAGCGACGTGGTGCTCCGCAGGAAGCCCTCCTTGTCGGCGTCGAGAATCGCGACGAGCGAGACCTCGGGCAGGTCGAGACCCTCGCGGAGCAGGTTGATGCCGACCAGGACGTCGTAATCACCGGACCGCAGCTGGCGGAGCAGTTCGACACGACGCAGGGTGTCGACCTCCGAGTGCAGGTACCGGACGCGGATACCGAGTTCGAGCAGGTAATCGGTGAGATCCTCGGCCATCTTCTTGGTCAGGGTGGTCACCAGGACGCGCTCGTCGCGATCGGTTCGCTCACGGATCTCATGGACCAGATCGTCGATCTGGCCCTTGGTGGGTTTCACCACGACCTGCGGGTCCACGAGTCCCGTCGGACGGATCACCTGTTCGACGAACTCGCCGTTGGATTGGCCCAGTTCGTAGGGCCCGGGAGTCGCGGACAGATAGACGGTCTGTCCGATGCGGTCGACGAACTCGTCCCATGTGAGCGGTCGGTTGTCGACCGCCGAAGGCAACCGGAATCCGTACTCGACGAGGTTGCGCTTGCGCGACATGTCGCCCTCGTACATGCCGCCGATCTGGGGCACCGTCACGTGCGACTCGTCGATGACGAGGAGGAAGTCGTCCGGGAAGTAGTCGATGAGCGTGGCCGGCGCGCTCCCCGCGGCTCGGCCGTCGATGTGGCGCGAGTAGTTCTCGATGCCCGAGCAGAACCCGACCTGACGCATCATCTCCAGGTCGTAGGTGGTGCGCATGCGCAGACGCTGGGCCTCCAGCAGCTTGCCCTTGCCCTCCAGCTCGGCGAGTCGTTCCTCGAGCTCGCGCTCGATGCTCGCCATCGCCTTCTCCATGCGCTCGGGCCCGGCAACATAATGGGTGGCCGGGAAGATGCGCAGCGAGTCGACCTGGCGCACCACGTCACCGGTCAGCGGATGCAGGAAGTACAGCGACTCGACCTCGTCGCCGAAGAACTCGATGCGCACAGCCAGTTCCTCATAGGACGGGATGATCTCGACCGTGTCCCCGCGCACCCGGAAGCTGCCGCGGGTGAACGACATGTCGTTGCGCGTGTACTGGACGTCGACGAGCAGTCGCAGCAGGGCGTCGCGATCGATCTCCTGACCGACCTCGATCTCGACGGACCGGTCGAGATAGGACTGCGGCGTACCGAGGCCGTAGATGCAGGACACCGAGGCGACGACGACCACGTCGCGTCGCGACAGCAGGCTCGACGTCGCCGAGTGACGTAGGCGCTCGACGTCGTCGTTGATCGACGAGTCCTTTTCGATGTAGGTGTCGGTCTGCGCGATGTACGCCTCTGGTTGGTAGTAGTCGTAGTACGAGACGAAGTACTCGACGGCGTTGTTGGGCAGCATCTCGCGCAGTTCGTTCGCGAGCTGCGCCGCGAGCGTCTTGTTCGGCGCCATCACGAGCGTCGGGCGCTGGACCTGCTCGATGAGCCAGGCCGTGGTCGCCGACTTTCCGGTGCCGGTCGCGCCGAGGAGGACGATGTCCTTCTCCCCGGCCTTGATCCGGCGGGTGAGGTCTTCGATGGCGGCGGGCTGGTCGCCGGCCGGTTCGTACTCGCTGACGACCTGCAGGCGGGCATCGGTCCGCTCGATCTCGCCGACCGGCCGGAACTCCGAGTGCGCGATGACGGGGCGTTCTGCTGCAAAAGCCATAGTGCCAGGGTAAACGCGACCTATGACATCGATGTTCCCGCGGACCGGCGTCCGATGAGCGCGGCGACGAGCACGAGTACCGAGCACAGCGGGATGGGTTGACCGACGACGACGAACACCCCGACGTCGGCGAGGAGCGCGACGGGCGCCGCGACCCGGACCGCCGTCCCTGGAACCGGCGCCTTGCCGCGGGTCCGGCGCGGCACGCGCGACCACGGTTTCGCGATCGACAGCCAGGCCTGGAACGCGATCAACGTGGCCATCAGGACCGTCGACGCGAGCAAGCCGGCCGACGCGACTTCACGGGCGCGCGCCGCCGAGTCGAGAGCTGGTGAGAGCACCGCGATCCCGACGACGAGCTGGCTCACCGTGATCGCGAACTTCACGAGAACCCACCAGTGGAGGAAGAAGCCCCAGGGCGTCGTCGCGGACAGCAGGAATCCCGACATCGCGGACACATTGGCAGAGACCACCAGGACCGTGGTGTCGAGGACGTGCGCGGCGACCGCGCCCCCGTCCCCGGGATTCAGCATCAGAACCGCCATCGCGAGCGCCTGGCTCATCCAACAGACGGACGAGAGCACGTGTATCCACAGCAGCACGTGCCGTGCGCGCTTGACGGTCGGCCGCGCTGTGATTCGTTCGCGGGCCACAGCACGGCCCCGTTCGGCGACGAAAGTCCTCATGTTCCGACCATCCCGCGGACCGGCGGTCGGACGCATCGGTGAGAACTCGGGCTTTCACCCTGAGATCGTCGGTGAGGCTGGCTAGATTCAAAGCATGACGAGCGATGGCGGGCGCACCGCCGACCCCGGGTCAGCACCGCACCCGCTGCACCCGCCGAAACGCGAGGTCTTCGACGTCCCGGCGATGACGAACACCGACAACAAGGGATTCGTCCGGGAGGTCGAGGAGTATCGCGTCACCGACTTCGGGCTGTACATGTCGCGCCACGCTCCCGGGCACCCCAGATTCGACCACCTGGAGTCATGGCTGCTACCCGCTTTGGGGTTGCGCGCCAACATCTTCCACTACCAGGGCGGCTACCGCGAAGGGCAGCGCCTGTACCTGGATGTGGGCCGGTTCGCCGGCCCCGACGACGACGGCCGGTGGCATGCCGAGGACTGGTACCTCGATCTCGTCGACGTGCCGGGCACCCCTCCCCTGCTGCTCGACACCGACGAGCTGCTCGAGGCCCACCGTGACGGTTTGCTCGACACCGCGCAGTGCGTCGAAGCCGTCGAGATCGCCACGCGTGCACTCGTCGGTGCGGCGGAACACGGCAACGACATACAGGCCTGGCTCGACGCCGCGGCGGGTGGCGCGGTGGCCTTTCGCGACCACGACCACCGTCGCCACGGCCAGGCCGGTAGATCAGTACGTCGGTAGCACGAAACAGGATCCGTTACGGATGAAGTCCGGGAGCTGGACGCCGGTGCCCACCGTGACCGCCCTCGACTTCTCGACTCCATCGAGGGTCGCCTTCAGCAGGTAGCGGCCCGGCGTCGACGGCCGCCACTTGGGCCGGATCTCGACACTCGTGGGCTTCTGGTCGTAGATCGTGACCGTGCGCCCGGCGCCCACCAGGGTGACCTTCAGATTCGACTTCGCCGAACGCGGATCGCTGACGAGAACCGACAGTGTGTAGGAACATCCCGCGCCGTACACCCCGTAGTTGAACGAGCCGTTGGCCGACGAGCCGTAACCCGGAAGAGTGTCCACCGCGATGCCCTGCAGCGCCGCCTCCGCCGGCGCGGCCAGCGCCACGCTTGCGCACGCAACTGCACCAAAAGCTATTGCGCCACTGGCAATCCGCGCGCGACTCCGACTTCCCCGACCGACCATGCTGTGCTCCACTCCTGGGCTTCGTCCTCAGCGACCACCCCCACCGCGGGGGCGTGCGACTCACAAGTTAGCAGCGGACGGGGCGGCATGTGCCGATTTTGGTAACGTTTGTAGTCAGTTTTTGTGCCAACCGCCGGTCAGCGTGTGACGACCCGCACCGTGGCAGGCCGCCCCGGGTCACAGGACCCGTACTGATCCGGTCCGGCCGGTGCGAATCCACCGTCGGCGAGACGATCCGCCAAGCCCTCCGCGGCGCCGGCGTCACGTGCGGTCACCCGCAACTCGACCGCCGCCGGGTCGACGATGTCGACCGCGGTGGCCAGTTCGCCGGCGAGCGCCCACAATCGGTTCACCAGACGCGCGGACGGACCATCGGGATTCGGTTCTGCTGCCACGAGTCCGGGCACCGACTCGGCGACGCGACGCTCGCGGACGTTCAACTCGAGCGGCACGAGGCGCTCGTCCCAGACCCGGGCGGCCGATGCCGCCAGTTCCTCGGGGGCGCCCGAGTTGTCCAGCCATACGTCGGCCACGGCACGACGCTGCTCGTCGGTCGCCTGCGCGGCGATGCGGGCACGGGCATCGGCCTCGGCAACACCCCGCATGGTCGTCAGCCGGTGCAACCGCACGTCGGCCTCGGCGAACACGATCACGACCAGATGGAAGAACGGCGCCGTGTGGTTCTCGACCAGCAGCGGGATGTCTTGCACCACAATCGCGTCGGCCGGTGCGTCGTCGAGCATGGCCTGAGTCCGCGCCCCGATGAGCGGGTGGGTGATGCCGTTGAGCGTCAGCCTCGACTCGTCGTCGACGAAGGCCTTCGCCGCGAGAGCCGGACGATCGAGACTCCCGTCGGCTGTCAGGATGTCCGGACCGAACGCCTCGACGAGCGCAGCCAGACCCTCGGATCCCGGCTCGACCACCTCCCGGGCGACTTTGTCCGCGTCGATGATGTACGCGCCCCGCTCGACGAACGTCTTTGCCACAGTCGATTTGCCGGCCCCGATGCCACCGGTCAGCCCAAGCCTGATCACGCCCACCAGTCTGACAAATCCGTCTGCGACACGTTGGAAGGCCCCCGCAGACACGAGAGACCCCGTCTCGCGCGATGACCCTCAGCGGGTCACGACGTCGAGACGAGGTCTCCTCGGGTTGATGGATTAGCCGGTGACGGCCGCCAGTTCGATGGTCTCGTGCGGCAGGTCCGCCTCGCCGACCTTCTCGTTCTTGTTCAGATCGACGGCGACGATCTTCTTGGCCGCCGGGTCACTGACGTAGGCGATGCCCTCCTGCACCACGACGTTCGGCATCGGGGACTGCCACTCGTCGGGTTCGGTCCATGCGCCGATGGCGGGGATCGTGGCGGTCTTGGCCGCAGTGTCGGCGTCGAAGACGTGTAGGGCACCGTCGGTTCCCAAGACCACGGCGGACCCGCCGGGACCGCGCTCGATGGACCGGAAGCTGTAGGAGGTGCCGAGATCGACGAGCCGGAGCTGACCGGTGCGGGTGTCGGTGAGCGAGAACCGGGTCGGCCGTTCGAGTTCGGCATCCGGATCGGACTTGTAGTCGCCGAGGATGATCGGGGACTCCTCGCTGCCGGCCTGGTTGCCGATGCGGCCGTACTCGTCGGGGCTCTCGACCTTGCGGATGTCGTTCCCGTTCACGATGAGCAGTCCGTCCTCGCAACCGAAAGCGAGGACTCCGTCGGCGCCGGCGGCCTCACCGTGCACACCCGGGCACTGGTCGTTACGCACGATCTCCTTGCGCTCGGGGTCGAGGATCGCAATCCCGCTGCGCGAGTCCTCGTTTCCGACGGTGACGACGACCGTACCGTCCTCACGGAACACCGCGACCCCGTGGTGCGGCTCGGGAAGTGTGAACGAGGTCGACGCCGGGTTGCCGCGCAGGAGCTCGGCGGGCTCGACGATGTCGACCTGGCCCGTGCCGTCGGTGAAGAGGGCGACCCGGGAGTCGTGCGGCACAACGTGTCCCGGCTCTTCACCGCCGAACGTCATGTCGGTGAGGGCCGGTGTCGTCGTGTAGTAGTGACCATGGTCGCCGTGTTGACGCGTCCAGGTACCCATGTCGAGAACCCGGAACCCGTCCGACTCCGAGACGAACACATTGCGGCCGTTGTCGGCGCTGTTGAGTCGGATGAAGCCGTCGATCGGGAGGTCGGCGACCTGCTCCAACGACTCTGCGTCGAGGACCAGGATGCCGCCGTCGTAGCTGAGCGCGAGGCGCGGCGTGGCGCTCTGCTGCTCGACGGCCGCGGCCGAGCTGGAGGCGGGCGCGGATTCGCTCGAATCCTCGCTCCCGCAAGCGACGAGCGCGAATGACGCGGCGGTGAGAAACGCGAGAGAGCGGGTCAGTTTTGTCCGTTGTGCAAACACCCGAACAGTGAACATGGATATGAAAATCATTGTCAACAACGCATGGGATGGTGGTGGCCCGCAACGGCCGCTCCTCGCGAACACCCCGGCATCAGGCCAGCAACGGCCGCAACCCGTCGAGCACGCGGGCGAGTCCGAATTCGAAGGCGTCATCGGGGGCGCCGGGCGCCTGATGGATCTCTCCGACCGCACTGCCGACCCGATCCGACAGGGGGTACGCACCATCGGGGATGACCGCCGCGAGTTCAGGACCGACGATCTCCCACCATCGCGCGTCGCTCATCCCGGATTCCTCGGCGGCCGTCCGCTCCCCGACCGCCTCGCGGGCGTTGCCGGCCACGAAAGCACCGAGCAGTGCGATGATGTGGTCCCGCTGCACATCCGAGATGTCGGTCGCCTCGAGCAGTTCGAGCTGCCGCTCGTACCGGGCCAGGCGGTGCGGGCCCAGCACCTGGCCCCACGGCGAGGCCGCCAGCAGCCATGGGTGGTCGAGACACTCGGCACGCAGCGCGCGCGCGACTTCCGCCAGGGACTCGACGACGGTCGGTGCCGGCGCTGGCATCGGAGTCCGTGCTGTCACGTGATCGATCATGAGCGCCACCAGCACGTCACGCGTCGGCACGTAGGTGTACAGACTCATCGGCCCGACGCCGAGTTCGGCGGCCAGGGCGCGCATCGAGACGGCACCGAGCCCGCGCTCGTCCGCGAGGTCGATCGCCGCCGTCACGATGTCGTCGACCGACACCCGCTGCCGCGGCCCCCGCCGCGGACCGTCATCTCCGGCCTCGGCCCGCCAGAGCAGTCGGACCAGCGTGCGTGCATCATCTGCGGTCGACACGGCGATGCCTTTCCCGTACGGTGTACTGAGTAATAACTCCGTACACCGTACCAAGAGGAGCGTCCACTGCCCACTCAGGCCACGTATCTGCCGGACCTGCACCAGTTCGCGCTCTGGTCTTCCCACCAGTCCGACGCCGGAAACCTATCGGACACCTGCCGTCTCGCGGTCCCTGACGGCCGCGACCTCGTCGTTCGCGACGTCCGCTGCGAACTCGTCGACCCCCCGGCACTCCTGGCCGCGTGCGACGCGGGTGATCCGAGCCGAGTCGCTGAGTCGGTCGAGGCCTGGCGGCGCATACTCGCCGGCGACTCCGCGACACCATTGCCGCTCGCCGCACACGCCGAGATCGATCCCACCGGAACGGCGATGACGACTGCGGACTTCGCCCGTACAGCGCTGCAGGAGTGTCTCGCCGCCGAGGACATACTGCGAGACACTCTGCGAGCCCGCCTGCGGCCGTATCAGATTCGGGGTGTCGCCTGGCTGGCCCGGACCGCGGAGGTCACCGGCGGTGCCGTGCTGGCCGACGAGATGGGACTGGGCAAGACCGTCCAGGCGATCGGACTGCTGACGCTTCGGGCGCACGAGGGACCACAGCTCATCGTCTGCCCGACCAGCCTCGTGACCAATTGGAGTCACGAGGTGGCCCGCTTCGCGCCCGATCTGAAGGTGTACACCGGCCCCCTCGAGCACGCGCCGGACGGGCCCGGTTCGATCACCGTGATCTCCTACGGGAGACTGCGACTGAGCATCGCCGATCTACGTCGATTCGACTGGGCCACAGCCGTGTTCGACGAGGCGCAGGCCCTGAAGAACCCGCGCACCCAGGTGTCACGCGCGGCGCGCACCGTCGACGCCCGGACTCACGTCGCGTTGACCGGCACTCCCATCGAGAACAGTCTCGACGACCTCTGGGCGATTCTCCGGGTCGTCGCGCCCGCATTGTTTCCTCACCGGGCGGTGTTCCGGCGGCGCTTCACCAAAGCCGTGGACGACGGCGACGCCGGCGCGCTGCGACGACTTCGGGTGGCGGTCGCGCCGGTGATGTTGGCGCGCACCAAGTCCCGCGTGGCGTCGGCGCTGCCGCCGAAGATCGCCAATCCGGTGCTCGTCGATCTGACCGACGAACAGGCGCAGCTCTACGACGCTCACCTCGCGCGCCTGGAAGACACCGGCTTCGGCGACGGATTCGAAAGACACGGACGGATTCTCGCCACACTCACCCGGCTCAAGCAGATCTGCAACCATCCCGGCCTCGTCACCGGCGACACCCGGGTGCTCGCGGGACGCTCGGGCAAGCTCGACGTGTGCACAGAGATCCTCAGTGACAACCTGCGTACCGGCTCCCCCACGCTCGTCTTCACCCAGTACCGGGAAACCGGTGAACTCCTCGTCCGGCACTTCGCCGAACAACTGGCGGTCGAGGCACCGTTCTTCCACGGCGGTTTCTCCGCAAGCCGTCGCGACGAACTCGTCGCCGCCTTCCAGTCGGGCGATGGCCCCGGGCTGATGGTCATGAGCCTCAAGGCGGGCGGCGTCGGACTCACCCTCACGCGCGCCTGCGACGTCATCCACTTCGACCGCTGGTGGAACCCGGCAGTCGAGGCCCAGGCGTCCGACCGCGTGCACCGAATCGGCCAGGAACGTCCCGTCACGATCACCACCCTCACCTCGGCCACATCCCTCGAAGAGCACATCGATCGCCTGCACCGGCGCAAGTCCGCGCTCGGCGCGCACGCGGACGACACGTCCGCTCTCACCGAGCTGACCGGCCTCGACGACGAGCGGTTGATGGACATCCTGCGGCGTCACCGGGAGGCGCGATGACCAGCACTCCTGCCGAATTCGGGTTCACCCGCTGGGGCGCCGAGATCGTCCGGCTCGCCGAGCCGATCTCGGCGCGTGGCCCCAACGCCTCGGCACCACGAGCCCGCAGTGTCGCCCGCAACGGCGGCGTCACGCTCACCGTCGACGGACGTTCGGTCAGCGGTCTGGTGCAGCGTGGCGGCGAGGCGTCGATGGCACATCTCGAGTTCGATGCCATGTCCCCGGCGACCGCGACGACGCTGCGGGAGGTGCTCGGCGAGTCCACCGAACCGACCGACGACATGCACCGTCGCCTCGTCGAAGCGGCGTCGTGGTCGTCACCGGTTCTCGAGGTCGCCGACTGCTCCTGCCGCGCCCGCGGCGACCGGTGCCTGCACATCCTCGCCACGCTCTATGCCCTCGCCGCGGCCGTCGATCGGGAGCCCTCGCTGGCCCTCCGCCTACGCGACTTCGAGGCACGGCTCAGCGGAGTCGCCCGTGGCGCGGACCACGCCGATGGACCACCGCGCCAGATGCCGCTGCGGTGGGCGGCCCTGACGACTTTCGACGCCCGGGACTACTGGAGTGCTCGGCGTCGCACCGGGGCGCCCGACTGACCGTCGGCACCAGACGAGAGAAGCCCTCCCGGTTTCCCGGAAGGGCTTCTTCATCGTGCTCGGTGAGCGAGGCGTGTCAGGCGTTGCCCGACAGCTTCTCACGCAGTGCGGCGAGCTGCTCGTCGCTGGCCAGCGAACCGCCGGCCGACGATCCGCCGGTCGAGCTGCTGCTCGACGACGATCCGCCACGGCTCTCCGACGCCGACGAGTAGTCGGTCGGGGCGTTGGCGGCCTCGGCGGCAGCAGCGGCGAACTTCTCCATCTGGGCGGTGTGCATCTTGTGGCGACGCTCGGCCTCGGCGTACCGGGCCTCCCATGCCTCACGCTGCTTCTCGAAGCCTTCGAGCCACTCGTTGGTCTCGGCGTCGAAGCCCTCGGGGAAGATGTAGTTGCCCTGCTCGTCGTAGCTGTCGGCCATGCCGTACTTCGAGGGGTCGAACTCCTCGGTGTAGTCCTCGTTGGCCTGCTTCAGGCTCAGCGAGATCCGACGACGCTCCAGGTCGATGTCGATGACCTTGACCATCGCGTCGTCACCGACGGCGACGACCTGATCCGGCACCTCGACGTGGCGCTCGGCCAGCTCGGAGATGTGGACCAGACCCTCGATGCCCTCGTCGACCCGGACGAACGCACCGAACGGCACCAGCTTGGTGACCTTGCCCGGCACGATCTGGCCGATGGCGTGGGTGCGGGCGAACTGGCGCCAGGGATCTTCCTGAGTTGCCTTGAGCGACAGCGACACACGCTCGCGGTCCAGATCGACGTCGAGGACCTCGACGGTGACCTCGTCGCCGACGGCGACGACCTCGGACGGGTGATCGATGTGCTTCCAGGACAGCTCCGAGACGTGGACCAGACCGTCGACGCCGCCGAGATCGACGAACGCACCGAAGTTGACGATCGAGGACACGACGCCCTTGCGGACCTGGCCCTTCTGCAGCTGGTGCAGGAACTCGCTGCGGACCTCGGACTGGGTCTGCTCGAGCCATGCGCGACGCGACAGGACCACGTTGTTGCGGTTCTTGTCGAGTTCGATGATCTTGGCCTCGATCTCCTTGCCGATGTACGGCTGCAGATCGCGGACGCGGCGCATCTCCACGAGCGATGCCGGGAGGAAGCCGCGCAGGCCGATGTCCAGGATCAGGCCGCCCTTGACGACCTCGATGACGGTGCCCTTGACGGCCTCGTCCTTCTCCTTGAGCTCCTCGATGGTGCCCCAAGCCCGCTCGTACTGCGCACGCTTCTTGGAGAGGATCAGACGGCCTTCTTTGTCCTCCTTGGTGAGGACCAGGGCTTCGACCTCGTCACCGACGTTGACGACCTCATTGGGGTCGACGTCGTGCTTGATCGACAGTTCGCGAGAAGGGATGACGCCTTCGGTCTTGTAACCGATGTCGAGCAGAACCTCGTCCCGGTCGACCTTGACGATGGTGCCTTCCACGATGTCGCCATCGTTGAAGTACTTGATCGTGGAGTCGATGGCGGCGAGAAAGTCCTCGGCAGTGCCGATGTCATTGACGGCTACTTGCGGCGAGGTGATCGTGGGGGACGACATATGTTGAGTTGCTCCGGACAGGTGTGTAGTAGGTACGATTCTGCAAAGCTCTGTTGATCGACACCACCTGGACCGGCCTGTCACCGGTCAGGGCAGGTGCGAACCGCGCGTCATCGGGCACACGCGCGTGTAGAAGCCTACTCCAGCGGCATTGTGCTGGGCAAATGGCTCGTCTCACGAGGCCGCCAGGACGTGCGGCCCGGCGGGAAATGAGACGATCCCCACGTGGCGCACTCACTCGAACTCCTCCTCGACGACTCGTCCGACCAGCAGGTTCGGGCCGAATGGGACGCCCTCGCCGCAGCCGGACTCCCCCATCAGGGTCGCGTCGCGTCGCCGACGAATCGGCCCCACGTGACGCTGGTGGCCGCGTCCCGGATCGACGGGAACGCCGATGCGGCACTGGCCGCAGTCGCCATGCGCCTGCCGGTGGGCATGCGGCTCGGCGCTCCGATCGTCTTCGGCGGCGGTCGACGATCCACGCTCGCGCGGCTCGTGGTGCCGTCGAGCGAACTACTGTCGGTCCACGCCCAGGTCTCGCGACTGTCCGCCGAGTTCGTCGACCCCGAGCCGGCCGACACGCCGACAGCCTCGACCGATGGTCGCCGAATGCCATTCGCGCACACCGTTCCCGGGCAGTGGACCCCGCACGTCACCCTCGCGCGGCGGATGGACGCCGAACAGCTCGTCCGCGCCTTCGACATCCTCGACATCCGCGCCGAGATCGTCGGCGAGTTCACCGCACTGCGACGCTGGGACCCAGATGCGGGAACCGACGTCGTGCTCGCGGGGCGGGCCTGCTGATCGCGCTGCGGAGTCAGACGGAGGAGCCGCCGTTCCCCCGTCGGCCCGGCAACGCGCCGAGTAGCCGACGAAGCCGGGAGTCCGGACGGAACCGCGGGCAGGACCGCTCGCCGCAGAGCGCGCAATCCGTACCCGTCCGGTAGTGCTCGTGAGCCGATCGGTCGTGACCGCATCGGCAAGTCTGGTCGCCCACGGCGCTCAGGTTACCCAAGCAGGGTCTTCGGACCCGGGGTCGTCGAAGGTTGTGACCCACGTCGTCGCCACGGCGACGAGCGCGTCCCACCGGCACCGGGTGAAGAACTCCGAGATCACGATGAGAGTGACTTGAGAGCCCACGGCCCGATGATCTGGGCATGACCGAAACACTGAGATCCTCCACCGACCGACCAGCACCGAGCGCCGACGAGTTCGCCGAACGACTCTTCGGTTCGACGCTCGCCACCGCCGAGACCATGAGCGTGTACCTCGGCGAGCGCCTCGGGTGGTACCGATGCCTGGCCGAATCGGGACCCCTCACCGCCGACGGGTTGGCCGAACGAACCGACACCAACGCACGCTATGCCCGGGAATGGCTGGAGATGCAGAGCGCCTTCGGCATTCTCGACGCGGACCTGACCACCCGGCCGCACACCTTCGCGATCTCGCCGGGCGTCGCCGAGGTACTCACCGACACCACCAGCCTGTCGTACCTCGGCGCCCTCCCCCGCATGTTCGCAGCGTCGGCACGCCATCTGCCGGAGTTGCTCGATGCCTACCGGAACGGTGGGGGCGTGAGCTGGGAAACCCTGGGCGCCGACGCGCGAGAGTGCCAGGCCGATCTCAACCGGCCCTGGTTCGACGCACGCCTCGCGCCCGCGCTGGCGGGTGTCGAAGCCCTGCACGAGCGGTTGTCCCGGCCCGGGGCGCGGATCGCCGACGTCGGGTTCGGAGCGGGCCACTCGACCATCGCACTCGCGCGGGCCTACCCGGAGGCCACCTTCATCGGGCTCGACGTCGACGAGGCGTCGGTACGGATGGCCCGTGCGCATGCCGAGGCGGCGGGTGTCACCGACCGCGTGACGTTCCTCGTCGCCGACGGCGACGAGGCCGCGGCGCACGGCCCGTTCGACGCCGCCTTCGCGTTCGAGTGCCTACACGACATGCCGCGGCCGGTCGAGGTCCTCGCCGCGGTCCGGCGCGCACTGGCGCCCGGAGCTTCGCTGATCGTCATGGACGAAGCCGTATCCGACGAGTTCGACGGTCCCGCAGACGATCTCGACAAGATCATGTACGGGTTCTCGTTGCTGGTGTGTCTGCCGGACTCGATGAGTTCACCACCGTCTGCGGCCACCGGCACGGTGTTCCGACCGTCGACGCTGCGTCGGTACGCGCACGACGCGGGTTACGCGGGCGTGACGGTCCTACCCATCGAGGACTTCAGCTTCTTCCGCTTCTACGAGCTGACGACCTGACCCCGCCGGTGCGCGCCCGGCCCGCAACGAGGTGACGGCGACGTCGACGACATCGGACGGAGCCGTGGCGGCACCGGTCGCGACGAGATCGTCCGTCGCCGCCTCGCCCAGCGCGGCTCGGATTCGATTCTCGACGGAACCAAGTCGCCCGACGTCGTTCCCGAACGGATCGGACCCGGCCACCTCGTGTGCTCGCCGGGTGGCACCGAGGATCAGAGACGCCTGTTCGCACCGCCCGAGATCGACCAGGACGCCGATCACCGAGCGCAGGGTCACCCACTGATTCGTCCAGTTTCCCGCTTGCCGAAAATGCTCGAGCACCTCCACGTACGACCGGGCGGCGGCGTCGGTTGCGCCGGAACGGGCCTCGATCGACGCCCGCGACGCCATCGCCACCCCGAGCAGATACCGGTCACCGTGCCGGCGCGCGGACTCGATGGCACCCTCGAGGAGTTGCCGCGCCCGCCCGGGATCGGCGTCGAGCAGACACTCGCCGGACACGTAGCGACACCAGGCCGCGACAACGTCTTCACCCGCTGTGGCACAGGCGATCTCGAGGGACCGCGCAGCCGGGTACGAGTCCTCGCCGCGGTAGGCGCGGATGAGCAGTGCACTGATGTCGGCCATGTGCGCCGCACCCGGCATCCCGGCCGCCAGTGCGAGTTCGCGGAACGTCCGCGCGTCGTCGAGCGCAATGTCGAGATCTCCCTGAAACAGGCCGATGTCCACGAGCATCATGTGGAGGTAGACGCGGACCGACGGGTCTGGGCCGGCGTCGAGGCCCCGGCGCGTGCACCGCCGCGCGGTCGGCAGGTCGCCGTCGAAGCGGGCACCGCCGGCCGACACCGCCCACACCGCGGACCCGAGCGACGAGTCGTCGTGACGGTCGATGAGCATCCGCGCCCATGCGGTGACCTCCGGACTCATGGTCAGTTCGAGGAAGGGGATCGACCCCTGCAGGATCGTGTCGGCGAGAGCGGGATCGTGAACACTCGCATGGTCGATCGCCTGCCGCACGTCATCGAGCCGTTCATCGATCAGGCGCGCGGCGTCGAGGTGTCCGCGACCGTAGACCTCGCACCCCAACGGACCGAGCCAATCCGCGACCCACGCGGTGTGCGCACACCGCGCACCGTCGAGGGCGTCCCGACTCGCCAGTGCATCGATACCGAAGGCACGCAACGTCTCCAAGAGGAGGTAGCCCCCCGGATCGACCGACACCATGCACGCGTCGACCAGTTCGGCCATCGCATCGGCCACGTCTTCGCGGTCCAGCACTCCCGTCGCCGCGGCCAGGAACTCCGCATCGTCGAGTCCGAACCGGGAGGGGAAGATGCTGAGGACGTCGAACAGACCACGCGCCGAGTCGCTCAGCAGTCCATAGGACCAGTCGACGAGTGCGTGCAGGCTCCGGTGCCGGGGCGCGATCCCGCGCGGACCGCGCAGGACCCGGAAACGCCAGTGCAGTCGGTCGACGAGCACTGCCGGCGGTATCGCGCGCGCCTTCGTCGCCGCGAGCTCGACGCCGAGCGGCAGGCCGTCGAGCCGTCGGCAGATCTCCGCGATCGCCGGCGCCGTTGCTTCGTTCAGCTCGAAGCGTGGATCGCGTGCCCGGGCACGGACACAGAACAGCCGGACGGCATCCGACGACTCGATGGCGGCGGGCGCCGCATCCACGTCCGGCACCGGAAGTGGATCAAGGGAGATGATCTGTTCGGCGGCAATTCCCAGCGGCACCCGCGAGGTCGCGAGCACCGTGACATCTGGGCACCGATCCTGCAGCGCGACAACGAGTTCGACCGCTGCCTCGAGGACGTGCTCACAATTGTCGAGCACGAGCAGTCCGCGTCGACCGGTCAGCGCGCCGGTGAGTGCGTCCAGGGCCGCGACATCGCGACGCATCGACAGGCCCGTCGCCGAAGCCACCAGGTGCACCACCGCGTCGCGGCTCGCGACCGCTGCCAGTTCGGCGAACCAGACGGGACGGTCACTCGCCGACCGGACATGGTGCCGGACAAGCGCCGTCTTGCCGACACCACCGGGGCCGAGGACCGTGAAGACCCCGCGTCCCCGCACGGTTGCCGTCAGGCCCGTCAGGTCGGCATCCCGGCCTATCAGCTGGCCCGAATCATGGCTCGCCGCGCCGATTTCGGTATGTGGTACCGCGACTGTTCCGGCCGGCCGCCGATCCCCGCGGACGCGGCGCGGCGGCGGGGCCCCGTCGAGGATGCGGGCATGCAGTTCGCGGACCGACGGGGCCGGGTCCGTGCCGAGGTCCTCCGCGAGGCGTCGATGCAACCGTTGGTAGGCATCGAGCGCCTCGGCCGCGCGATCCGTCCGCCACAACGCCGCCATGACCCTGAGGTGGAGCCCCTCGCGATAGGGATGATCATCGGCGAAGGGCAGCAACCGGACATAGGCGTCTTCCGGACGGCCGAGGGTGACCAGGGCATCGGCAGCTGTCTCCGCGGCCAGGACACGCCGTTCGAGGAGCGCCCCGACCTCCGGCTGCGCCCAGGCACAGTCGGCGAACTCGCCGTATGGCGTTCCATGCCACAGACTCTCGGCCTGGTCGAGCAGATCGACAGCCAGCTGGGGCTCCACATCCACGACGGCGACGGCCCGTGCCACGGTGTCGTCGAAGAGCAGTGCGTCGACATCGGTCCGATCGACGAGGAGCGTGTACCCGGGCGCGGTCGTGACGACTCGCAGACGGCCGTCGACCTGACGTCGCCGCAAGGTGGTTCGTAGTCGGAAGACGAGGTTGTGCAGGGCCGACTCCGGGGTGGCCGGCGGCGCGTCGGCCCACAGGATGTCGGTCAGCCAGTCCACATCGGCCACCGCATTCGCGCGCAATGCCAGGGCGGCGAGCAGACAGCGGAGGCGAGGGGTGCCGAACTGCGGTCGGGACACACCCGCGTCATCCGGTGTGTCCACCGGACCCAGCAGAGTGAGACAGACCATGGCCTTATCATCGCAGGATGTCCCCCAACCAGGCGGAATCCGAACAAACCACATCGAACGGCCCGGGGTCGAGCCGTCCCCCGAGGATCCTCGGCGAGGTCGACTCCGCGACCAGTGACCGTGCCAGCCGGTGGTGGTGGGATCACGACGCGGAGAACTATCACGTCGAGCACGGCGACTTCCTCGGTGCCCATGCCGCGGGCGGAGATTTCGTGTGGTGTCCGGAGGGTCTACGCGAGGCCGATGTTCGGCTCCTGGGGGACATCGAGGACCAGGACATCCTCGAAATCGGCTGCGGTTCGGCGCCCTGTGCCCGATGGCTGGCCGCGCACGGCGCGCGCGCAGTCGGCGTCGACCTGTCGCGGCGGATGCTGGGCATCGGACTCGACGCGATGGCGGCGGAAGGCGTGCGGGTCCCGCTCGTCCAGGCGACCGCCGAGACCCTGCCCTTCGCGGCCGCGTCGTTCGACGCCGCGTGTTCGGCCTTCGGCGCGGTACCGTTCGTCGCCGACTCGGCCGGCGTGATGAGCGAGGTCGCACGAGTGCTGAAACCCGGTGGGCGTTGGGTTTTCGCCGTCAATCACCCGATGCGCTGGATGTTCCTCGACGATCCCGGGCCGGAGGGCCTGACCGTACGGATCCCCTATTTCAACCGCACGCCGTACACCGAGACCGATGCCGACGGAACGTTGACCTACGTCGAGCACCACCGCACCATCGGTGACCGTGTTCGCGAACTCCGGGCCGCCGGGTTCGTTCTCGACGACATCATCGAACCCGAGTGGCCGGACGGTTTCGACCGCACCTGGGGGCAATGGAGCCCGTTGCGCGGCAGCTACTTTCCGGGAACAGCCATCTTCTGCAGCCACAAGGCCGACTAGCGGCGCTCACAGCAGCTTCGACAAGAACTCCCGGGTGCGCTGTTCTCTCGGATCGGCGAGGACCTGACGAGGGTTCCCCTTCTCCACGACGACGCCGCCGTCCATGAACACGAGCTGGTCGGCGACCTCCCGGGCAAACCCCATCTCGTGCGTGACGACCAGCATGGTCATGCCCGACGCAGCCAGCTCACGCATCACCTTCAGGACATCACCGACGAGTTCGGGGTCGAGCGCCGAGGTGGGTTCGTCGAACAACATGAGTTTGGGGTCCATCGCGAGCGCACGCGCGATGGCGACACGCTGCTGCTGGCCACCCGACAGCTGGGCCGGATAGGCGTCGGCCCGGTCGGACAGGCCGACCCGGTCCAGCAGGTAGCGGGCTTTGTCGACCGCCTCCGAACGCGACTGACCCTTCACCTGCATCGGCGCCTCGATCACGTTCTCGAGGGCCGTGCGATGCGGGAACAGATTGAAATGCTGGAACACCATGCCGATGTCGCGTCGCTGGGTCGCCGCGTCCTTGGCGCTCATCTCGTGGAGCTTGCCGTTGCGTTCCCGGTAGCCGATCAGATCACCGTCGACGTAGAGCCGGCCGGCGTTGACGACTTCGAGGTGGTTCACACAGCGGAGAAATGTGGACTTCCCCGATCCCGACGGACCGATGAGACACAGCACCTCGCCGCGCGCCACCTCCAGCGAGATTCCCTTGAGGACCTGGACCGAACCGAAGCTCTTGCAGACCCGGTCGGCCACCACCATCGGCGGCGGCGATCCGCCGGCGGCCGGTACGGCCGTGTCTTCTGCGGGACTCATGCCTTCTCTCCCCCTGCCGGCCCGGCGGCGCCGCCGGGCGCCGTGGCCGCGCCGTCGGCCATCGTCTTGAGTTGCCGCGCCGTCAGCTGCCGGGTCGCGCCCTTCGCGTAATAGCGCTCCACGTAGTACTGGCCCACCATCAGGACACTGGTGATGACGAGGTACCACGTGGACGCGACGAGAAGCAGCGGGATCGGCTCGAAGATCACGCCCGAGATGTCCCGCTGCCGTCCGTAGAGGTCGAGGGTGAGCGGCACCGCCGCCACCAGGCTCGTGGTCTTGAGCATGCTGATCAGCTCGTTGCCGGTGGGCGGGATGATCACCCGCATGGCCTGGGGCAGCACCGTTCGTCGCATGGTCTGCGCCCACGACATACCCAGTGCCACCGACGCCTCGGTCTGTCCCTCACCGACCGAGGACACACCGGCGCGGACGATCTCGGCCATGTACGCGGCCTCGTTCAGGCCGAGTCCGATGACCGCGAAGAGGAACGCGGCGTTGAGCGTCTGGATGTCGAGCGACACGAACTGGTGCACGAACGGTATGCCGAGGTCGATCTGCTTGTAGATCGCCGGGAACAGGCCCCAGAAGACCAGCTGCACATACACGGGGGTGCCGCGGAAGATCCACAGATACACCCACGATGTGCCGCGCAACACCGGGTTCGGGCTCAACCGCATGATCGCGAGGACGACGCCGAGCACGATGGCGATGGCCATCGACAGCAGGGTCAAAGCGAGGGTGTAACCGACCCCCGACAGGATGCGCGAGTCGAAGAGATAGTTGCCGTACGTGCCCCAGCTGTAGGCCTCGTTGGTGGCGGCACCGTAGATGAACAGTGCGCCCAACACGGTGATGATCACCGCCGCGACCCACTGTCCGGGACGACGGAGCGGAACCGCCTCGATCGGTTCGGGTTCGCCCGGCGGTGACGCGGCGGTGCTGTGCGGTGACGTCATGTCAGCTCACCGCGCCGTTGATGACGGAGACATCGATCATGCCCTCCTCGAGGCCCCAGTTGGCCGCGATCTCTTCGTACTGTCCGTTGTCCATCAGGTACTGCACGGCCCGCTGCAGTGCGGGCGCGAGCGGTGAGCCCTTCCGCACCGGCCACCCGTACGGCGCGGAGTCGAAGACCCCGCCGGCGGGCTTCAGACGGTCGTCGGTGCGTTTGATCGCGTAGGCCGTGACCGGCGAGTCGGCCGACATCGCGTCCACCCGACCCAGGATCAGTGCGTTGACGGCCTCGTCCTGGCTGTCGAACCGGACCTTGTCGATCGCCGGTTTCCCCGCAGCGACACACGCCGCGCTCTTGGCGGGAACCTCGTCGGTGTCCTCGTAGGTGGTGGTCTGCACCGCGACCCGGAGCCCGCAGGCGTTGTCGGGGTCGATCTCGTCGTCGTTGTCGCTCSCCTGCGCCCACTGCACGCCCGCGCTGTAGTAGGTCACGAAGTCGACCTGCTTCTCGCGCTCGAGGGTGTCGGTGAACGACGACATCCCCAGCTGGTAGGTCCCGGCCTGAACCGAGGGGATGATGGTGTCGAACTGGGACTCCTTGTAATCGGGTACGAGTCCGAGCACCTTGCCGACGGCGTTCATCAGGTCGACGTCGTAGCCGATGATCCTTCCCGATGCGTCCTTGAACTCATTCGGCTGGTACGGGATGTTGACCCCGACGATCAGGCGTCCGGTGCGCGCGATCTCCGGTGGGACCAGCGCGGCGATCTCCGGCACCGTCGCGACGTCGACGTCGATCGGCACGACCTGACCGGCGCGCTCCCGCGCCTCGTTGTCCACGCATCCGGTCACGACGACGAGGACGGCGAGCAGGACGCCGAGCCAACGAGCCACCCGCGTCACACCACTACCCTTCGTCCGGCCGATCGCACCAACTCACTGTAGTTCGCCCGCCGCGCCCCGGCTCGCCACCCACCGTTCACGCGTGTGCGCGCCTGTTTCCGCTCCCTCAATCCGAGAGTCCCGCAAACCATTGCTCCCCAAAACGAAAGAACAACAAACCGCTGGTCTATGTTGTGCAAGCGATGCCCTCCTCTGCTCCCTGAGGTGCGAGGAGCGCAAGCGACGAGCCACGAAGGGTTGGCGACGCATCTCACCAAGACCCTTCGTGACGGCCTCCGCAAGCTCCGGCCTCCTCAGGGAGCAGTAATCGGGCGCGCTCCGAGCACAACGGATTATTTCCCAGTCCGCTCGCAGAGCTCACCGCTCGACGATCCGCCGGACCACCGCGTCGGCGAACTCGGCGGTGCTCGCCTCGCCGCCCAGGTCGCGGGTCGCGGTGTGCGCGAGCGTGTCGGCGACAGCGGCGTCGATCCGGGCACCGACCGCGACGAGGGCCGCGTCGTCGGTCATCTGCCCGTACCTCTGGAAACCCATGGCCACCGAGGCGATCATCGCGACCGGGTTCGCGATGCCGCGCCCGGCGATGTCGGGTGCGGCACCGTGCGACGCCTGCGCCATCACGCGGGACTCCGAGCTGTTGACCGAACCGGCGATGCCCAGCGAACCGGCGAGCTCGCCGGCGAGGTCGGACAGGACGTCGCCGAAGAGGTTCTCGGTGACGAGGACGTCGAAGTCCGCGGGACGCCGAACCAGCAGGGCCGCCATGGCATCGACGTGTTGCTCGGACACCTCGATCTCGGGGAACCCGGCGGCGATGTCGCGGCATGCATCCCGGAACAGGCCGGTGGTCATGCGCAGGACGTTCGCCTTGTGCACGATGGTCAACCGCGGCTGCCGGTCGGAACCCGCACGCTCGATCGCGGCGGCGCATGCGACTCGCGCGATTCGCTCCGACGCCGCGCGTGTGACGAGCCCGACCGCCAGTGCCACGTCGGGTGTCGGCATGAATTCGCCGCTGCCGACCGCCATGTTGCGATCGGCGTAGAAGCCCTCGGAATTCTCCCGCACGACCAGGACGTCCATGTCCGGCCGGAGCGCCGGAACACCCGGAAATGCCCGGGCGGGACGGAGATTGGCGAACAGGTCGTACCGGGTTCGCAGGACCGCTCCCGGCGTGCGGTCCCCATGACCCGGCGGGTACGCCGCCGAGTCGTGGGGGCCGACGATCCAGAAGCCGAGCTCGTCGAGGGCCGTCAGCGTCTCCGCCGGCACCGGATCGCCGTGCGAGGTGATCGCAGACAGCCCGAAAGGTAAGTGCTGCCAACTGATCTCGATCGATTCCGCACGAGCGGCAGCCTCGGCGATCGTCACCGCCGCCGGCACGATCTCGGGTCCGATCCCGTCCCCGACGAGGACTCCGAACTCTCTGTCCCGGTCACCCATCAGTGAGCTGCGTCGTCCCAGGAGCGTCCGAACCCGACCGACACCTCCAGCGGGACGGACAAGGTGATGGCATTGCCCATCTCTTCCCGGACAACGGCCTCGACGGCCTCCCGCTCACCCGAGGCGACCTCGATCACGAGTTCGTCGTGGACCTGGAGAAGTGTTCGCGACGTGAGCCCTTCAGCTGCGAGGCGCTTGTGGACGTTGATCATCGCGACCTTGATGATGTCGGCGGCGGTGCCCTGGATGGGAGCGTTGAGCGCCATCCGTTCTGCGGCCTGCCGGCGCTGCCAGTTGTCGCTGTTCAGATCGGGCAGATACCGCCGGCGACCGAACAGTGTTGCGGTGTACTCGTTTCGGCGGGCCTCGGCGACCACGTCGTGCAGATAATCGCGCACCCCGCCGAACCGCGCGAAGTACGCCTCCATCTGCTCCTTGGCCTCGTCGCGGCTGATCTTGAGCTGGGCGGCGAGCCCGAATGCGCTGAGCCCGTAAGCGAGTCCATACGACATGGCCTTCACCCGGTGGCGCATCTCGGTGGTGACCTCGTCGATCGGCACCCCGAAGGCCCGTGACCCGACGAAGTTGTGGAGGTCTTCCCCGGTGTTGAAGGCCTCGATGAGGCCGGCGTCCTCCGACAGGTGTGCCATGATCCGCATCTCGATCTGGCTGTAGTCGGCGGTCATGAGGCAGTCGTAGGGCACACCGGTCGCGGTGTCGGCGCCGACGATGAAGCCGCGCCTGATCTCGCGGCCCGCCTCGGTACGCACCGGGATGTTCTGCAGATTCGGTTCGGTGGACGAGAGGCGTCCCGTCGCGGCGATCGTCTGATTGAACGTCGTGTGAATACGTCCGTCGTCCGCGACCGACTTCAGCAGCCCGTCGACAGTGACCTTCAGCCGCGTCGCGTCGCGGTGCTCGAGGAGGTGTGCGAGAAAGGGATGCTCGGTCTTCTCGTACAACGACTGCAACGCGTCGGCGTCGGTGGTGTAGCCGGTCTTGGTCTTCTTCGTCTTCGGCATGTCCAGCTTGTCGAAGAGAATGGTCTGCAACTGTTTCGGCGAACCGAGGTTGATCTGTTCTCCGATGACCTCGTAGGCCGCCTCGGCCGCGGCGCGGATCCGGTCGGCGAACATCCGCTCGAGGGCACCGAAATGATCGACGTCGACGGCGATGCCCGCGGCCTCGGCATCGGCGAGCACGAACGACAGCGGCAGTTCCATCTCGGTGAGCAGCGGTTTGGAGTCGATCCGGTCCAGTTCCGTGTCGAGCGTGTCGGCGAGTTCCTGGACCGCCCGCGCCTCGAGCATGTGCTGTTCGGCCACCCGCCCGTCCGAATCGTCGTCGAGCAACGACATCTGGCCGTCGCCCGGGCCGCCGTCGGCGCGCAGTTCACGACGCAGGTAGCGCAGCGCGAGGTCGTCGAGGTTGAACGTCCGTTGTCCCGGTCGGACCAGGTAGGCCGCGAGCGATGTGTCGCTGGTGACACCGTCGAGCTTCCAGCCGCGTGAGCGCAGCGCGTGTACGGCCCATTTCGCCTCGTGAACCGCCTTCGGCGCGGACGGGTCGGCGAACCAATCCCCCAGTGCCGCCTCGTCTTCGGGATTCAGCGCGGTCACATCGACATAGGCGGAGGTCCCATCAGCGGCCGCGACCGCCACCCCGGTCGGGTCCGCCCCGACCACGACATGCGGGGCGGTGACGGCGAGACCGACGCGACCGGTGCGCGCATGCTCGGTCAGCCATCCGGCGACCTCACCGGCACCCAGGACCGCACCGTCGAGATCGAAACCTGCTTCCGCCTCGGGTTCGACCGAACTCAACGTCGAGAAGAGACGGTCTCGCAAGACCCGGAATTCCAGGTCGTCGAACAGCTGGTGGATGCGGTCCCGGTCCCACCCGACCATGGCCAGGTCGTCGGGGGACGTCGGCAGCTGCATGTCCCGGACGAGCTCGGTGAGCTGTCGGTTGGTCTGTACCGACGCCAGATGAGCGCGCAATGCGTCGCCGACCTTGCCCTTGACCTCGTCGACGTGATCGACGAGGGCCGCGAGCGACCCGTACTCGCGGATCCACTTCGAGGCGGTCTTCTCCCCGACTCCGGGTATACCCGGCAGGTTGTCGCTGGGGTCACCGCGCAGCGCGGCGTAATCGGGGTACTGGGTGGGAGTGAGACCGTACTTCTTCTCGACCTCCTCGGGCGTGAACCGCGTGAGGTCCGACACGCCTTTGCGCGGATAGAGCACCGTGGTGGAGGCGTCGACGAGCTGCAGCGAGTCGCGGTCGCCGGTGACGATCAGGACCTTGTATCCGTCCTCCCGGGCCCGCGTCGCCAAGGTCGCGATGATGTCGTCGGCCTCGTAACCCTCGATGGCCAGCACCGAGACACCCAGCGCGTCCAGGACCTCTTTGGTGAGATCGACCTGGCCGTTGAACTCGTCCGGGGATTTGGACCGCTGCGCCTTGTACTCCGGATACATCTCCGACCGGAACGTCTTGCGTGAGACGTCGAAGGCCGCGGCGATGTGCGTGGGCTCCTCATCGCGCAGCAGGTTGATGAGCATCGAGGTGAAGCCGTAGACGGCGTTGGTCGTCTGCCCCGAATGGGTTTTGAAGTTCTCCGCCGGGAGCGCGAAGAACGCCCGGTACGCCAGGGAGTGCCCGTCGAGCAGCATCAACACCGGCTGCTTGGTCTTGCCCTTGGCGCCGGGTGCCGCCTTGCCCGTCGATCCGGTGGCCTTGGCTGGGGTCGTTGCCGGGGAACTCTGCGCTGGACTCACAATCGCCGAGTCTAGTGACCGCCCCCGACACAGCCTGCCGGACTCCTCACACTCGGCCTCTCACGGGAGGGGCCGGTACATGGACCACACCTTGGGGCCGTCGAGCGGCAGTTCGAACTCCTCGGTCACGCTGAACCCGAACCGCTCGTAGAGCGGCACGTTGCGGACGTTCGAGCACTCGAGGTAGGCGGGTCCGTCGATCTGCTCGAGTCGATGCCCCAGGAGAGACGTGCCCACCCCGACCCCGTGCACCGGCGCCCCGATCTGACCGAGGTACCAGTGCGGCTCCTTGGGACGTCGTTTGCCGAACTCCTCCTCGAGCTTCATCCCGCGGCTCATCCGCGAGCCCATCGCCCGGAAGAAGCCGACCATCGACACCATCTGCGACAGGGCCGAGACCTTGTGGCCCGGGGGATCCCAGGCGGCGGCACCGACCGGTTGCCCGTCACGCATCGCGAGATCGAGCGTCGAATTCGGGCCGTGGCTGTACTTGAGCAGGGTGCGGAACATGATGAGATGCCGCGCCGTGTCGGGCTGCATCCAGACCGTCACCGGGTCGTCGGCGAAGGCCTGTGCCAGCAACGAAGCGGCGAGTTCGACGTCTGTGGTGGTGGACACGCTGACCGGGACCATCGGACCAGCGTACGACCCGGATCGGGTCTCCGACAGCACATCGCGACTTCCCGACTGGGCAGCGTCGGGGAGAAGTTACCTCCGGGAAACGTCGTTGTCGCCACGTGGTGACGACGCTGGCGCTAATGTCCCGCAGGGTGACATCGCAACGCGCC
Organism: Gordonia sp. UCD-TK1; assembly: GCF_001691435.1. NCBI lineage: Bacteria > Bacillati > Actinomycetota > Actinomycetes > Mycobacteriales > Gordoniaceae > Gordonia > Gordonia sp. UCD-TK1. Next base: position 159,555 of record NZ_LZMP01000057.1, on the reverse strand, counting down.
GGCACCGTGCCGCAGACGCCGCCACGATGTGCTCTCGACGACCGTCCCGATCGCGAGAGCCATCCGTCTGGCCACCTTCCACCGATGCGCCGGTCGGCGATCGCGATGCTGGTGTTTCTCGCCGCGTCGATGCTGTTCGGGCTGTTCGGCGCCTCCCCGGCCGCGGCCGCGCCCGGCGACTCGGTCCGCGTCTTCGGCGTGCTGCGCAACGGTACGGACAAGGTCGCCGGCGTCGAACTCGAGGCCAAGGACGCGTCCGGAACCGTTGTCGGCACCGCGACCTCGTCGGCCACGGGTGCGTGGTCCATCAACGTGCCACCCGGCCAGTACACGATCGTCATCAACACCGACTCACTCCCCGACGGCGTCGAGGTCCAGAAGGCGGAGCTGCCCGTCGACGTCAGCGGTGGCACCGCGCGACCGGTCATCTTCTCCTTCGGCGATGTCCGCACCGGCACCGAGGTGTCGGCAGTCTCCGAGCTGACACGGCTGGCCATCGACGGCATACGGTTCGGCTTGATCATCGCGATCACCGGCGTCGGTCTCAGCCTCATCTTCGGCACGACCGGGCTGACGAACTTCGCGCACGGCGAGTTGGTGACGCTCGGCGCGGTGATCGCATGGGTGATCAACGTCAAGCTCGGCGTCCAGCTGATCCCGGCGACGATCCTGGCGGTGATCGTCGGTATCGGTATCGGCATCCTCAACGAGCTCGGTCTGTGGAGACCGTTGCGAAGACGACGAACCGGGCTGATCGCCATGCTCGTCGTGTCGATCGGCCTGTCGCTGGTGCTTCGCTACCTGATCCTGATCTTCTTCTCCGATCGCGCCGAACCGTTCGACGACTATCAGGCGCAGACCCAGATCGGTTCGGGTCCGTTCGCGATCACACCGGTCAACCTGGCCTGCATCATCATCAGCATCGTGGTCCTGCTCGGCGTCGCACTGCTGTTGCAGCGCACCAGGATCGGCAAGGCCATGCGAGCGGTCGCCGACAACAAGGATCTCGCCGAGTCGTCGGGTATCGACGTCGACCGGGTCATCTTGTTCGTGTGGGCCCTGGCCGGCGGTCTGGCGACACTCGGCGGCGTGATGTTCGCGCTCTCCGAACTCGGCGGCCGGGTGCAGTGGGAGATGGGCTTCAAGCTGCTCCTGCTGATGTTCGCCGGCATCACACTCGGCGGACTCGGCACGGCCTACGGCGCACTGCTCGGGTGTGTCATCGTCGGTCTGCTGGTCCAGTTGTCGACCTACATCGTCAGTCCCGACCTGAAATACATCGGCGGGCTGCTGATCCTGATCATCATCCTGACCATCCGGCCCCAGGGCATTCTCGGATCTCGAGCGAGGATCGGCTGACCCATGGACATCATCTCAGCGCTCCAGATAGCGATCGCCCAGCTGATCGGCCCGTCGGCGATCTTCTACGCCCTGCTGGCCATCGGCCTGAACCTGCACTTCGGCTACGCCGGCCTGCTCAACTTCGGCCAGATCGCCTTCGCACTGCTCGGTGGATACGGCGTCGGCATCATGGCGGTGAACTACGACCAGCCCCTGTGGCTCGGCGCCATCATCGGCATCGCCGCGGCCGGGATGCTGGCCGTGGTGCTCGGCCTCCCGACCCTCCGACTGCGCGCGGACTATCTGGCGATCGTCACCATCGCCGCATCGGAGATCCTGCGTCTGGTCTTCCGTTCGACGTCGACCGACGATTTCACCCGCTCCACCAACGGCATCTACGGATACGCGGGCAGCTTCTTCTCCATCAGCCCGTTCGACAACGGCAAGCAGTACTCGTTCCTCGGGGTCAAGTTCCTCGGCGGCGACCTGTGGTCGATGGTGGTCGGCTGGATCGTCGTCGGCCTGCTGTGTGTGATGGTGTATCTGCTGGTCCGCAGTCCGTGGGGCCGCGTCCTCAAGGCGGTGCGCGAGGACGAGGACGCCGCCCGCTCGCTGGGTAAGAACGCCTACTTCTACAAGATGCAGGCCCTGGTACTCGGCGGTTGCATCGGCGGCCTCGCGGGTGTCTTCAATGCCTTTGCGACGCAGTCGATCAATCCCGACTTCTACTCGACCGCACAGACGTTCTTCGCCTACGGCGCGCTGATCCTCGGCGGGGCGGCGACGGTGTTCGGTCCGGTGCTCGGTGCCATGTTGTTCTGGTTCCTCCTCGCCGTGCCCGACGCACTGCTGCGGCAGGCCACGTCCGGCGACGACCCGCTGTTGAATCTGTCCGCGCAGCAGGTCGGCGCATTCCGCTACGTTCTGCTCGGTCTGGCGATCATCCTGATGATGGTGTTCAGACCGCAGGGCCTGCTCGGGAACAAGAGGGAGGTGCAGCTCGATGCCTGACGACTCCGCCTACACGGGTACTGCGGCCATCCGGGCGACGCGCCGGGACCTCACCGCGCTCTCGGCCACCGAGCGTGCCCAGCTGTTCGCCGGTGTGGCCGCCGAGTCGGGTTCGCCCAAACCCGATCCGATCATCGTGGTGGACAACATCTCCCGTACTTTCGGCGGCATCAAGGCGGTGCAGGTCGATCATCTCGAGGTGCAGCGCGGCGCCATCACCGGCCTCATCGGCCCCAACGGCGCGGGCAAGACCACCTTCTTCAACCTGATCACCGGCTTCGACAAGCCCGACTCGGGCACGTGGTCGCTCAACGGCGACTCCCTGGGCCGGATGGTTCCGCATCAGGTGGCCCGCCGTGGCATGGTGCGCACCTTCCAGCTCACCAAGGCGCTCGCGAAACTGACTGTGCTGGACAATGTCCGACTCGGCGCGACCGGGCAGCGGGGCGAGCATTTCCTCGCCGCACTCGCGCCCTGGGTGTGGCGCAGACAGGAGGCCGAGGTCACCGAACGCGCACACGAGTTGCTCCGGCGCTTCAAGCTCGACGCCAAGGCCGACGACTTCGCCGGCTCCCTGTCGGGCGGGCAGCGCAAGCTGCTGGAGATGGCGCGCGCCCTGATGACCGACCCCGAGATCGTGATGCTCGACGAGCCCATGGCGGGCGTCAACCCGGCCCTCACCCAGAGTCTGCTCGAACACATCAAGTCGCTGCGGGACGAAGGGGTCACGGTCGTCTTCGTCGAACACGACATGGACGTCATCCGCGACATCAGCGACTGGGTCGTCGTGATGGCCCAGGGTCAGATCATCGCCGAGTCGCTCCCGGATCGCCTGGGCGACAACGACGCCGTCGTGGACGCGTACCTCGGCGGGCATCACGACCAGGCCCTGGAGTTCGACGATCAGGGCCGGCCGGTGGGCGCCACCGCGGTCCTCGCGGAGAAGGTCGAGGCGGCCATCGAGGCCACGCTGGAGGAGGGCGGCGATCTCTCCGAGGTCACCGAGTTGCCCTCGGCGACCCCCGACACGAAGGACGGACGATGAGCACCGACCCCGGTCCCGGACAGCTGACGCCCGCGCAACTCGCGGCCACCGCCGAGGAGCACCGCAAGCTGGCCGGCGACGCCCTGATGCGGGCCGACGACATCACCGCCGGCTACCTGCCCGGCATCAACATCCTCGAGGAATGCAACTTCTACCTCGGTGACGGGGAGATCGTCGGGATCATCGGCCCCAACGGTGCCGGGAAGTCGACGCTGTTGAAGACCCTGTTCGGACTGATCCCGGTGCGCAAGGGTTCGGTGACCCTCCGTGGCGACGACATCACCTCGGCAAAGGCCCATGTTCTCGTCGACAAGGGTGTCGGTTACGTCCCGCAGACACAGAATGTGTTCTCCGCGTTGACGATCGAGGAGAATCTCGAGATGGGCGTCTATCTGCGGCCCAAGACCTTCGCCAAGCGATTCGACTTCGTGTCCGAACTCTTCCCGCTGCTCTCGGAACGGCGAAAGATCAAGGCGGGTGCGCTGTCCGGCGGCGAACGGCAGATGGTCGCGATGGGCCGTGCGCTGATGATGGACCCGGCGGTACTGCTGCTCGACGAGCCGTCGGCCGGTCTGTCCCCGATGTTCCAGGACGAGGTGTTCATCCGCTGCAAGGCCATCAACGCGACCGGCGTCTCGATCATCATGGTCGAGCAGAACGCCCGGCGGTGCCTGCAGATCTGCGACCGCGGGTATGTCCTCGACCAGGGCCGCAACGCCTATACGGACACCGGCCGCAACCTGGCCACCGACCCCAAGATCATCGAGCTCTACCTCGGCACGCTCGCGGGCAGCTCCGAGAAGAACTGAGGTCATAGGCCCGTCCCGACGGCACTTCCCCCGCCGACCGCACCGACGACGAGACCCCCGGCCGAAGCCGGGGGTCTCGTCGTGTGCGGGTCTTACTGCGCCGCGACCGAGACGTACTTGCGCGTCGGGGTGAGCAGCTTGTTGGCGTCGTCGAACTCCAACACACCGTACGAGCCGACACTCGGCTCACCGGCTGCGTTGAACGCCAGGTTGCCGGTCTTGCCGACGTAGGCGATCGTCTTGCCACCGTTCAGCAGGTCCAGGCAGGCCTGGTAGGAGTCGCAGTTCTCCTCGCCGTTGGTCACCCCGATGATGTTTGCCGCGATCGCGCGGCCGTCGGTCGACTTGGCCGCGGTGGCCGCGAGTGCACTCAGCACCGTGGCGTCGTAACTCTCACCCGAGTAGTTGAAGTCGATGAGATCGCCGTCGACCTCCTTCAGGGCCGCCTGGAAGTCACCGCTGGTCTGGGTGAGCGGCGTGGTGCCCTTCATACCGGCGAGCAGGCCCGGACCGACGGCCTCACCGAGGGCGTTGCCCATGTTGCCGTCGACACCGTAGACGAGCTTGCCGTCGCTCGGGCCGATGCCCACCTCGTGCATACGTGTGATGATCTTGGCGCTCTCCTCGAAACCGATGACCGCGATGCCGTCTGGGTTGAAGTTCTTCACCTGATCGACCTCGGCGTTGAACGACTGGGCGTTCGGGTCGTAGATGATCTTCTGGATCTGGTCGGCCGGGACACCCGCGGCCTCGAGATCGCGAACGGTGTTGTCGGCCAGTCCGGTTCCGTACGGGTCGTTGAGCGCGAGGATCGACACGCGCTGCACGCCGTCTTCGGCCATCGTCTGCGAGAGCGCCTGCGCCTGGAGGGTATCCGCCGGTGCGGTGCGGAAGTACTGCCCCTTGTCCTCGTAACAGGTGAATTCGTCGGAGGTGTTGGCGGGCGAGAACATGACCGCACCCGCATTGGCGACCTTGTCGATCACCTTCAACGACACCGAGGACGACGCGGCACCGATGATCACCTGCGTTCCGGCGCTGAGTTCGCGGTCGACGGTGGCGTTGGCCGTGTCTGTCGTGGTGTCTCCAGAGTCACCGGTGACGAGCTCGACGGGTTGGTCGAGAACCCCGCCGGCGGCATTGATGTCCTTGATCGCGAGCTCCACGCCCGCCTCCATGGGCGGTCCGAGGAAGGCCAGCGAACCGGTCGCCGGGAGCAGGGTGCCGACCTTGAGTGCGGCCGTGCTCGCCGGGCCGGGGACAGCCTTGGGCGGGTTGCACGCCAGCTTCTGTGCGAGGCCGAGGCCCGGAGGTGCGGGGGTCGACTCGACGGCGGCACTCGACGACGCCTCGGAACCGCCGTCGGAACCCGAATCTGAACTGCTACAGCCCGCGATCACCAGCGTCGCCGCCGCGGTCACGACCACTGCCCCGCTCCTCAAAAAGCGTACGGACATCGATGCTCTCCTTGCGTCTGGCCTGCGCGTTCGGCGGTCGGCCGGTGCGTTCGGCGTTTGTCACGAAAGCGGCGCATCACCGGTACGGCGAACCGCGCCTCGCAGGAGAAAAGCTAGCGCGATCTTGTTGCGGCTGCGTAAAGACAGTGAAACTGGTTTGCGCGCACAGGCATTGCGCCGTCCAGTGGTTCTGGGTCAGTCGCTGCCGAGCGTCTCGACGACAACCTGCGCAACGGCTTTCATGGTGGTCCTACGGTCCATGGCCGCACGCTGTATCCATTTGAAGGCCTCCGGTTCGGACAGAGCCTGTTTCTCCATGAGCAGGCCCTTGGCCCGCTCCACGAGCTTGCGGGTCTCCAGCCGCTCGTTCATGGTCGCGACCTCACGCTCGAGCTGTTTGAGCTCCTGGTAGCGACTCACCGCCACCTCGATGGCCGGCACCAGATCGGCCTTCGTGAACGGCTTGACGAGATAGGCCATGGCACCGGCGTCGCGCGCCTTGTCGATGAAGTCGCGTTGGCTGAACGCGGTCAGCATGACGACCGGGGCGAGTCGCTTCTCGGCGATCTCGGTCGCCGCATCGATACCGTCGCGCACCGGCATCTTGATGTCCATGATCACGAGGTCGGGGGCCAGCGACTCGGTCAATTCCACGGCGACCTGCCCGTTCGGCGCCTCGCCGACGACGTCGTAGCCCTCTTCACGCAGCATCTCGATCAGATCCATCCGGATCAGCGAATCGTCCTCGGCCACCAGCACGCGGTGTGTTGTCGTGGTCTCACCAGCTGCGGTCGTCGCACTGTCGGTCACCGTCACCATCCCCTCCTCCACGTCGCTGACGCCACGTCTGTGTGCACGCAGAGTACCGGTTGGCAGGCCGCTCGGCCGATCATCTAGAGTTGGTTCCCGGCGCGGGCAACCCGCGCACTGGCCCCCGTAGCCCAATTGGCAGAGGCAACGGATTCAAAACCCGTCCAGTGTCAGTTCGAGTCTGACCGGGGGCACCAGAAACGACCTGATCACCGCCCGCTTTGCGGCGGCTCGGCACACTCACCAGGCCAACGCCGGTTCGCAGCCGCCGACGCCGATCCCGACATCGTCGCAACGCACTGTCCGGACCCCGAACAGACGCCTCAGGAGCTCATCGGCACCCAGGTCGGTGTGCTCCGCCCAGCGTCGGACACGGTGTCGTGCACGCGACGCCGTGAGCGTGACCGACGCCGGCCGCAACCCGCCGAAGTCCACCGTCACCTGGCCACCCTCCCCCGGTGCGACGCGCGTCGCGAGGAGCGCGAGCGAATCAGCGGAGAAGACCACGGGCCCGGCAACCTCGACGACGAACCTGCACCGCGACAGCGTCGACGCGTCCGGGCCACCGATCCGGATTCGCGAATCACGGACTCCGAGCTGAGCAACCAGCGTTTCGGCGTCGTCCCCGACAAGCCAGGCGGCGGCATCGGACCCGCGCAGGGCGCTGCCGACGGTGTGCAGCAGCGAAGCCGCGGTGTGGCCGTCCGTCGACACCAGCACGACGATGTCCGGGATCGGATACAGCAGCCCGGCGGTCCGGGCCGCCGGATCGGTGATGAGGGGCGCGAGAGCGAGCGCTTCGGCGTTCTTCTCCGAGATCCGTTCGGGCACCGCACGCTCGGCCCAGTCGGGTCCGTCGTGCCAGGCGACGGCGTCGGGTTCGTGAACGAACACCGCACCCATCATGAAAGCCCGGTTCGCGAATTCCCAGTCCTCTCCCCCGTACCCGACGAAGGACGGGTCGAATCCTCCTACATCGTCGAACAGCTCCCGGCTACAGCTCATCACCGCGCTGATCATGTACTTGTAGCCGTCCCAGCCCGGGAGCAGGAGGTTGGCTGTGCGGTCATAGGCGTTGACCAGCCACTCGGGTTCATGGTCGTGCGCGACCTCGAGATGCCGCTGGGCGGACAGCCATTCGACCACCGTCCGCGGCTCGACCTGGTTCAGGTCCCCGTGCTTGCGTCGGCCGACCACGAGCGCGTCCGGCACCGCGGCGGCCAGTCGGACCATGTGAGAGATGTAGCCGGCGGTCGGAACCGTGTCCGCGTCGAGGAAACACAGAACCGAGCCGTTCGACGCCGCGACTCCCAGGTTGCGGGCGGCGGCGGCCCGAAATCCCCTGTCCTCCTGCCTGACCACGGTGATGGTCAACCGGGAGGTCCACGCGCTCACATCCGGGGGAACTCTCGATCCGTCGTCGGCGACCACCACCTCCAGTCGATCCGGCGGGTAGGTCTGCGCCGTCAACGCCTCGAGGACCAATGAGAGTTGATGTGGCTGCTCGTAATACGGGATCACGACGCTCACCAATGGTCTCGACGAAGGATTCCCGACTAGGTCCCAGCGATTGTCGGGCACGATGGTCCGGCCATCGTCGAGTCCGACGACCGTCACGCACTCCACCGCCGCAGCAACATCTCGTGGCTTCGACCGACGTCGGCGGCGGTCGGCGACGGCGACACCGCCGCATCGATCCACGTGGCTTCCGGATGCGCGAACGCTTTCTCGATGGCGGCCCGAAGCGCCGCGTCGTTGTTGTCGTGCATCGTGAGCACGCCCGGCGACCGAGCGGCGAGTTCCTCGGTGTAGGCGGTCCGCGGAACCAGTGGACGACGTCCGGCCGAGATCCAGGAATTGATGGAGCCGGATGCCGACATGTGCCGGTGGTATGCGACCGGAACCGTGACGTCGGCCGACGCCCGGCGGAGTTCGTCGTCGGTCAGGTAGCCGGTGATCGTGCATCGCCTCCCCGTGTCCGCGGCGAGCTTCGCGAGGTCGTCGGCGAGATCGTCGTGGCCGGGCGACGGAGTTCCGAGCGCCACGAAACCGACCGACGGATCGAGACCGGCCATCGCTCGGAGCGTCTCGATGTGACCCTTCCCCGGATACAGGTAGCCGAGCACACCGACGGTCAATTCGTCTGAGTCCGAGGGCTTGTGGGCACGGACGGCGTCGAACATCAGCGGCACGACCTCCACCTCGATCGACGCGTCGACATACTCGGCGAAGAGCGACGCCTCGTGTCGGCTGGACACGATCACGCCCGCGGCGGATCGGGCCACCGCCCGGAAGAACTCGATGCGGGCCGGCATCGCCCGTCCATCCGAGGGCTGCGGCAGATCGTGCAACGTCACCGAGACCGGGCGTCGGAGCCCCGCAATCATGGCGAGCAGGTTGTCGCGCGCTCGCAACGGAGTGTGTCCGAACAGACGGTCGGTCACGTGCATGTGCACGTGTGCGCACTCGGCCAGAACCGAGGACACGCCGGCACAGCGCGTGCGGAGGTGTACCAGTCGATGATCGCCACCCTGGGCCGTCACCGCGTCGAAGACAGACTGGGCATACCGCACCACACCGTGCGAGCGGGGTCCGACGAGGAGGTGCCCCACTGGGCTCGTCATGACATTCCCAGGATCTCGACGAGATCGCCGTACCGGTCCAGCACGGCGTCGATGAACTCGGGATGCTCTGCGTACCACTGCATCTGACTGCGGTGCACCTCTTCCTCGGTCAGCTCCGCACCGTCGACGTCCCAGGACGCTCGCGGGGTCGCCTGGATACCGAGCGCGTCGATCACCCGTCGTTCCAGCGGCGCCCGGATGTTGCCGAGCAGGTCGCGTGACGGCGGGACCGGCGCCGACGCCCCGAGCGCCTCGAGAATCCGACCGCCGAGGGTCAGTAGTACCCGGTTGCCGGGATGGTTGATCGTATGTGCGGCGTCGGCCCCGACGTCGAGCAGGATGTCGGAGATCCCGACGTCGCAGTGCCGCCGCTCGCGGACCTCGAGCTGGGCCACACTCCACTGTGCGGCCTCCCGGAAGCGGTCGGCGGAGACCTCGACATCCCATTCGTCGAAGCGGGTCCGGCCGGCTCTGACCGCCAGGACGGTCCGGAGATCGTGGTAGGGAACAGCAGCGGGTACCGCGGACGGTTGCGCGGGATGTCGGGCGATGACCTGAAACGGGAACAACCCGCCGTAGCGGATGACCGGCCACACCACGACGGTCGCGGCCGGTGCCATCTCCGCGAGGTCGGGTCCACCGATCGGGAGCCCCCGGTATCGGGCACGTACCGGCTGAGAGACGATGACCGCGGCCCGGCGGACGAGGCGTTCGACATGAGCGATGTCGGTGGACTCGAGTTCGTGGACCGGTGGGACTCGAATGGTGCGGAACGGAAGGTCCGGGGAGCTGGACAGCACGATCCGCAGCGCTTCGGCCTGGCAGTTTCCCCAGACGACGAGCAGCTGCTCGTCATCGTTCATCGGCGCCTCGGTGACGCCGTAGAACTCGCCGTAGTGTCGGGTCCGCCCGTCCACCAGCACGGTGTCACTCGACGTCATACGCGCTTCGCTGTGGTCGAGCGACCTGGTGGTGTGCTGTCATCGTGTGTATCGACTCCCCTCGCGGACAACCGGCCGACCCCAGCTCCTCGTATAACCGTTCGGCTCGCTGACGAATCATCGGCTTGGTCACACTGCCTCGGTTCCCCAGACATTCGGAACGCACCGGAAACCGGACGGGTGAGCGACGGCCCCGGTGATCAGATCACCGGGGCCGTCTCTGCCGTACGGGAGGTGGCGTCACAACGTCCGGGCGATGATCTCCTTCATGATCTCGTTGGTGCCCGCGTAGATCTTCTGGACGCGGTTGTCGGCCCACAGACGCGCGATCGGGTACTCGTTCATGTAGCCGTACCCGCCGAACAGCTGCAGGCACTCGTCGGCGACCACCATGGCCCGGTCACTGGTCCACCACTTCGCCATGGCGACGGTCGGGATGTCGAGCTCGCCCTTGATGTGCTTGTTGATGCAGTCATCGACGAACACGCGCGCGATCCGTGCCTCGGTCGCCGCCTCGGCGAGTTTGAACTTCGTGTTCTGGAAGCTGAAGATCGGCCGGCCGAATGCCGTGCGGTCCTTGGTGTAGGCGATGGTCTCGGAGACGGCCTTCTCCATGCCGGCCACCGAGGCCAGCGCGATGATCAGCCGTTCCTGCGGGAGCTGCATCATCAGCTGGACGAAGCCCTGGCCCTCTTCGGGGCCGAGGAGGTTCGAGGTGGGGACGCGCACACCATCGAAGAACAGCTCCGAGGTGTCCTGCCCTCGCTGGCCGATCTTGTCGAGCACCCGGCCGCGTCGGAAGCCTTCGCGCTCGGCCTCGACCAGGATGAGCGAGATGCCCTTGGCTCCCTCGGAGACGTCGGTCTTGGCGACGACGATGATGATGTCGGCCTGACCACCGTTGGTGATGAAGGTCTTGGAGCCGTCGATGACGTACTCGTCGCCCTGCTTGATCGCCTTCGTCTTCACGTTCTGCAGATCCGACCCGGTACCCGGTTCGGTCATCGCGATGGCGCCCACCGCCTCGCCACTGGCCATCTTGGGCAACCAGGTCTTCTTCTGCTCCTCCGAGCCGTACTCGAGGATGTAGTGCGCGACGATGCCGTTGTGCAGGCTGACGCCCCACGAGCTGTCGGCGACGCGCGCCTGCTCCTCGATGAGCACGGCCTCGTGCGCGAAGGTGCCACCGCCGCCGCCGTACTCTTCGGGAATCGACATGCAGAGCAGGCCGAGGTCACCGGCTTTGTTCCACAGGTCGCGGTCGACATGGTGCTGCTCGATGAACTTCTCGGTGTTCGGCTGGATCTCCTTCTCACAGAAGCTACGTGCGAGATCCCGCAGCGCGGTGAGATCGTCGTCTTCCCAGGAGGACCGTTCGGTCATGTTGTGCGTACCTATCCACGATTGACAGTGTCAACGGTGACCGTAACAGTCACCATTGGCACTATCATGGCGGCGTCGTCATCCCTGACTGCGGAGCACGTTCTTCGTCGGTACGGCCGACCACCGCCGACTCGACGACGTCGGGGTGGCTGTCCAGGACCCGTTCGACTTCGACCGAGGCGATGTTCTCACCGCCGGAAATGATGACGTCCTTGCTGCGGTCGCGGATCTCGACGTACCCGTCGGCGTGCATGACCGCGAGATCGCCGGTTCGCAACCATCCGTCGACGGTGGCCGCGGCGGTCGCGGCGGGGTCGCGGTAGTAACCGAGCATCACGTTGTTGCCGCGGACCACCAATTCACCGATGGTCTCGCCGTCGGACAGGACATCTCGTCCCTCGTCGGACACCACCCGAACCCGCCCTGCCACGATGTTCCCGATCCCCTGCCGTGCCTTGCGTACGGCGCGTTCGTCGTCCGTGGCGTCGTCCCACTGAGGCTGCCACTCGTTCACGACGATCGGGCCGAACTTCTCGGTCATCCCGTAAAGATGGGTGATCTCGATGCCGAGCCCGGCCATCCGCGAGAGCAGCGCGGGAGACGGCGGTGCACCTCCCGTCGCAGCCCGGACGACGCGGTCGAGCCTTGCCGCGGACGGGTCCTCCGCGATCATGGTGAGCACCGTGGGAGCCGCGCTGAAATGGGTCACCCCATCCTCGGTGAGGTGGCGCCAGATCCGTCCGGTGTCGATGCTGCGCAGGCAGAGGTTCGTACCACCCGCGGCAATGACGGCCCAGGTGAAACACCAACCGTCGCAATGGAACATGGGTAGGGTCCACAGGTATGTCGAGCCCGGTCCGAGACCGGAGTGGTAGGCCATCGCCACGGACTGCAGGTACGCGCCGCGGTGGTGGTACATCACGCCCTTCGGACGGCCCGTCGTCCCGGAGGTGTAGTTGATCGCCAGCAACCCCCGCTCGTCGGTCTCTCGCCGAACCGGCGCCCCGGCCTGCGCGAGCAGCGACTCGTACTCGTCCGCGCCGTCCGCTGAACCGCCCACGACGACCCGGATCCCCACCGATTCGGCGACGGCCCGTGCACGGTCGGCGAACTCGACGGTCGCGAGAAGTAGCGTCGCACCGCTGTGCTCCAGGATGTAGACGAGCTCGGGTTCGGACAGCCGGATGTTGAGCGGCACCAACACCGAACCGTGCGCGGGCACGGCGCTGTGCAGTTCGAGCATGACCGCACTGTTCGCACAGAGGGCGGCGACGCGGTCACCCGGCCTGACGCCGAGCGCCTCCAGCGCGGCGGTGAGCTGCCCGACCCGCCGATGCAGGTCGGCGTAGGTGAGGCGGAGCGCACCGTCGATGACGGCGGTGGGGTCACCCCTGTAGATGTAGTGAGTCGTTGCTCTGGGCGCAACGTTGTGCGACATCTGGCCTCGAGCGGGTGGCCCGCGCGCGCCGCGCACCCGGGAACGGGAGTTCGTCGAAGACGATACTGCGTATGGGTCCGCTAACGTCGGAAGAGCTTGTTGCCCAACCACACCAGCGGGTCGTAGGTGCGGTCGACGACTCGCTCCTTCATGGGGATCAGCGCATTGTCGGTGATCTTGATCTGTTCCGGACAAACGTCGGTACAGCACTTGGTGATGTTGCAGAGGCCCAGTCCGTGCTCGGTGCGCGCCGAGTCGCGGCGTTCGGCCACGTCCAGGGGGTGCATGTCGAGTTCGGCGACGCGCATCAGGAAACGCGGCCCGGAGAAGTTCTGTTTGTTGTCCTCGTGATCGCGCACGACATGGCAGGTGTCCTGGCACAGGAAGCACTCGATGCACTTGCGGAACTCCTGCGAACGCTGCACGTCGACCTGCTTCATCCGGTACTCCCCCGGCGCCAGGCCAGGCGGCGGTGTGAACGATTGCACTTCACGGGCTTTGGCGTAGTTGAACGAGACATCGGTGACGAGGTCGCGGATCACCGGGAACGTGCGCATCGGCGTCACTGTCACGACCTCGTCCTCGGTGAACGTCGACATCCTGGTCATGCACAGCAGTTTCGGACGCCCGTTCACCTCCGCCGAACACGATCCGCACTTGCCCGCCTTGCAGTTCCAGCGCACCGCGAGATCCGGGGCCTGCGTCGCCTGCAGGCGGTGGATGATGTCCAGCACCACCTCGCCCTCGTTGACAGTCACAGTGTAGTCCTCGAGACCGCCGGCGTCGGTGTCGCCGCGCCAGATCCGGAACTTCGCGTCGTATCCCATGTCAGTCCTCCGAATGCCCCTCGGCTCGCTCGCCACCGGCGCCGGGATGACCGGCTATCTCGGCCGCCGTGTAGTACTTCTCGATCTCGGGGAACTCGAACAGTTCCAAGAGGTCCGGCCGCATCGGCGTCTGTTCCGTGCGCACGACGCTGACCTCCGGCACCGCGGCGTCGTCCCCGTCGAGGTCCGCGGTGCACACAAGCAGCGCATTGCGCCAGTTCGAGTCCATGGACGGATGGTCATCGCGGGTGTGACCACCGCGGCTCTCGGTGCGCATGAGTGCGGCCTTCGCGACGCACTTGCACACCAGCAGCATGTTGCGTAGGTCGACTGCGAGATGCCAGCCCGGATTGAACTGCCGATGTCCCTCGACTTGCATGCCGCCCAGACGCTTTCGCAGGTCCGCGAGCACGCCGATCGCTTCCTGCATCTCGTCCTCTTTCCGGATGATCCCGACCAGATCGTTCATGGCCTGCTGGAGGTCGGTGTGCAGGGTGTAGGGGTTCTCCGGTTTGCCTTCGGCCGGCGGATCGAAGGGCGCCAGCACGGACGCCGCCGCCCGGTCGATGTCGTCGGCGGAGACCGCGGGACGGGTCGTCAGCGATTCGACGTACGCCGCCGCCCCGAGGCCGGCCCGCCGTCCGAAGACCAGCAGGTCCGACAACGAGTTTCCGCCGAGCCGGTTCGAGCCGTGCATCCCGCCGGAACACTCGCCGGCCGCGAACAGGCCCGGAACCCGTGACGCGGCCGTGTCCGGATCCACCTCGATCCCGCCCATCACGTAGTGACAGGTCGGCCCCACCTCCATCGGTTCGGCGGTGATGTCGACGTCGGCGAGTTCCTTGAACTGGTGGTGCATCGACGGCAGCCTGCGCATGATCTCCTCAGCGGGCATGCGGGACGCGATGTCGAGGTAGACGCCGCCGTGCTCGGTGCCGCGTCCGGCCTTGACCTCCTCGTTGATCGCCCGCGCGACCTCATCCCGCGGCAGCAGGTCCGGTGTTCGCCGGGCGCTGTCGTTGTCCGCCAGCCATTCGTCGGCTTCCTCTTCGGTCTCGGCGTACTGACCCTTGAAGACCGGTGGGATGTAATCGAACATGAAGCGCTTACCCTCGGTGTTCTTGAGAACTCCACCGTCGCCGCGAACGCCCTCGGTCACGAGGATGCCCTTGACGCTGGGCGGCCACACCATCCCGGTCGGATGGAACTGGACGAACTCCATGTTGATCAGGCTCGCGCCGGCTCGCAGTGCCAAAGCGTGCCCGTCGCCGGTGTATTCCCACGAATTCGACGTCACCTTGAACGACTTGCCGATCCCGCCGGTGGCGACGACCACCGCGGGCGCCTCGAACACGATGAAGCGGCCGGACTCGCGCCAATACCCGAACGCACCGGCGATCGCGTCGCCGTCCTTCAGCAGTTCGGTGATCGTGCATTCGGCGAACACTCTGATGCGAGACTCGTAGTCACCGGTGGCGGCGTAGTCCTCCTGCTGCAGCGAGACGATCTTCTGTTGCATCGTCCGGATGAGCTCCAGCCCGGTGCGGTCGCCGACATGAGCGAGTCGAGGATAGGTGTGGCCGCCGAAGTTGCGCTGCGAAATCCGCCCGTCCGCGGTTCGATCGAACAGGGCGCCATAGGTTTCGAGTTCCCAGACGCGATCCGGGGCCTCCTTGGCGTGCAACTCGGCCATGCGCCAGTTGTTCAGGAATTTGCCGCCCCGCATCGTGTCCTGGAAGTGCTTCTGCCAGTTGTCTTTCGAGTTGGCGTTGCCCATCGAGGCGGCACATCCGCCTTCGGCCATGACCGTGTGGGCCTTGCCGAACAGCGACTTGCACACCACGGCCACCGAGTAGCCGCGCTCGCGGGCCTCGATGACCGCCCGCAACCCGGCACCGCCCGCACCGATGACAACGACGTCGTACTCGTAGCGTTCCGGCTCGGTCATCTATCGGGACTCCCAACGTTGAGAACGGCTGCACCACAGGCGTTGTGTTGTCACTCGGTCAACCCACGAACCTCAGGTCCGAGATGGTGTTGCTGGCGACCAGCATGATGTAGAAGTCGGTGAGCACCAAAGTCCCGAGCGTGATCCAGGCGAATTGCATGTGCCGGGTGTTGAGCTTGGACACCTGACTCCAGACCCAGTACCTCACCGGATGTTTCGAGAAGTGCTTGAGCCGGCCGCCGGTCACGTGGCGACACGAGTGCACGACACCGTGTAGGTCCACAGCAGGAGCACGTTCACGACGAGGATGACGTTGCCCAGCCCGAAGCCGAAACCGCCGCCTTCACCGTGGAAGGCGACGATCGCGTCGTAGGTGTTGATCACCGAGATGACCACGGCCGCGTAGAAGAAGTACCGGTGCGAATTCTGGATGATGAGCGGTAGTCGCGTCTCGCCGGTGTAACGACTGTGGGGTTCGGCGACGGCGCAGGCAGGCGGCGACAGCCAGACCGACCGGTAATAGGCCTTGCGGTAGTAGTAGCAGGTCAGTCGGAACCCGAGCAGGAACGGCAGCGAGAGGAATGCCAGCGGAATCCACATCGGGAGTTCGGGGAAGGGGGTACCGAAATGACTCGCCCCGGGCACGCACGACTCGCTGAGGCACGGCGAATAGAACGGCGAGAGGTAGTGATAGTCCGCGGCGTAATAGGCGGTGCGCACGAAGGACCGGATCGTCGCGTAGATGACGAAGGCCGCGAGACCCACGACTGTCAGCAGCGGCGACAGCCACCACCTGTCCTGGCGGAGAGTTCGGGCCAGGATTCGCGCGCGGCCCGGAGAGAAGACCCCGACTGTGTCCCGCTCAGTCGCGGGGGCGCTCACTTCGTGCGCTCACGCGAATGAAAGCCCAGCCCTTCGTCCTGCGCACCCAGCCAGGCCGACTCGTCCGACTTGCAGTCAGGCACATAGATAACCTGGTCTCGTCCGACTTTCGTCTGCAGCAGCGGTGGCGGTGCGTGCTCGAAGTCGTGAAGGTCGATCTCCAGCCGATCCAGATCGTTGGACATTCGCCGAACCGCGTCTACATCGCCGTACTGCGTCTGCAGCGTGGTCATGTGATGCCGTAGCGCACCTATACTCCGATGCAGCTCCTTAATCTCGGTCGGTATCATGGCACATCCCTTCCTGCCTATGTGATGAAGAACACAGTACCGGCCGGGCCCGCTGAGTCAACGATGTTGGCGGAACGTGTCGGCTCCCCCGACCGGAGGCCGCCAGATGAACGACGACGACCACGTTCCCGCGCAGAACCTGCCCCGAGCTGAGCAGCGTTGGACCGCATCGGCGTTCGTACTGGTCGCGATGGCGATCCCGTTCCTCTTGCCCGCGCGTTACGCCGCCGGTACCGCTTGGCTGCTACCCGCGATCGAGGGGCTGGTCCTGCTGACACTGATCGTGGTCGACCCCGGTCGCATCGACCGGCCCGGCCGGTGGGTCCGCAGCCTCTCCGTGGGGCTGGTCGTCGCCATCGCCGCAGGTGCGGCGTGGGCCGCGGCGCGGCTCGTGTGGGATCTGCTGCACGGAGATCCGCAGACCGCGGCGGCGAACCAGTTGCTGGTCGCCGGGGCTCTCGTCTGGCTGCAGACCGTCATCGCGTTCGCATTCCTCTACTGGGAGCTCGACGGCGGCGGTCCGGTGAACCGGCACCTGCGTCCGGCCGCATACCCGGACCTCGCCTTTCCGCAACACCTCGAGCCCCGACTGGCACCGCCGGGATGGCGTCCCGTGTTCTTCGACTACCTCTATCTGGCCCTGACCAACGCGACTGCCTTCAGCCCCACCGACGTGATGCCGCTGTCGCGTCGTGCGAAGCTGGCGATGGCGTCGCAGTCGCTGTTGTCGATCGTCATCCTCAGCCTGGTGGTGGCCAACGCGGTCAACCTTCTCGATTGACGACCGCGGCACGATCGCACACCGGAATAGGGTCGGCGACGTGACGGTTGTGCCGGCGGGGTCCGGAGGACCAGATCGGAGTCACGATGAGCGAGCCATCTATCAGGACCGTGCCGTCGCGGCAGGTCATTCCGGGTACCGAGCGGCACATCTTCCGGAGCGGGTGGCTCGATTCCCGCCAGTCCTTCCCCGTCACGGGCAACTTCGATCTCGCGGCGAACGCCCACGGAGTCCTGCTGGTGCACAACGACGATCGCGTCGACGCCGGTGAAGGTTTCGACGCCCACTTCCACCGGGATGCCGAAATCATCACGTGGGTACTCGAAGGTGCTGTCGCTCATCGTGATTCGTTCGGCAACACCGGCACGATCACGCCGGGCGTCGCGCAGCGGATGAGCGCGGGCCGCGGGATCACCCATACCGAGGCGAATGCGTCACGGCGCAGCGAGAACCGGGACCTGCGCGTCGTGCAGATGTGGGTGGCGCCCGAGCACGGTGGAGGTGAACCCGGCTACGCCGAACGCGACTTCAGCGCCGATCTCGCGACCGGCGGGCTGGTCACGGTGGTCTCCGGCAGGCCCGAACACGCGGGCACAGATGCGATCTCGATCGGCAACCCGTTCGCGGCACTGCACATGGCCCGGATCGGTTCCGGGCAGTCGGTCACTCTTCCCCCGGCACCGTACGGACATCTCTACGTGGCGCGCGGCGAAGTCGACCTCGACGACGGCGCGCGACTGGTCGAGGGCGATGCGCTGCGCACCATCGATCAGGGCGAGGTCACCGTGTCCGCGAGGTCTGAGGCCGAGATCCTGTTCTGGGAGATGCACACGAACATCCTCGGTCTTCCATGGCCAGTGGGTGTCACAGGCGTAGGTGAGGTTGGGTGTCGCAGCCGCGAGATGCACCATCGCGGCGAGGCTGATGCCCAGGTGCGAATTGGAGTGCATCGACAGGCCGAGTCCGAAGGTCTCACAGATACCGCCGAGAAGACGCGACCGCTGCAGGCCGCCCCAGTAGTGGTGATCGGACAGGACGACCGAGACCGACCGCTTGCGCACCGCCGGTTCGAGGTGATCGAAGGCGACCACGCACATGTTCGTCGCGAGCGGCATGGACGCCTGCTCGGCGACGCGCGCCATACCGTCGAGGCCCGGGGTCGGGTCTTCCAGGTACTCGACGATGCCCTCGAGTTCCGCCGCAACGCGCAGCGAGGTCTCCACGGTCCACGCCGCATTGGGGTCCAGGCGCAACGGGATTCCGGGGAACTCGGCGTGCAGCGCCTTGATCGCGGCAATCTCTTCGTCGGGGGCGAACACGCCGCCCTTCAGTTTGATCGCGGTGAACCCGTAGCGGTCGATCATCCGGTGCGCCTGCCGGATCAGTCCGCTCGGATCGACGGCCTCGCCCCACTCGTCCGGCAGTCCGTTGGTGCCGGCCGCCCCGGGGTGGGCCGCCCACTTGTAGAACAGGTAGGCGCTGAACGGAACTCGGTCCCGCACGCGGCCGCCGAGCAGATCGCTCACCGGTCGACCGAGGACCTTGCCCTGGATGTCGAGACAGGCGACTTCGAATGGCGAGAAGACACGATCGGTGGTGCTGGCCGTGGTGATCATGCCGGCCACTCCGTCGCCCCCGGTCACCGACAGGGTCGAGACCCGCAGGTCGATGGCATCGCGCAGGTTGTGGAGCGCGAAGGCATCGAGTCCGATGATCGCCTCGGCGGCGGCCTCCACCCGCGCGAGATGAGCGGTGTCGGCATAGGTCTCGCCGAGCCCGCGGATTCCGCCGGCCGTCTCGATCACGATGATCGCCCGCAGTGCGTAGGGCTGGTGCACACCCACCGTGTTGAGCAGCGGCGGGTCGACGAAGGCGACCGGGGTGACCGTGACCTCGGTGATCGTGGTGTCGGTGTGCGGACTCGCCACGGTTCGCGTCCCGACCGGCACCGACTGGAAGGTATTCGTCGACATGAGTTCTCAGACCGTGGCCTGCGCGGCGAGCGTCGTCGCGAGGACGGCGCGCCCGGCGGCGGTGATCCGCTCGAGCTCGGCCTGGTGCTCCGGTGTCGGCTGGGCCAGCGGCGCGCGCACCGGACCCGCTTCGATGCCCCCCATCGTCACACCGTGCTTCACGAGTGCGACCGCATAGCCCGGCACCCTGTTGCGCAGACGGACCAAGGGGTGGAAGAACTCTCGCAGCAGCGCCTCGGTCAGCTCGACGTCGCCGTTCTCCAACGAGTTGTAGAAGGCCAAGGCCAGTTCCGGGGCGAACGCGAACGTCGCCGACGAGTACAACGTGACACCGATGGCGCGGTAGGCCTGCTGGGTGATCTCGGCGGTGGGCAGGCCGTTGAAGAACAGGAACTCCTTGCTGTCCCCGAGTGCTTCCTTGACCGCGATCACGATGCGCGACACGTTGTCGAGGTCACCGGTGCCGTCCTTGAACCCGATGACCGTCGGCAGCTTGGCGACCTCGATGGCCGACGCCTCGTCGAACACGGCATTTCCGCGGTTGTAGACGATGAGCGGCAGATCGGTGGTGGCCGCGATCGACCGCGTGTACCCGGCGAGGCCGGCAGGTGGCATCGTCACCAGGTACGGGGGCAGGAGCAGGATGCCGTCGGCCCCATTGGCCTTCGCGCTCACCGCGAACTCGCGGGCCTGGACGAGGGAGCCGCCGGCACCGGCGAACACCGGGACGCGGCCGGCGACGGTCTCGACCGCGCAGCGGACGATCCGCCCGAACTCCTCGAGTCCGAGGGCGTGGAATTCGCCGGTGCCGCAGGCGACGAACACGCCGCCGGGACCGGCGGCCACCCCGCGGTCGATGTGTTCGGCGAGGCGACGGTAGTCCACCTCTCCGGTGCTGTCGAAGGGTGTGACAGGAAAGAACAAGACGCCGTTGAGCATTGGGACTCCTTGGATGGGGTGAGGATCAGTCGCGGATGAGTYCGCCGTCGACACGGCGCCAGATCTGTTCGGGGTTTCCGTCGGCAATGGGGTCCGGCAACAGCGCCGTCGGAACGTCCTGATACGCCACCGGCCGCAGGAAACGCTCGATGGCGAGCGACCCGACGCTGGTGCTACGGCTGTCGGAAGTGGACGGATAGGGTCCGCCGTGGACCATCGCGTGTCCGACCTCGACGCCGGTGGGCCACCCGTTGAAAAGGATTCGCCCGGCCTTGAGTTCGAGTGCCTCGAGAAGCACCCGGGCGTCGTCGAGGTCGGAGTCCGCAGCATGAACGGTCGCGGTGAGCTGACCTTCGAGCTCGGCGGTCACCTCCCGCACCTGTTTGAGGTCGCGACACCGCACCACGAGGCTCGACGACCCGAAGATCTCCTGCTGCAACGTCTCCGAAGCGAGAAAGGTCTCGGCCCGCGTGCCGAAGAGCGCGGCGGCGCAGGTGTTCGGACCCGTCGCTTCCGCCGATCGGGCGAGAACCTCCGCGGCCGAACCGAACTCCTCCACGCCGGAGGCGTAGCTCGCGGCGATCCCCGGGGTCAGCATCGGCGTCGGCGTCGAGGCGGCGATCGCCTCCGCGGCAGCGGCGATGAATGCATCGAGATCGGGACCGTCGACCGCGATGACCAGGCCGGGATTGGTGCAGAACTGTCCCGAACCCATCGTCAGCGA
Organism: Gordonia sp. UCD-TK1; assembly: GCF_001691435.1. NCBI lineage: Bacteria > Bacillati > Actinomycetota > Actinomycetes > Mycobacteriales > Gordoniaceae > Gordonia > Gordonia sp. UCD-TK1. The sequence continues at coordinate 138,332 of NZ_LZMP01000057.1, read as the reverse complement.
GCCGACGAATGCGCGGCCGAGGCCGGCGGCATCGGCACGCAGCGCCCCCTCCAGCGGGTAGACCGGATTGATCGAGCTCATCTCTGCGTACACCGGGACGGGTTCGGCTCGCGACGCCGCAGCGGCGACGAGAGCCGTTCCGCCCGAACGCGACCCGGTGAAGCCCACCGCTTTGATGCGCGGGTCGGTCACGAGGGCGATACCCAGGTCGGGCCCGCTGCCGTAGAGCAGGGAGAAGGTGCCGGCAGGCATTCCGGTGGCGGCCACCGCCTCGGTGATCAGACGTCCCACCAGTTCTGATGTGCCGGGATGGGCGTCGTGGGCCTTCACCACCACGGGACATCCGGCGGCCAATGCCGACGCGGTGTCGCCGCCGGCGACCGAGAACGCGAGCGGGAAGTTACTGGCGCCGAACACGGCGACGGGTCCGAGCGGCACCTTGCGCTGCCGGATGTCGGCGCGCGGCAGCGGCGTCCGATCCGGCCGTGCGGGATCGATACGGGCGCCGTGCCAGCTGCCCTCGCGCAGCACCGAGGCGAACAACCGGAGCTGACCCGACGTCCGTCCCACCTCACCGGTGATCCGCGCCGCCGGGAGTCCGGTCTCGGCCACGGCACGCTCGACGAGGACCTCGGTCGCCGCATCGAGGTTGTCCGCGATCGTCGAGAGGAACCGCGCCCGTTCTTCGGACGAGGTGGCGCGATACGGTCCGAACGCTTCCGCGGCCGCAGCGGTGGCACGGACGACGTCGGCTGGGGTTCCGTGTGTGTACGCGGGCAGGAGACGAGTGCCTGTCGTCGGGTCCACGCCGTGGACGGCCTTCCCCGCGCCGGTCACCCGCTCACCCGCGATGATCAGTTGTCCGGTGAGGTCCTGCGTCGTCAGCGGTGCGGGGTGCTGCGCAATGGTCATCGTGGTCCCATCCGTTGTGCGTTGGCATTCCGCCGAGGTAGCCCGGCCGCGGCGGCGCCACGAGAGAGGTGTCATCTGCTCTCGATGGCGGGTCGCCGTCGGCGCGGCTGTGCGGTGAGCTCGGCCTTGCCCCGACCGTAGAACCCACGATCCATACATGTCCAAGTCAAATATGGACGTCTTCAATGCTCAGAGTGAATCGACCCAGGTGTCCGGTTCAGTCGGGACGCGCTCGCTTGTCAGCCGATACGTCATCCGGCCGGCCCACGCCGCGCCGCGTACCGGACCAACAGCAGTCGACAGTGGGACAATCACTGCGCCGAATCCGACATACCGCACATCGCCGAGCCACGGCGAGCACCGGCTGTCGGAGCGGGCACACCACCCATTCGACGAAAGCGGAATCCAGAACCGATGAAGCGCATTCGCCTCCTCGCCGTCATGGCCCTGGCCATCTCGGCACTCACCGTCTCCTACGGCACCGCACACGGCGCTCCCGCGCCCGCGGCGCCGTCCCACTTCTCCAGCGCATCCGCCGACGGGACCTCCATCACTTCCAAGCTCCGCAACGCGACGTTCGTCGCAGGCGAGCAGGAGCTCCGGGTCGTCGACTCACACGGACGGACCATCGAGCGGATCGGACTGGTGCTGCCGTTCGACGGCGCCGCTGTCCCGATGCGCGCGAAGGTCTCCGCCGACCGCACCCAGGCGACGTTCACCCCGATCCTCACCCCCGAAGCCCGCGCGGCGATCGCTGCCGGCGTCCGCCCGGCCTCGGCGAAGAAGGACCGCGCCTACCAGCAGATGATCTGGCACATCAACAACGGGTGGAACCGCGGCGGCAACGTCACCACCGCCATCGGCGCTCTCGCCGGCCTCATCATCGGCTGCATCATCATCGTCGGCTGTGTCTGGGGTGCGGGCGTCGGCGCGGCCATCGGAGCGGTCATCGGCATCAACAACGGCGACCCCCGCGCCGGGCAGTCGATCCTGAACTGGATCAACACTCCGTAAGACCAGCGAGCAGGGCCTCGCTACTCGAGTCCCAGATGCTGCAGAATCCCCAACTCCGCGTGCGGGGTTGGGGATTATCTGTTTCTTACAGCTTGCGGACGCGCGTTCGGCGGTGGGCCCGGCATGCACCGTGCCGTAGAAGTCGGCGGCCGCCAGTGACCGTGTCGGCAATCGGCGCCGAACGCCCGACCCGGTCAAGCGCGCTTCTCGACAATGCGGAGCGCGTGTCCAGTCCGGTGGCGACGTCGCTACCTGGCCGCTGAGATGCAGCAAACCAATGAGTTCTCACGTCGCCGAGCCCCTCGATGACCCGCCGAACCTGACCGGCCGGGGCCCAATGATGGGTTGATCGATGTACGTCACGGCTCGTTCCATCAACGAGTTCACCGCCGCGCACACTGGTGGAGGTCGGTGCGGGCTCTCTCGACCCACGTGAATCACCCCTGGTTTGATGCCGCTTCCTTCTGAGTCAGGAAGGATGAGCTCATGCCTAAAAAGATCGATCCAGAGGTCCGTTCGAGGGCTCTGCGGTTGCTGGAGGCCCACGGCGGCGAGTACACGTCGTTGACTGCCGCTGCCGAAGCGATCGCTAAGCAGGTCGGTGTCGGCGGAGAGACGGTACGCCGGTGGGCAGTGCAGGCACAGGTCGATGCCGGCGCCCGCTCCGGGACCACCTCGAAGGAGTCCGCCGAGATCAAGCGTCTCAAGGCGGAGAACAAGCAGTTGCGAGAAGACGTTGCCATTCTGAAGGCGGCGACAACTTTCTTCGCGGGGGAACTCGACCCCCGCAACCGATGATCGTGGCGTTCATAGATCAGGTGCGCAGCAACGGTTTTGCGGTCGAGTCGATCTGCCGGGTCCTGCGTGAGCAGGGCTGCATGGTTGCCGCACGAACCTACCGGGCATGGCGAACACGAATGCCTGCTGCTCGTACCGTCTCCGACGCTCACGTCGTCGATGCGGTGCGCAATGTCGTCTGGCGCACCGATGACGACGGCCGACGGAAGATGACTCCCGAGGGCCTCTACGGGCGGGTGAAGATGCGCGCCCATCTGCACCGCACAACACTGCCTGGGGTGTCCTACGGCGCTGTTGATCGAGCAATGAAAATGCTAGGCCACAACGGAATTCGAAGATCCAAAGGGGTCCGCACGACCGTCCGCTCCACTGACGGTGTACGCGCGGAGGATCTGCTGAACCGACAGTTCAGTGCCGCCGAACCCAACCGGGTCTGGGTGACCGATTTCACCTACTGCCGGACATGGGCCGGGTGGGTGTACGTGGTGTTCATCATCGACGTGTTCTCCCGTCGAATCGTGGCGTGGCACGCMTCGACATCGAAGACAGTCGAGCTGGTGACGGTCCCGCTTCGGATGGCGCTGTGGCAGCGSAARCGRGARGGKCATCCGGTGAAAGCTGCTGAGCTGATTCAYCATTCRGATGCKGGAAGTCAGGGYGRATTCAACTGGTCGTCGCAACACCWTGATCRTGGAGGTGTTGGCTTTGGCTACAGCAGACTGGAGCAAGAAGACCAGCGATGCGCCCACGGGGGTTCGTCGGCAGGGGCGAGCTGATCGTGCGTTGCGGCCGGCGATGCGTTCGCCGGGCCGGCCCGAGCCGTCGCGGGCGGTGCAACGTCAGTTTTGGGGGTTGATCGCGACGGGGATGAGCACGGCGGAGGCGTCGGTGGCGGTCGGCGTGTCGGTGCCGGTGGGGTCGCGGTGGTTCCGCCACGCTGGCGGAATGACGCCACTGAGTCTGGACGAGCCGGCGGGTCGTTACCTGTCGTTCGCTGAACGGGAAGAGATCGCGCTGCTCCGCGCCCAACAGTGTGGTGTGAGAGAGATTGCTCGGCAGATCGGACGCAGTCCGGCAACGATTTCGCGTGAGTTGCGCCGCAACTCCGCTACCAGGAGTGGGAAACGTGAGTATCGAGCCTCGGTGGCGCAGTGGAAAGCTGAGCAGGCCGCCAAGCGCCCGAAAACAGCGAAACTCGTGGCCAACGTCGAGTTGCGGGAGTACGTGCAGGAGCGGTTGGCGGGCACTGTCCGTAGCCCCGACGGCACGATCGTCGCCGGCCCCACGCCGCCGCCGTGGAAGGGGCTCAACAAGCCGCACCGGGCCGACCGGCGGTGGTCTCTGGCATGGAGTCCGGAGCAGATCTCCCAGCGCCTGCGGGTCGATTTCCCCGATGATGAATCCATGCGCATCAGTCATGAGACAATCTATCAATCCCTGTTCATCGAGGGCCGTGGCGCGCTCAAACGCGAGTTGGTGGCGTGCCTGCGGACCGGGCGGGCATTGCGGGAGCCCCGTGCTCGCTCACGCAACAAGCCGCAGGGTCACGTCACCTCCGATGTCGTCCTCAGCCAGCGCCCGCCTGAGGCCCACGACCGTGCTGTCCCCGGCCACTGGGAGGGTGATCTCATCATCGGTGTGGGTCGGTCGGCTATCGGCACTGTTGTCGAACGGCGCAGTCGCGCAACGATTCTAGTCCATCTCCCACGCTTGCAAGGGTGGGGTGAGCAACCGCGGGTGAAGAACGGGCCGGCACTCGGTGGCTACGGCGCCATCGCGATGAACGCGGCACTGACGGCGTCGATAGCGGCGCTGCCGCAGCAGTTGCGCAAGACGTTAACGTGGGATCGCGGTAAGGAACTGTCCGCTCATGCCCAGTTCGCGATGGATACCGGAACGCAGGTGTTCTTCGCCGATCCGCATTCACCGTGGCAGCGACCGTCCAACGAGAACACTAATGGGCTGCTGCGCCAATATTTTCCGAAGGGAACTGACCTGTCACGGTGGTCTGCAAACGACCTCGAGGCCATCGCATACACCCTCAACAACCGTCCCCGAAAGGCCCTCGGCTGGAAGACCCCCGCCGAAGTCTTTGGAGGACAGTTACACTCACTACAACAACCCGGTGTTGCATGGACCGATTGAACCCGCCCAGTACACATCGGTTACACTGACTGAACGTCTGCGACTCGAAGACATCGCCGCGTCGATCGGAACGGTCGGGGACGCCTACGACAACGCGCTGGCCGAGTCGGTGAACGGCTTGTACAAGACCGAGTGCATCCGGACCACGATCTTCCACTCCGGTCCGTACAAGACAGTCTCCGACGTCGAGTTCGCGACCGCTGGTTGGGTCGACTGGTACAACAACAGCAGGCTGCACTCGAGTATCGGCCAGATCCCCCCGACCGAGCTCGAAACGCTTCACTACGCTGGCCTCGGCCCCGAGGACCAGCCCACATTGGAGGCGGCACAGAACCTAGGGTGATTCAGTCTGCTGTGCCAGCGCTGCCACACCCAGGTCCACCACCACGGCTGGGACATCGTCATGGGATTCGACCGGCACCCCTGGCTCGTCCCACCCACCTCGATCGACCCGCACCGCCGACCACTACCCGCCTACAACCGCCGCACCATGCGCCTCGACGACGCCGCCTGACCGGCCGTCCGACAACCACTTTCGCGTAGCACCCTCCGCACCCGGGCCATACCCGGGACCGCATCCGTACTTTGACAACTCCACAGCGGAACACGACCGACCCGCTCCCACTCGGCCATTCGAGCGGGAGCGGGTTCCGGGCAGCCGAACCCGACGTCGACGTTGATCACTGAACAGACCTCGGTCGAGCACCATGACGGCGGCAGTCGCACAGGCAACAGCCTCACGGCGCGGTTCGTGACCACGTAGGCATGCGCGAACCCGAACTCCAGAACACAAGAACTGCCGCACGCGTCGGCGAGCAACCTTCCTGCCGCCCAGGTCCTCGTCGTGCGTCCCCGCAGCGTTGCTTCTTTACAAATTGATGTCAATGTCTAGACAACGGACATTGTCGCAGTTAATGTCTAGTGGCGTAGAACACAGCCCGCCCAGACAGGAGCGCGTATGAGTACCGCACCGACCCCGTTCACCGCGGATGACTCCGCCGCCGAGTGGAAGGACCGCAAACGCCATCTTTGGCTGCTCGGCCTGATCCCACCGACGTCGATCTTTCTCGCAATGGGTCTCGTCGCCGGCTTCAATGCGATCGGCCATGGTTTCGACGTCGTGTCGCCGGTGTGGTGGTGGATCGGGCCGCTACTCGTCTACGTCCTGCTCCCGATCCTCGACGTGTTCTTCGGGCCCGACGGATCGAATCCGCCCGAAGAGCTGATGGAGCAGCTGGAGAACGACAAGTACTACCGCTACTGCACGTACGTGTACATCCCGTTCCAGCTCGCGAGTCTCGTGATGGCCTGCCACCTGTGGACGGCCGACGACCTCAGTTGGCTCGGCATCGACGGCGGGCTCGGGCTCGCGTCGAAGATCGGGCTGGCGCTGTCGATCGGCGCTATGGGCGGGATCGGAATCAACACCGCTCACGAACTGGGGCACAAGAAGGACGATCTGGAACGCTGGTTGTCGAAGATCACTCTCGCCCAGACGTTTTACGGTCACTTCTACATCGAGCACAACCGTGGGCACCACGTGCGGGTCGCGACGCCCGAAGATCCGGCCAGCTCCCGTTTCGGAGAGTCGTTCTGGCGCTTCCTCCCCCGTAGCGTCTGGGGAAGCCTCACGTCCTCCGTCGAACTCGAACGCAAACGCCTCGAGCGGGCGGGCAAGCCCTTCTGGCATCCGAGCAACGACGTCCTCAACGCATGGGCGATGTCGATCGTGCTGTGGGGGGCGCTCACCGCGATCTTCGGCTGGGAGATCCTCCCCTTCCTCGTGATCCAGGCCGTCTACGGTTTCTCACTGCTGGAGACCGTGAACTACCTCGAGCACTACGGTCTACTCCGCCAGAAGACGCGGACCGGCCGCTACGAGCGGTGCACGCCCGAGCACAGCTGGAACTCCGACCACATCTGCACCAACATCTTCCTGTACCACCTCCAGCGCCACAGCGACCACCATGCGAACCCCACCCGGAGGTATCAGACGCTGCGCAGCTTCGACGGCGCGCCCAACCTGCCGAGCGGATACGCGAGCATGATCACGCTCGCCTACTTCCCGCCGATCTGGCGGCGGGTGATGGACAAGCGGGTGCTCGACCACTACGACGGAAACGTCGAACGGATCAACATCGCACCGCACCGCCGCGAACGCGTCCTGGCCGAGCACGGGGTGTCGCCGCGATGAGCACCTTCCGTTGTCCGGTCTGCGATTACGTCTACGACGAGACCGTCGGCGCCCCCCGGGAGGGATTCCCGCCCGGCACGCCCTGGGCCACCATTCCCGACGACTGGCCGTGCCCCGACTGCGGGGTGCGGGAGAAGATCGACTTCCTCGGCGCCGGGGGCGAAGCGAGCGGGCCGGATGAAATCAGCGAAGGGAACTCTGTGCGATGAATTTCAAGCTCTTCCGTTGCGAGGTTTGCGGTTTCGAGTACGACGAAGAGCTCGGCTGGCCGGAGGACGGCATCGAGCCGGGCACCCGCTGGGCCGACATCCCCGACGACTGGAGCTGCCCGGACTGCGGTGCGGCCAAGGCCGATTTCGAGATGGTCGAGGTGGCCCGTCCGTGAGCGCCGGCACCATCCGGGGCGGTTCGGTGGTGATCGTCGGCACCGGCGTAGCCGGCATGACGGCTGCGGAGTCGCTGCGTTCCAACGGTTTCGACGGAACAATCACCGTGTTCGGGGACGAGCCACAACTCCCCTACCGACGAACGGCGCTGAGCAAGAACCTCGTCGACGGCGACCTGACGGACGCCAAGATCACGCTCCGTCCGCCCGGGTACTGGTCGGATCGGGGCATCGAGATCGTGACCTCGACGCGCGTCGCCGACGTCGACACCTCGTCGCGGCGGGTCTGCCTCGCCGACTCCTCCCAGGTGGATTACGACGCGCTGGTCCTGGCCACCGGAGGGCGTGCCCGGCGACTCCCCGGCACGACGTCGTCCCCGCTCGCCCTGCGCACCCGGCACGACGCGGCGGAGCTCCGGCACGCGATCCAGGACGGGCCGGTGATCGTTCTCGGCGGCGGACTGATCGGACTGGAGATCGCCGCAGCCGTGGCGTCGACCGGAGACGGTTCGCGCGTCACCGTCATCGAGCGCGAGACGTCGCTGTTGTCACGGGTCGTTCCGGCAACGGTGGCCGAGGCGGTGGCGACCCTGCACCGGGAACGCGGGGTGCAGATCCTCACCGGCGTGGTGCCCACCACGATCACCGCCGAGTCCGTGACGTTGCCCGACGGACGGGCCTTGACCGGAACGGTGATCAGCGCGATCGGAATGGAGCCCGATCTCGAATTGCCGCGCAGCGCAGGCATTCCCGTCGATGCGGCCGGGATCGTCGTCGACGATTCGCTGCGAACCCGAGTCCCCGGCGTCTACGCGGCCGGCGACGTCGCGGCGCGGCCCCATCCGTTGACGGGCGCACCGATGCGTGCCGAGCAGTGGCTCACCGCGACCGAGCACGGCAGACTGGTCGCCATGACGATCGCCGCCGACCTCGGGCTGGACACCGGCATCAGCACTGCGGTACCGCGTGTGCCACTGGCCTGGACGATGCAGTACACGACCAACATCCAGATCGTCGGGTGGCCGACATCGGGAGATCGTGTGGAGGTCGACCTGGACGACTCCTGCTCTGTCGTGCGGGCTTTCGCCGGCAGTCGTCTTGTCGGCGCGGTCTGCCTGGGCAGGGGCGGCTCGGGACGATCCCTGCGCGCCGAGATCGAGTCATCTCTCCAGCCGGTCGGTGCGCACGGATGACGACTCGCAACTATGCGCAGGACAGCAAAGCCCTGCTGCACAACTCGCTGCTCGACGGACTGCACGACCTGCTGCTGGACCGGGACTGGGCGGCGGTGCGCATGTCCGATGTGGCCGCCGCGACGGGGGTCAGCCGCCAGACCGTCTACAACGAGTTCGGTTCCCGGTACGGCCTCGCGCAGGGCTACGCGGTGCGGTTGGCGGGCCGTTTCGCCGGCCATGTCGCAGATTCCTTGGCGAGTTCCGTCGACGACGTCACCGAGGCCCTGCACAAGGGGTTCGGTGAATTCTTCGCCGGAGTCGCCACCGACCCGCTGATCGCCTCGCTGCTGTCCGGCGAGGCCAAACCCGATCTGATGAAGCTGATCACCACCGATGCGGCACCGATCATCACCACGGCCGCCGACCGGCTGGCCGAGGCCTTCCGCGAGTCCGAGTGGCTGTCGATGCCGGAGTCCGACGTCGTGCGGATCTCGCGCGCGATCACCAGGATGGCGCTGAGTTACATCGCGATGCCCCCGGAGGGCGATCGCGACGTCGCATCCGACCTCGCCGAGGTCATCGCCCCCGCCATCGAGGCGGCCCGCACGCGGGTGTGACGTCAGCGCCGCAGCAGGTTCCGCGTGCCCCGACGGATCACCGCGCGGTAGATGCGGTCGATCGTGCCGATCCGCGCGTCCTCCGGGTCCACGAGTTCGTTCTCCGCGATGAGGGACTCCTCGCCGTCGATCGTCTCGTGATCGAAAGCCTCGAGTGTCCGGCCCGGGCCGGTCAGCCGATCGACCGCCCCGACGAGTGAGTTCTCCTGTGCCGAAGCATCGTCGAACACCTCGTGGTCGACGCCCAGATGCTCGGACAACAACCGCGTGCGCATGGACAGGATCGTCTCGCTCAGGTCGCCGTCGGCAGGGTCGTTCGGATCGGCCTCGATGGCGACGTCACACTCGCTGTCGAATCCGAGCGACCGGTTGTTGAGGTTCGAGGATCCGATGCGCAGGAGGACGTCGTCGACGATGAGCACCTTGGCGTGCACGTAGATCGGGTCCCCCTCGGCCGTCACGGGGTAGAAGGCGCGGAATCTGTCGTACTTGTCGGCGCGCCACAGGAGTTGCAGCAATTTGTGCCGCGCACCGTCCATGGCGAGCCGTTCCACCGGACTGTCCGCATGCCTCGGCAGCACCAGGACGATCTCGGGCCCGTCGGGCTCGGCGAGTCGTTCCGCCAGCGCGTCCGCGACCTCGCGCGCCGCCAGGTACTGGCTCTCGATGTAGATCGTGCGGCGGGCCGCGGCGAAGGCCGCACGGTACAGGCGCCGGATCTCCTCGACCTGGGGCCGGCCGTCGTACTGCGGAATCGTCCGGGCCACCGCGACGTCGCAGTCGGTGAACGTGACGTCGAGATCCGTCGGCCAGATGTCGGGGCCGTCGGTGTCGACGAGGGGTTTGAGGCTCTCGCCGGTGGCGGCCTCCCACCGGTCGAGCGCGACAGACGCGACCACGCGCGCGGCGTCGCCGTCGAGGGCGACCGTGACGTCATGCCAGGGCCCATGCGGCCGGTCATCGGGATCCCGGCGAAACTCGTTGTGCGACAGATGTTCCGAAGTGTCCCACCGGTTCACCGTCATGTCGATGCCGCCACAGAACGCGAACTGGTCGTCGATCACCGCGATCTTCTGATGATGCGCGGCGGAGACGGGGTGGGCGGCGTCGATCCGGTAGTGCAGACGACGGCCGGTGAGCAGATCCTGGACGAAGGGCGGCGCGACTCCGCGCAGGATTCCGGTGAACGCGCCGGTGCTCCAGCGCAGGACGTGGATCTCCAGTTCCGGACGGTTGTCGATGAGCCACCTCAGGAAGTCACCGAGCACGTCGGGGACCTCGTCGTCGGCGGTCCGCGGATCGAGCCGGATCCGGGTGTCCACGTCCCAACCGATGAGGACGATGCGGCGCCGGGCCTGCAGCAACGCCGACTTCGCGTGCAGGAAGTAGTCCGCCGCGTCGACGATGCATGCGACGCGGTCGGCGGTCGCGATCTCCCGGCACGTGTCCCCGGCACGCAGGATCGGCTCGTGATCTGACTCGTCCACCGCGTTCGCTCCTTGAATCGCCTTGGCCCCCCGACCGGCGCCCATTGTGCCAAGCGCGCATGTCGCCCGCGCGGGCGAGGCGCCGGGCGAACGTCGGCGGGGACGAGGAACGAGGCGCGGCCACGGACGATGCCTACACTCGTCGAGGTGAGCGCCGACACGACTGCCGACCGACCCGCAGACGGTGCGGGCATGCGCCCGGTGCGTCGACGCGGTCGGCGGACGGTGATCGCCGCGGCGCTGGTCGTGATCGTCGTCGCGGGCGTCGGTCTCGTCGCATGGCGGGCCGTACCCGAACGGTGGTTGCCCTGGGACACCGCCGAGTTCCCGCAGATCGACGCCGCGGAACTCACGCCGGCCCAGCGACGCGTCGTCGAGGCGGTGCGCCACGAACACACCGCTCAGCGTCCCGGGACGTTCTACTCCGAGGGCGTCGACGAACCGTGGTGCGCGAACTTCGTGAGCTGGATCATGCGGACGGCCGGCAATCCGCTGGTCAACCCCCACTCCGGTCACTGGCGTATCCCCGGGGTGTACACGCTGCAGGAATACTACGAGGCCGCCGGTCGGTTCGACGCGGTCGGCGAGCAACCGCCCCGAGTGGGCGACGTCGTGCTCTACGACCGGTCGTCGGGATTCGGACAGCACACCAACATCGTCGTCGCAGTCGATGGTGAGTCCGCCGTCACCGTGGGGGGCAACGAGATGGGCCGCATCCGGGTGCATTCGCTGGACTGGCGCTCCGACGGCGGTGTCGTCGGATTCGGCCGCGGATTGCCGGGGTGACGATGACAGACTTCACCGGGTTCCCGGAGGCCGCCCTCGACTTCTACGACGATCTGGAGATCGACAACTCCAAGGTGTTCTGGGAGGCCCACAAGGACACCTACCGTGCCGCGGTGGCCGAACCCATCCGCGCCCTGACCGACGCGCTGGCCGACGAGTTCGGCCCGGCCAAGATCTTCCGACCGCACCGCGATGTCCGGTTCTCGAAGGACAAAGCGCCGTACAAGACCCATCAGGGCGCGTTCGTCGCCGTGGCCCCGGCCACCGGGTACTACGTGCAGATCGGCGCACCGGGTGTTCGCGTCGGCGCGGGCTTCTACGAGGCCACCCCGGCCCGGCTCGCCGAGATTCGGAAGTCCATCGACCACGACCGCAGCGGACCCGAGCTCGAGAGCCTGCTCCGGCGGCTCACGGGGGACGGCTGGGAGATCGCCGGGGACCGGCTGAAGACCGCACCTCGCGGGTACGACGTCGCCCACCCGCGAATCGAACTGCTCCGCCACCGATCGCTGTCGGTGGGTCGGGACTACGGATTCGACGAGATCATCCATTCCGCGGAACTCGTCGATCGGGTGCGGCGGGACTGGCGGGCGACGGTCCCGTTCGTCGAATGGATCGCGGCCCGCACCGGTAGCTGAGAGCCCGCACCGACCGGTTCGCGCGCCACATGGAAACGATCAGACGGCGACTTCGACGGTTGGCGCGCGCGTGCAACGGGAGGCGGGTGATACTGGTCGCCGACCGCGTCCGAGATCCGAGGACGATCACAGGCACCCGGGTGGACCTCCGATGACGATCCGAGTTTGTGACCCCGATGCCCGAGGAGCACCGATGACCGACACCGTCCACTACGGGCACATCTTCCATCTCGCCGGTAGTCCCGCGATCACCGAGGCGGTGGACGCGCTGGTATCGATACCCGACGGAGCTCTGGTGGTCGGCGACGACGGCACGATCAAGTTCGCCGGCGAGAGATCCGAGCTCCCTTCCGAATTCGCGAGCGCGGAGGCGCACGAGCACCCGAGCGGGTATCTCATCCCGGGCTTCGTCGACACCCACATCCACTTCCCGCAGACCTACGCCGGCGACTCCTACGGCGGCGGGCAACTGCTCGAATGGCTCAATCTGTGCATCTTCCCGTCCGAATCCAAGTTCGCCGACCACGAATTCGCCCAGGCCGCCGCGGTCGAGTTCACCAGGCGACGGGTCGCCGCGGGTACGACGGCGATGATGGTGTTCGGTTCCGCCTTCCCCCACGCCCAGGATTCCCTGTTCACCGAGACCCAGAAGGCCGGGCTGCGTATCGTGGCCGGCCGCGGCATCCAGACCGTCGGCGGTGACACCGCCAAGCCGCTGCTGACCTCGGAGGAGGAGGCGATCCGCCTCACCCGGGCCGAGATCGACAAGTGGCATGCCGCCGACACCGGCGACTACCGGACCGCGTTGCTGCACGTCGCGATCGTGCCGCGGTTCTCGCTGTCGGTGACCACCGAGACGCTGAAGAACCTCGGCGACCTGTACGACGAATACCGCGAGCAGGGCGTCTACGTCCACAGCCACCTCAACGAGAACAACCGTCCCGGCACCGGAGAGGTGGACACCACCAAGGAGGTCTACCAGGTCGACTCCTACCTCGACACCTATGACGGGAAGTTCCTGCCCGGATCGCAGGTCGGCGGCAAGAGCCTGCTCGGTCCGCGGACCATACTCGCGCACTGCGTGCACTGCCAGGACGCCGAACTCACGCGCATGGCCGAGACCGGTACCTCGATCTCGCATTGTCCGGTGTCTCAGTTGTTCCTCGGATCCGGCACGATGCCGTGGAAGCGCACCGTGGCGGCGGGTGTGAACATCTCCGCCGGAACCGATTTCGGCGGCGGCGACGAATGGCTCGTCCCGCGCGTACTCGGAGATGCCTTCAAACAGCACATCACCGAGCCCGGAGACGCCGGGGTGTCGATGCACCCTGCCGAAATGCTGTTCATCGGGACCGTCGGCGGGGCCCGGGCGCTCGACATGGAGAACCGTTTCGGCAACTTCGATGAGGGCAAGGAAGCCGACTTCCTGGTCATCGAACCCGTGGACGCCCTGAAGTCGACGCTGGAGAACGCCGTCCGGTCCGACGATGCCGATCTCGCCCGCGACCAGACCCTGTTCGGCCTGCTGATGGGCCTGCGCGAGTCGTCCATCGCCGAGGTCTACGTCCAGGGGCGTCGGGTCACCGTCTGACCGGCAGCCCATGAATCGGCGACCCGAGGACACGACGATCGTCACCACCCACGACGCCACAGGCACCGCGATCATCGCGGTGTCGGTCTTCCACGCCGGCGAAACCGGCGATTTCGCGGAGTGGGCCGCGACGCTCGCCGCGTCGGCCACCGACTCCGACGGCTGTCTGGGTGTCGCGATCTCGGCGGTGACCGACGGGCATTTCGATCCGGCGGTCGCCACCACCTTCGTCGACGAGGACGCCCTGGATCGTTGGCTCGACAGCTCGGGTCACCGCGCGGCGCTCGATGCCGGACGAGCGCACGGTTGGCTACCGGCGACGCCCGTGCTCGAACTCGTCGACGGGCGGTCGCCGCCGCCCGGTGTCGGAGCGTTCCGGCACGACATCGTCGCCGGAGCGGTGCCCGAATTCGTTGCGGCACAATACGTGCTGACCGACGCAGCGAGCGAGTTCGGCGGTTACGAGGGCACCGCGCTGTTCGTCGATGCGCAACAGGAGACATCGCTGTCGGTGTTGCGGTTTCGCACGGGCCGCCAGCTGGCGGCCTGGGTCTCGTCGAGCCGACGCAGCGAAGCGCTCGCCGGGCTGCGTTCGAGCCTGACCCATGATTTCGAGACGATGGCCAGCACGACGGCCTTCGGCACCACGGTGCGCACCGATCGCGGCCGGATTCTGCAGACACCGAATTGGAAGTCGGCGATGATGGTGCTGCTGGTCCTGTACCCGACCGTGATGACCCTCTCCAGGTTCCTCGGCCCGACACTCGATCGCCTCGGTGCGGAGCCGTGGCTGGCACTGTGGCTGAGCCAGGTGGTCAGCGTCTCGCTCATGCAGTGGTGGCTGATGCCATGGGCCTCACGCCCGTTCCGGCGGTGGCTCGATCCGGTCGACGGAAGCAACTGGCGGAGCAACATCGCGGGAGCGGCTACGGTCCTGCTCCTCTACCTCCTGTGTCTGACGGTGTTCGCCAACGTGACGTGGCTCCAGTTCTGGGACTACGCCGACGCCTGATCTCGGCTCACCCCACGATCCCGTCGACGTACAGCCAGCGGCCGTTCGCTCGGAGGAAGCGACTGCGCTCGTGCAGCGATCCACGCTCCGCACCTCGCCGATAGTGGGCCGTGAACGTGACCTCTCCCTCGACCTCGAACAGTGAACCGCCACTACTCGACTCGATGTCGAGGCGGTACCAACGGATCGACTCGTCCAGATCGAGTGCGGCGGGGCGGGTGTCGGGATGCCAGCTCGCGAGCAGATGATTCCGATCGCCGAGCGCGAAAGCGGTGAAACGCGAACGCATCAACGTCTCTGCGGTCGGCGCGGCCCGCTCACCGGCGAGAACGGGACCGCAGCAGTCGCCGAGCGACAAGCCGGACGTGCACGGGCATCGCTCGGGGACGTCCCGCATTTCCGAACCGCGTTTCACCCCTCGATCGTAGGGTAGACAGGAGTGGCGGCCCGCCCGGGCGGCGGACCCACCGCGGACTATGCCCAGATGTTCTCACGATTGGAGCGATTACCTTGTCGGACAATGTGTATCGAGTCATCGAAGTGGTCGGATCGTCATCGACCGGCACCGACGACGCCATTCGTAACGCGATCGCTCGTGCCTCGCAGACCGTCAAGCATCTCGATTGGTTCGAGGTCACCGAGACCCGCGGCCACATCGAGGAAGGTCAGATCGCGCACTTCCAGGTCACGCTGAAGATCGGTTTCACGCTCGAGTCCTCTGCCGACGCGGCACAGTGACCCGCGACCTCACCGCCGTGAGTTCGCGGCGGTGAGGAACGCACCGATCTCGGCCCCGACGGTGCGAGGAGACGCCCGCGTTCGGCATGCGCCCGGTCGGGTCCGAACCTAGACTTCGGGGGATCATGACGCGCACTCAGCTCCTCCCCGGCCGGTCGATCTGATGAAGTACACACAGACGATCGCCGGCACCACCTATGGGTTCGACGGCCTCGTCGAACTCATGGCGAAGGCCACCCCACGCCGATCCGGCGATGAACTGGCCGGTTGCGCCGCCGACTCCGACGCCGAACGTGCCGCGGCCGCATGGCAACTCGCCGATGTGCCACTGAGCCGATTTCTCGACGAGCCGCTGGTGCCTTACGAGTCCGACGAGGTGACCCGACTGATCGTCGACACCCATGACCGGACCGCGTTCGCCGAGATCGCCGACCTGACCGTCGGCGGGTTCCGGGACTGGCTGCTGGAGATCGCCACCCGATCAGATGCCGGTGAACGGCTCGCCCGCGTCGGCCCCGGACTGACCCCCGAGATGGTGGCCGCCGCGTCGAAGATCATGAGGAACCAGGACCTGATCCTGGTGGCGGCGGCGACCAGGGTGACGTCCGCCTTTCGCACGACCATCGGACTGCCCGGCCGGATCGCGACGCGCCTACAGCCCAACCACCCCACCGACGACCCACGCGGCATCGCCGCGGCGACCCTCGACGGCCTGCTCATGGGCTGCGGCGACGCGGTCATCGGGATCAACCCGGCGTCGGACTCGCCGCGGGCGACCGCCGACCTGCTCCACATGCTCGATGACATCCGGCAGCGTTTCGAGATCCCGATGCAGTCGTGCGTGCTGTCGCACGTGACGACCACGGTTGACCTCATCGAGCAGGGGGTGCCGGTCGATCTCGTGTTCCAGTCCATCGCGGGCACCGAGGGCGCCAACAAGGGGTTCGGCGTCACCTTGGACATCTTGCGCGAGGCCGACGAGGCGGGCCGGTCGCTGCGCCGCGGAACCGTCGGCGACAACGTGATGTACCTGGAGACAGGTCAGGGGTCGGCGCTCTCGGCCGGTGCGCATCTCGGCACCGGCGGCAAGCCGGTCGACCAGCAGACCCTGGAGACGCGGGCCTACGCGGTGGCGCGGATGCTGAAACCGTTGTTGATCAACACCGTCGTCGGCTTCATCGGACCCGAGTATCTCTACGACGGCAAACAGATCATCCGCGCGGGACTCGAAGATCACTTCTGCGGCAAGCTGCTCGGGCTCCCGATGGGTGTCGACGTCTGCTACACCAATCACGCCGAGGCCGACCAGGACGACATGGACACGCTGCTCACCCTGCTCGGCGTCGCCGGCGCCGCGTTCGTCATCGCCGTGCCCGGGGCGGACGACGTGATGCTCGGTTATCAGAGCCTGTCGTTTCACGACGCCCTCTATGTCCGTGAGGCACTCGGACTGCGGCCCGCGCCGGAGTTCGAATCCTGGCTGGCGCGTCTCGGCATGACCGACGGCGCCGGTCGCATCCTGCCGGTCGATCCGGGCGAATCCCCACTCCTGCCACTGGCGTCCGGGCGATGACGCCGACCCAGCCCGCACCCGCGGACGATCAGCCGACCCCGGACCCCTGGACCGAGCTGCGCCGGAGCACACAGGCCCGGATCGGACTCGGACGCGCGGGCAATTCGCTTCCGTCGCAACGAGTTCTCGAGTTCCAGTCCGCTCACGCAGTCGCCCGCGACGCCGTCCACGAGCCGCTCGACGTCGAGGATCTCACGCGCGCGATCGGCGAACTCGACCTCGATCCCCCGATCGTGGTCCGGAGTCGCGCGGCAACGCGCAGCGAGTACCTGCGCCGACCCGACCTCGGCCGGCTACCCGAAGATCTCTCGCAGCTCCCGCACGCCGACGCCGAGATCGGGATCGTGCTGGCCGACGGACTGTCACCGCGGGCCCTCACCGATCACGGCGGCGGCCTGGTCGCGGCACTGTTACGTCAATTCGACGGCCGGTACTCGATCGCGCCGCCGGTCATCGCGACCGAGGCCCGCGTCGCCCTCGGTGATCACATCGGCGAGGCGCTCGGCGTCAGCACGCTCATCGTGATCATCGGCGAGCGTCCCGGCCTCTCGGTCGCCGACAGCCTGGGCGTCTATCTCACCCACCTCCCCCGGCCGGGACGCGCCGACTCCGACCGGAACTGCATCTCGAACATCCACCCGCCCGACGGTCTGCACTACGACGTCGCCGCACGGACGACTGCCGCGCTCATCGACGGCGCCCGGAAACTCGGACGATCCGGTGTCGCACTGAAGGACATGTCGCGCACGGACGCCCTCGCGCAGATCGACGACGCGGAGGCACTCCCGCACGAGTCGTGAGTGCGTTTCACTCCCTGAGGTGCGAGCGAAGCGAGCCTCCTTCTGCTCGCTGATCCGAAAGGACGACACAACCATTGCTCCCTGAGGTGCGAGGAGCGCAAGCGACGAGATGGTCCTATAGATTGTCAAGCGCTCCGAGGTCGGTGGTGAAGGCTTTGTAGAGTTCGCGGGCGACGTAGCGTTTGAGGCATCGGATGATTTCTTTCTTCGTTTTCTCGTTCTCGCGGCGGGCGAGATAGGCGCGGGTGGGGGCGTGGGATTTGATCCGTCCGACGACGATCATGTGCAACGCGCTGTTGGCGCCACGGTCACCGCCACGGTTGAGGCGGTGACGCACGGTCTTACCTGAGGAGGCCGGCAACGGCGCGACGCCGACGAGTTTGGCGAACGTCGCTTCGGTACGCATCCGCTGGGCGTTCTGCCCGATCGTGATCAGCAACCGCGCGGCAGTGATCGGACCGACCTGAGGGAGCGCCAGCACCGTCGGCACCAACGCCTTCAACAACGTCTTCAACTCGCGGGTCAGCGTGGTGACCTCCCGGTGGGTCTGCCGATACCGCCCGGCAATAGACTTCGCCGCGAACACGAACGCTGCACGCGGGTCGGTCAACGACGCCGGGGCCGTCCACGATTCGACCAGTGCGAGTCGCTGCGGGGTGGTGGTGCGGGTTTTGAGTTGGTCAGCGAATTCATCGGGTGCGGTGGTGCACAGATCACGTAGCTGGTCACCGAGTTGGGTGCGGTGATCGACCGCCATTCTCCTTGCCACATACAGCATTCGGATCGATTCGGTGACACCTGAGGTGTCTTTGGCGTGGCCGCTGGCCCGACCGGTGAGCACCGCCATCGCCGCGGCGTAGGCATCGAGTTGATCGGACTTGCCGTGGGCTCGCCGCGCCCGCACATCCGGGGCGTTGATCTCGATCACCTCGACACCGTTCGCGGTCAATTCCCGGGCTAGTCCGGCACCGTAGGAGGCACTGGATTCGACCCCGGCCTGCTCGAGGCGGCCGTGGGTGCGGGCCCACTCCAGCAGCTGCCGGTAGCCGGCGGCGGTGGCCGAGAATTCCTGATCGGCCAACGGCTGGCCGAGGGTGTCGATGATCGCTGCGTGATGGGTTTGTTGGTGGGTGTCGACTCCGAGTACGACCACTTGCATATCCACTGCGGTCTCGGTCATTCTGGCGATGTCTCCTTCACTGCGGTGTTGGATGACCTCGCCGGGGCGGGTGGACACGACAGTGAGGAGTCACGGGCTCACGCCCGAACACGGCCCTTATTGGGTCACACCCGCCCAGGCCTCTCCAAGGTCGTTTGCGGCGGTGATCACCGGCGGAATGAGGTCGACAGATCTCGTCCATGACACAAGGTCAGCCACGAAGCAGGTCAGACCTCACCCCCGACGATCACCACACCCATTCTCACTGCCACGAAGGGTTTGACGACGCATCTCACCAAGACCCTTCGTGACGGCCTCCGCAAGCTCCGGCCTCCTCAGGGAGCAGTAATTGGGCCCGCTCCGAGCACAACGAGTTCGTTCCAGTCCACGACGGCCGCCAGGTGCAGCTACTGAGGTGCGAGCGAAGCGAGCCTCGAAGGACTCCATACGTGTCTCACCCGGCCCTTCGTGGCTCGTCGCTAACGCTCCTCGCACCTCAGCGACCAGTTGGGTCTGTGCTTCTTTCGGATCAGGGAGCGGAGGGGTCAGGTCCCGAGGATCTTCGCCTTCTGTGCGGCGAACTCGGCCTCGGTGAGGATGCCCTGCTGGTACAGGGCTCCGAGCTCCTTCAGCGCCGAGATGGTGTCCGTCGGGGTCGATGCGGGCGCCTGCTGCTGAGGCGGCGGGGCGTACTGGGGTTGTGCGTACTGTTGTTGTGCCCGTGGGTCCTGGGCAGCGGCACCCTGCTGAGCCCATCGGCTCGCCTGGCGTCGGGACACCCGGTTGCTCACCGCCGTCGCGGTGCCGGAGATGACGGCGGTGCGGGCGACGCCGCGGAGAAGTCCTGGCATGGTCTGTCCTTTCGAGGTTTCAGGTCGGTGGTCGCAGTGCGCTACGCGGTCGGAGCGGCCGGCGCCGCCTCGTCGGCCGCATCGAGTTGGGCGAGCAGTGCGTTCACCGGTATCCGGCCCGAAGCGACGAGCTGTCCGCCGCCCTTTCGGACGGCGGTGGCGAACGGAGCAGCCCATGCGTTCTCCCAGACGAGGACGGCCGCGCTCGACCCCGGATCGATCACCGTGGCCGCCTCCGCGAGGTCGGAGTCGTCGAGCAGGGAGGTCGCCGCGCCGTCGAAGATCGCGAAATCAGCGCCGAGCGAGTTGATCTCGAGCCGGGCGACCGTACCGTCGGCGTCCTTGGTGATGAAGACGATGTCGATCAGTCGCACGATCCCGCGGTCGATCAGATCGATGAGATGTGGAAGTGCCTCACCGGTCGGCTGCTTGCCCGTCCACTCGACCACGATGTAGTCGATGGGTCCGAGTTCGCGGTCAGCCGTCTGGTCGACACCTGCTTGGTCGTCCAATTCCTTCTCCCTGTCTCGTGCCGTCGATGTGACCGTCTGGCAACGGGCCCCGGTCACGACCTCAGATCCACCACCGAACGTCCCGGTTGCGCCTCGTACAGTTCGCCGATCTCACTGGCGTACTTGGTCGCAATCGGCTTGCGGCGCAACTTCATCGTGGGGGTGAGCTCGTCGCCGCCGGGATCCCAGGCGGTCGGCACGATGGTAAATCGTTTGACCTGCTCCACGCGGGACAGTGACCGATTTCCGGCACGGATGGCCACCGCCACCTCGTCCACCACGTCGGGGTGCGAGGACAACTCGGTCAGGTCGGCACCGGACAGGTCGAGTCGCTTGGCCCGCGCGGCCGCCGCATCCGGGTCGAGAACCACGAGCGCGGACACATAGGGCCGGCCGTCGCCGATCGCCGCGACCTGACCGATCAGCGACGACGCCGCCTTCATCGCGTTCTCGATGTTGGTGGGCGACATGTTCTTCCCGGACTCGTTGATCATCAGTTCCTTCTTGCGGTCGACGATGGTCACGTTGCCGTCACCGTCGATCGTCGCGATATCACCGGTCGACAGCCAGCCGTCGGCATCGATCGTCTCGGCCGTCTTGTCGGGCTGTTTGCGGTAGCCGCGCATCACGACCGGTCCGCGGACGAGGAGCTCTCCGTCGTCGGCCAGTCTCACCTCCATGCCGCGGACCGGTTTGCCGACGGTTCCGATCCCGAGGTTGTCGCTGGTCGTCATCGTCGAGACGCCGGTGGTCTCCGACATCCCCCAGACCTCGAGAACCGGGATACCGAGTCCCAGGAAGAATTTCAGCACCTCCGGTGGGATCGCGGCCGCACCCGATCCGGCGAAGGAGACCTGGTCGAGGCCCAGCGCGGTACGGACCTTGTGCAGCACCAGGCGGTCGGCGAGACCGTGTGTGAGACCACCGGAGCCCTTGCCGTCGATCTGGGCCTGCGCCGCCGAGGCTCCGGCGCGGAACGCCCAGTCGGCGAGCGCCTTCTTGACCGGGCTGGACTCCTCGGCGAGCTTCGCCTCGATCCCCGCTCGGATCTTCTGCCACACCCGCGGCACCCCGAAGAAGAACGTCGGGTGCACGTCGGGAAGGGCCGCGGCGATCTCCCGGGGATCGGGCACCGTGGTGATCTGGATGCCGCGCATCATGTTCGCGGCGTGGGAGGAGACCCGGTCGGCGATGTGCGCTGCGGGTAGATACGAGATGGCCCGGTCGTCGAAGCCCGCCTGAACGATCTCGGCGAGCGCCGTCATCTCGGCGACGATGTTGCGATGGGTGATCTCGACGCCCTTCGGCGGGCCGGTGGTGCCCGAGGTGTAGATCAGGGTCGCGAGGTCCTCGGGTTCCACCGCCTGCCACGTCGCGGTGAAGTCGAATCCGGCCGGCGGCGGAGACTGTTCGAGATCGGCCAGCGACAACGCGCCCGTCGCGACGCCGTCGACGACGATCGTGGTGGACACCCCGGTCGCCGCGGCGGTGATCGCGGGCAGGAACACCTGCTCGGTGACGACGACGGAGTTCTCCGCGTTGCCGAAGAGGTACTCGATCTGTTGGGGCGAACTGGTGTTGTAGATCGAGAAGGGAACCGCGCCGAGGTGCAGCGCCGCGGCGTCGACGAGGTGGAACTCGGGGCGGTTCGTCAGCATGATCCCGACGGTGTCGCCGCGCTTGACCCCCAGGGCCGCGAGCCCGCCGGCGATGGCTTCGACGCGCGCGGCGTACTCCGTCCACGTGATCTCCTGCAGCCCACCGACCGTACGGATGGCGACGGCGTCGGGCCGTACGGTGACCGTCTGCTGGAACGCGGCGGGCAGCGTCGCCACCGCGACACCGGTCTGATGGGGGAAGGTGATGGTCTCTGCAGCGGTCATGACAGTCCTCGACTGGCCGAAGTGATGTGTTGCACGTCACATTAGCCAGTTTGGGCGCGCGTCACGGCCGGTTCCGGTGAATGGTGAACTGTTGACAAAAACCCCAGATCAGGACCGTTTGTCGAGCGAAGGACGCTCGGTCAGCGACTCAAGATTCCAGGCGCCGCCACCGGTCAGTTCAAGCAGGTCGGTGTGATGCTGGTCGGTGGTGCTGCGGTGACTCACCGACACCAGGATCGTCTCCGGCAGCTCCGTGCGGACGAGCGAGTACAGCGAGTACTCCAGCCCCTCGTCCACAGCCGAGGTCGCCTCGTCCATGAACACGGCCTGCGGCCGGGTCAACAGGATGCGCGCGAAGGCGATGCGCTGCTGCTCGCCCGGGGAGAGCACCTTGACCCAGTCCTCCTCGTCGTGGAGCCGGTCTGCCAGATGCGGGAGGAAGACCTTCTCGAGCGCCGCCTTGATGGCCTCGTCACCGACGTCGTCGGGCAGTGCCGGGTAGGCGACCGCCGTGCGCAGATCCCCCAGCGGGATGTAGGGCATCTGCGACAGGAACAGCGTGTGCTCCCCCGGCGGCCGGGTGAACTCGCCGTCGATGAAGGGCCACAGTCCGGCGAGGCCGCGGAGCAGTGTCGTCTTGCCCGAGCCCGACCGCCCTTTGACGACGAGAGCGGCCCCGGGTGCCAGGGACAGGTTGAGCGCGCTGATGAGTTCGTCGCCGCTCGGGGTCTTCACGTCGACGTCCGACAGAGCGACTGCGCGTTCGCGATCCACGGTCGTGACCTGGGCCATGGTGCGCGACCGTGCATCGGCGTCGGCGAGACCGTCGAGACGGATGATCGACGCGCGCAGAGCGGTGAAATCGTCGTAGGCGTTCCGGAAGAACGAGAGTGCGTCGTGCATCTCGCCGAAGGCGCTGGCGGTCTGCGTCATGTCACCGAGCTTGATCTGACCGTCGAAGAACCGCGGTGCCTGCACGAGAAGTGGGAACACCACCGCGAGCTGCGACGCGCTGAAGTTCCAGCCGACGAACGCCAGCTGCACATGGATGATCTGCCAGAAGTTCTTGACGACCGCACGGAATCTGGTCATGAGGTTGTTGTGTTCGACGCGCTCGCCGCTGTAGAAGGCGACGTTCTCCGCGCTGTCACGGACGCGGACGAGTGCGTAGCGGAAGTTCGCGGTGAGGCGTTCGCGCCAGAAGTTCAGTCGAATCAGCGGGCGTCCGATGGCGAACGCGACCACGCTGGCGACGAGAACGTAGACCAGGACCAGCCACATCATCATGCGCGGGATCTCGACGCCGAACAGCGTGACCGGCCCGGACAGGTCCCAGAGCACGACCGAGAACGACACGATCGACGCACACGCCGGGAGCACACCGTTCGTCGAGACCCCACCGCCGCCCCAGAACAACGACGAGCCGACGGTGGCGATGTTGGTGATGTCGGCCTCGATACGCTGGTCCGGGTTGTCGACGCCGGGGTGGATGTCGACGGCCCGTCGCTGCGGATCCGACTTACCGCGCCCGAATCGTCTGCGCCGCAACAGTCCAGCGCTGAGGTCGACGAATCGGTTGCGGTAGAAGGCACGGCCGGACATCCAGTCGGCCGTCGCCCCTTCGGTCAGCCAGTAGCGGAGCCGGATCTCGAAAGCCGCACCGACATAGATCTCCACCATGGTGCGGACGACGTGAGTGGCGGCGAGGATGCCGAAGATCGTGATCGAATGCCAGAACGCGTCTTTGCCGATCTGGAGCATCTCCGCTCCCTGGGGCCCGCCCGTCGCGATGCCCTCGGCCGCGGTTTGCAGGGACGTGTACAGGTCGTTGCTCCAGTAGCTGAACAGGACGCTCAGCCGCACACCGAGCAACGACAGCAGGGTGAGGACGACGACCAGCGCCCACGCCCAGACCCGGGTTCTCGGGTCGGTGAAGAACCCGCCGATCACCCGCCACAGCGGGCCGCCCCACCGGCTGAACCGCGACAGCAGATATCCGATCACCAGGATGGCCACGGCCGAGATCGCAAACGCGATCGCCAACCACTTCAGACTGGCCCACACCTCGTTGCCCCAGTCGATGCTGTACTCCACGCACACTCCTCGCGTCGGATGGCCCGGCGGCGGGCATCACGGTCGACAAACCCCGGTCGATCGCAGCGAGGACCCCGTCGCCACAACGGGTCCGGGCCTCAACGATGATCCGGCGCAGTTTAACCCGGCGTTCACCCGGTGTCCGGGCAACCGCGTCGACGGAGCGCCGACCGGCCGCCGGGAGCGCGGAATGTCGGTTTTGCCGAGCGGTTCTGGTGACGTCAGCCCAGCGGGCGCAGCACCGCGCCCTGCTGGAGCGCCGCGGTCGAGACCGACTCCGAGAAGCGACGGTCGGCATCGCCGACGCTGACGAGATAGCCCGCGTCGGTGTAGTCCACGCCGTTCACCTCGAAGGTGAGTTGGCACCCGTCGTCGCCGCGGAGGAACACCGACAGCGTGGTGCGGGCGACCTCCCCGCCGGCCGCGTCGAAGAGGACGACCGGTGCGCCGCGGGCCAACGTGCCGCCGTCTGGGAGCGCGGCGTTCTCGGTCAGACAATCCGCAACGACCCCGCCCTTGGCGGTGAACGTGGGCGTGGTCAGCAGGCCGGCGACGACCGCGACACCCACGACGACCGCGAAGACGATCACCGCGACCGCGGTCGCGACGATGACCGGGACACGCGTACGCCGCTGCCATGTCCGGCGCGGCAGCGGTGGGCCGGGGTCCAACCACATCTCGTGTGCGGGGCCGTACCCCGGGGTCATCGACCCGCCCGTGCCGCGATCCATGAGCTCCCCCTGCAGACCCGTGCGGTCACTTCTTGGGCGGGAAGTACTTGATGAGCGCTTCTTGCACGACCGACGTCGCGAGAGTGCCGTCGCGCATCCAGAACCGGCCCGATCCCATCCCGCGTGACCCGGTGGCGACCGGCGACCGGGTGGCGTACAGCAGCCAGTCGTCGAACCGGAACTCGCGGTGGAACCACATCGAGTGATTGACAGTCGCGGCGAACAACCGGTCCATGCCCCAGGAGAGGCCGTGGGTGGTGATGATCGAGTCCAGCACCGTGGTGTCGGAGGCGTAACACATTGCGGCGACGTGCATCACGGGGTCGTCGGGCATCGTGCCGTCGGCCTTCATCCACACCCGGTTGTCGGTCAGCTTCTCCCCCGCCTCCTTCGCCTTCCAGCTCGGATCGTTCGCGAAACGGATGTCGATGGGGTGCAACGCATTCACGAAGGCCGCGATACGGTCCTCGTAACCCTTGAAATGCTCACCGAGAGTGGGCAGTTCCTCCGGATAGGGCACCTGGGGGATCTCCACCGCGTGCTCGAGCCCAGAAGTGTTGTCCTGGAACGCTACCAGCATCGTGAAGATCTCTTCGCCGTCCTGCTTGGCCGTCACCTGACGATTGGCGAACGACCTGCCGTCGCGGAACCGGTCGACGTGGTACTCCAACGGTTTGGTGACATCGCCACCACGGATGAAGTGCGCGTGCAGCGCGTGGATCGGCGGGTTGCCCCGACTCAGGCTCCGGGCCGCCGCGACGACCCCCTGGCCGAGCAGCTGACCGCCGAACGTCCGGGCGGTGACCTGCTCGGGATGGTGCCCGATGAACAGGTCGTCACCCTGACGTTCGACGTCGAGCAACGCGAGTAGCTTGCCGAGATCCCCGGCCTGGTCCACGGTCATGCCTCACACCCTAGAACCCGGACGCGGCTGCGTCGCGCACCGGCCCGAGCAGGAGCGGACGCGGTCAGTGGTCCTGCTCGCCGATCCGGTGCACGTGGATCAGGTTGGTCGAACCCACCGTCCCGGGCGGGGCCCCGGCCACGATCACCACGACGTCACCCTCGCTGAGCCGCCCGATACGCAGCAGCTGATGGTCGACCTGGTCGATCATGTGGTCGGTCGTGTCGACGTGGTCGACGATGAACGTCTCGGTTCCCCAGCTCAGCGCGAGCTGGCTGCGGACAGCCTGGGTCGGCGTGAACGCCAGCAACGGGAGGCGCGAGTGCAGACGGGCCAGTCGACGCACGGTGTCCCCGGACTGGGTGAACGCGACCAGCGCCTTCACCTCGAGGCGCTCGCCGATGTCGCGCGCCGCGTAGGAGATGACACCGCGCTTGGTACGGGGCACGTGGGACAGCGGCGGCACGTCGCGGGGGCCGGTCTCGACCGCCCGGCAGATCCGGTCCATGGTTCGCACCGTCTCGAGCGGGTACTTGCCCACCGACGTCTCGCCGGACAGCATGACCGCGTCGGCACCGTCGAGGACCGCGTTGGCCACGTCGGAGGCCTCGGCCCGGGTCGGGCGCGAGTTCTCGATCATCGAGTCGAGCATCTGCGTCGCCACGATCACCGGCTTCGCGTTCTCACGGGCCATCTGGATGGCCCGCTTCTGCACCAGCGGCACTTCCTCGAGCGGCAGTTCGACGCCCAGGTCGCCACGGGCGACCATGATCGCGTCGAAGGCCAGCACGATGGCCTCGAGGTTCTCGATCGCCTCGGGCTTCTCGAGCTTCGCGATGACCGGCACCCGGCGGCCGACGCGGTCCATCACCTCGTGGACCAGTTCGATGTCGGAGGGGCTGCGCACGAAGGAGAGCGCCACCATGTCCACGCCCAGTTCGAGGGCGAATTCCAGGTCGGCGATGTCTTTCTCCGACATCGCCGGCACCGAGACACTCATCCCGGGCAGCGACAGCCCTTTGTTGTTGCTGACCGGGCCGCCCTCGGTCACGGTGCAGAGGACGTCGTTGCCCTCGACCGCGGACACGGCGAGGCCGACCTTGCCGTCGTCGACGAGCAGGCGGTCGCCGGGGCTGGCGTCCTCGGCGAGCTGCTTGTAGGTGGTCGAGACGCGGTCGTGGTCGCCCACGACGTCGTCGACGGTGATGCGCACCTGCTCGCCGGTCTCCCAGACGGTCGAGCCGTCACAACCGTCGAAACGGCCGAGCCGGATCTTGGGGCCCTGTAGGTCGGCGAGGACGCCGACGGCTTTCTCCGTGGTGTCCGAGGCCTTGCGGACGCGCGCATAGACGGCCGCATGGTCCTCATGCGTGCCGTGGCTGAAGTTCATCCGGGCCACGTCCATGCCGCTTTCGACGAGCTCTTTCAGTCGCTCGTCGCTCGCGGTGGCGGGGCCCAGGGTGCAGACGATTTTGGTTCGGCGTGTCACAAGAACACCTTAGTCCCGTCCATGGTCCATCTCCATGTCGCCGACGACATGTCACCGGCCCGCCACCGGCTGTTACCGCTGGTGGCGAGCCGCTACCGCCGAGTATGAAATTTACTTAACTTGTTGCGGCCGCGTGTGTTCGACCGAGCCCGTTGGGTGGCGGCGAGGGCCTGCTCAGCGCACCGACAGGGGCAGGGACGCCGGACGGACCGGAGACGGGAGGTCGGACTCGCCGACCAGGAACTCGTCGACCGCACGCGCGGTCGAGCGGCCCTCCGCGATCGCCCACACCACCAGCGACGCGCCGCGGTGGGCGTCTCCGCAGACGAACACGCCCGGGGCGTCGGTCTGCCAGTCGCTCCCGCAGGAGATGACGCCGCGCCGGTTCGGCTCGATCTCGAGATCGGTCAGCAGCGCCCCACCCCGCACCCCGGCGAACCCGATCGCGAACAGAGCCAGCTCGCAGGGGATCTCGAATTCTTCACTCACCGGCGTGATCTCGCGGCGCCCGTCGGCATCGCGCGTCACCTCTACCTCGGCGAGCACCATCGTCGTGACGTTGCCGTCCTCGTCACCCTCGAATCGCTGAACCGCGACCTGGTGCAGCCGTTCGCCGCCCTCGTCGTGTGCGCTCGAGGTCCGCATGATCAACGGCCATGTCGGCCACGGCGACCGTTCGTCGTCGCGCTGCCCGGGCAGTTCCGGGTTGTAGTCGAGTTGCACGACCGAGGCCGCGCCCTGACGGTGCGCCGTACCCAGGCAGTCGGCTCCCGTGTCACCACCGCCGATGATCACGACGTGCTTGCCCGCGGCGGTGATGGGTGACGGCCCGTCGCCCTCGCACTCCTTGTTGGCGGGCACGAGATGCTCCATGGCGAGGTGGATGCCGTTCAGCTCCCGCCCCGGCACCGGGTTGTCGCGCGCCTCCATCGCACCGATGGCCAGGACCACCGCGTCGTGGTTCGCGCGTAGATCGGCCACGGACAGGTCGGCCCCGACGTCGCAGTTGGTGACGAAGGTCGTTCCCTCCGCCCGCATCTGGGCGATACGGCGGTCGATGTCGGACTTCTGCAGCTTGTACTCCGGGATGCCGTAGCGGAGCAACCCGCCGAGACGGTCGTCGCGCTCGTAGACGCTGACGTCGTGACCGGCCCGGGTGAGCTGTTGTGCCGCAGCCAGTCCCGCGGGTCCGGAGCCGACGACCCCGACCGACTTGCCGGTCGTGGACTCGGGCGGCTCGGGCCCGATGATGCCTTCGGCCCACGACTCGTAGGCGATGGTCTTCTCGATGCGCTTGATCGTCACGCTGCCGCCGGTGGCCGGCTCGGAGATCGACAGCACGCAGGCGGACTCGCACGGCGCCGGGCACACCATCCCGGTGAACTCCGGGAAGTTGTTGGTCGCGTGCAGCCTGCTGCTCGCGGCATCCCACCGGCCGCGCCGGACGAGGTCGTTCCACTCCGGGATGAGATTGCCCAATGGGCAACCCGCGGTTCCGGAGTGACAGAACGGGATACCGCAGTCCATACACCGGCGGGCCTGTCCGCTGACCTCGTCGAGGACCTTGATCGGATTGTCGGCGTGCTCGTAGACGTCGTCCCAGTCCTGGACGCGTTCGGCGACCGGACGGTACTTCGCCTCTTTCTTCGGGACCTCCAGGAACCCGCGCGGGTCAGCCACGTGCCGCCTCCATGATCGCTGAATCGACGTCGCGCCCTTCGGCTTCGGCCATCCGGGCCGCGTCGAGGACACGCTTGTAATCGGTGGGCATCACCTTGGTGAACGCCAGGCAGCGTCGAGGCCAGTCGGCCAGTATCGATGCGCCGATCGCGGAACCGGTCAGTTCCGTATGCGTGGCGATGGTGTGCTTGAGCCAGGCGAGGTCTTCCGGGTCGGGACGCAGGAGTTCGACCATGGACATGTTGACCTTCGCGGGATCGAGGTCGTGGACGAACGCGATACCACCCGACATGCCGGCCGCGAGATTGCGTCCCGTTGGTCCGAGGACGACCACCCGGCCACCGGTCATGTACTCGCAGGCGTGGTCGCCCACTCCTTCGACGACCGCCGTCGCACCCGAGTTGCGTACCGAGAAGCGTTCGCCCACTCGGCCTCTGAGGTACACCTCGCCGGAGGTCGCCCCGTAGAGGATCGTGTTGCCGGCGATCACCTGGTCCTCGGCGACGAACAGCGAGTCGGGATTCGGCGTGACGACGATCTTGCCGCCGCACAATCCCTTTCCGACGTAGTCGTTGGTGTCACCGGTCAACCGGATCGTCACGCCCGGCGGCAGGAAGGCCCCGAGCGATTGCCCGGCCGAGCCCTCGAGCCTGACCGTGATCGTGTCCTCGGCGAGGCCGTCGGCCCCGTACCGCCGGGTCACCTCCGAACCGAGCAGGGTGCCGACCGTCCGGTTCACGTTGCGCACCGGCAACTCCAGGGTCACCGGGTGTGCGTCCTCGAGTGCACCCTCGGCGAGCTGGATCAGCGTCTGGTCCAGCGCGCGCTCGAGGCCGTGTTCCTGGCCCCGCACCCGACGACTCGGTCCCTTGTCCTCGACCTTGCGGAAGATCGGGCTGAGGTCGAGCCCCTTGGACTTCCAGTGCGCGACCGCCGCGTCGGTGTGCAGACGCTGCGACTGCCCGATGGCGTCGTCGAGCGTGCGATAACCCAACTGCGCCAGATACTTCCGGACGTCCTCGGCGATGAAGCGGAAGAAGTTGACCAGGTGGTCGACCTGACCGGTGAAGCGGGACCGCAACAGCGGATTCTGGGTGGCGACGCCGACCGGGCACGTGTCGAGGTGACAAACGCGCATCATGATGCACCCGGCGACGATCAGCGGCGCGGTCGAGAACCCGTATTCCTCGGCGCCGAGCAAGGCCGCGGTGATGACATCGCGCCCGGTGCGCAGCGCCCCGTCGCACTGCACCGTGATGCGGTCGCGCAGGCCGTTCAGCATCAACGTCTGCTGGGCGTCGGCGAGGCCGATCTCCCACGGCGTGCCGGCATGTTTGAGCGAGGTGAGCGGCGACGCGCCGGTGCCGCCGTCGTGCCCGGAGATGAGGACGACGTCGGCGTGCGCCTTCGACACCCCGGTCGCGACCGTCCCCACGCCCACCGCACTGACCAGCTTCACGTGGATGCGTGCCTGCGAATTCGCGTTCTTCAGGTCGTGGATCAGCTGGGCGAGGTCCTCGATCGAGTAGATGTCGTGGTGCGGCGGCGGCGAGATCAGCGCGACACCCGGCGTCGAATGCCGGGTCTTCGCGATCCACGGATACACCTTGTAGGCCGGGAGTTGGCCGCCCTCACCGGGTTTGGCACCCTGCGCCATCTTGATCTGGATGTCGGTGGCGTTGATGAGGTAGTCGCTGGTCACGCCGAACCGGCCCGACGCGACCTGCTTGACCGCGCTGCGGCGTTCCGGATCGTAGAGACGCTCGACGTCCTCGCCGCCCTCCCCCGAGTTCGAGCGGCCGCCGATCCTGTTCATGGCCATCGCGATGGTCTCGTGCGCCTCGGCGGAGATCGAGCCGTAACTCATCGCGCCGGTGTTGAAGCGCTTCATGATGTCCTCGACCGGCTCCACCTCGTCGAGCGGGATCGGTTCGCGCGCATCGAGATCGAAGTCGAACAGTCCGCGCAGGGTGCCGCCCTCACGCGAGAGCCGGTCGACCTCGTCAGAGTACTTCTGGAAGATCTCGGCCCGGCCGGTCTTGGTGGCGTGCTGCAGCAAGAAGATGGTCTCGGGCGAGAACAGGTGCAATTCGCCCTCGCGGCGGTACTGGTACTCGCCGCCGACCTCGAGTCGACGATAGACCTGTTCGGTGGGGTTCTCCGGGAAGGCCCGGTGGTGGCGGATGCGCACCTCCTCGGCCAGTTCGTCGAGTCCGACGCCCTCGATCCGCGACACCGTCCGGGTGAAGTACTCGCGCACCACCTCCGACGACAATCCCACGGCCTCGAAAGCCTGTGCCGCGGTGTAGGAGCTGATGGTCGAGATGCCCATCTTGCTCATCACCTTCAGCACACCCTTGCCGAGGGCCTCCAGATAGTTGCCGATCGCCTTGGCCCGGGTCACCCCGGTCAGCTCACCTTCGGCGATCAGATCTTCGATGGTCTCGAGCGCCAGGTAGGGATTGACCGCGGCGGCCCCGAAACCGATGAGAGTGGCGATGTGGTGGACCTCGCGGGCATCGCCGGACTCCACGACGAGGGCGACCCGCGTCCGCTCCTTGGTGCGGACCAGGTGGTGGTGCACCGCCGAGGTGGCCAGCAGCGACGGGATGGGCGCGTGCTCGGCGTCGGTGAGCCGGTCGGAGATCACGAGCGTCGTGTGCCCCTCGGCGATCGCCTGACTGGCGCGCATCCGGAGGTCCTCGAGCGCCGCGGCGAGACCCGCACCGCCCTCGGACACCTCGTACAGCGCGCGCAACACCTTCGCCGACAGACCGGGATTGTCCCCGTCGTCGTTGATGTGGACGAGTTTGGCCAGCTCGGCATTGTCCAGCACCGGCCAGTGCACCATGATCTGGCGGCACGACGCCGCGGTCGGCCGCAGCAGGTTCTGTTCCGGCCCCATCACGCGACTCATCGACGTGACGATCTCCTCGCGGATCGCATCCAGCGGCGGATTGGTGACCTGGGCGAACAGCTCGACGAAGTAGTCGTAGAGCAGACGTGAACGCTGCGACAGCACCGCGACCGGGGTGTCCGTGCCCATCGATCCGAGCGGTTCGTAGCCCGACGCCGCCATCGGGGTCAGGAGTACGCGCAGATCCTCCTCGGTGTAACCGAAGGAGATCTGGCGGCGGACGACGGTGTCGTGGTTGGGCTGGAAGACCGGCCGGTCCGGGAGCGTGGCGATGTCGAGCAACCCGGCGTGGAGCCACTCGTCGTACGCCTCGGCGTTCATGAGCTCGCCCTTGAGTTCCTCGTCCGGGATGATCCGGCCCTGCTCGGTGTCGACGAGGAACATGCGGCCGGGTTCGAGCCGGCCCTTGCTGATCACGTCGTCGACCGGGACGTCGAGCACACCGGACTCGGAGGCGAGGATGACCCGGCCGTCGCGTGTCTGCCACCACCGGCCCGGGCGCAGTCCGTTGCGGTCGAGGACCGCGCCGACGACCGTGCCGTCGGTGAACGTGACGCACGCGGGACCGTCCCAGGCCTCCATGAGCGAGGAGTTGAACTGCAGGAACGCCCGACGACGGGGATCCATGTCGGGCACGTTCTCCCACGCCTCGGGCACCATCATCATCACCGCGTGGTGGACGTCCCGACCGCCGAGGTGCAGGAGTTCGAGGACCTCGTCGAGCGACGCCGAGTCGGAGGCCTCGGGCGTGCAGATCGGGAACGCGCGCTTGAGATCGCCGGGGATGAGGTCGGTCTCGAGGAGCGCCTCGCGGGCACGCATCCGGTTCCGGTTGCCGCGCACGGTGTTGATCTCGCCGTTGTGCGCCACGAACCGGAAGGGGTGCGCGAGCGGCCACGACGGGAAGGTGTTGGTGGAGAACCGGGAGTGGACGATGGCGATCGCGCTGAGGCAGCGGTCATCTCGCAGATCCTCGTAGTATAGCGGGAGCTGCATCGTGGTGAGCATGCCCTTGTAGACCATCGTTCGACTCGACAGCGATGGGAAGTACAGCCCGGTGCCGGCTTCGTCGATCTCCGGTGTCACCCGTTCGGCCTGCTTGCGGAACGGGTAGATGAAGCGATCGAGTGCGAGCCCGGCGATGCGGTCGGCGCCGGGCGCCGGGTCGACGGTGACGAACAGCTGCATCATGTACGGCATGCATGCGACGGCCGTCCCGCCGACGTCGGCGTGTTCGTGGTCGACGGGGAGGTCCCGCCAGCCGAGTACGGTGATGCCCTCGTCGGCGGCGAGGGCCTCGACCCGTTCGATCGCGGCGCGGCGGAGATCGGGGTCCATGGGCAGGAAGCACGTTCCCGCTGCGTAGCTGTTCGATCCGTCCGCGGCGGGCTCGGGAAGGTCGAAGTCGACGGTGTCGCGCAGCAACTCGTCGGGGAGTTGGATCAGGATTCCCGCGCCGTCACCGCTGTTGGTCTCCGCCCCGGCCGCACCGCGATGCTCGAGGTTCTCCAGCGCCAGCAACCCGTCGGCGACGATCGAATGCGAACGGCGACCGTGGATGTCGGTGACCATGGCCACACCACACGAATCGACCTCGGCCTCCGGGTCGTACAGACCCTGCCTGGCCGGCAGCGCAGAAAACAGCATCACTACCTCCACTCGAACCGAGAACCGGCTCGCTGCTGAGTGTCCATTGGGACAGCACTGGCCCGTGGAGCATTGCGCGGCGTACGAATGACCGTGCCGAGATCGGTACCGGGCTGAGTCAGAACCGTTGAGCGCTCACGTGCTCTGGAACGGTCGGTACCGGGCGGAGGATCGCGCACCGTGAGATCCGATCCTATCCGAACACCCGGGGAGGCGTCGTCACCTGCGACCTGTGACCCTGCCGACGGATCAGCTCGTGGCAGGACCGAACGTCAGGACTTGTCCGCGTCAGCGGAACCGGCACCGGCACCCGGTGTGGTGTCGGTGGGGGTGTCCGTCGGGATGTCGGTATCCGACTCCTCGGCGGGATCGGCGGTGTCGGTGACCGCGTCGGCGTCGATGTCCGGATCGGCGTCGGCGACCGGATCGGCGTCGGCAACCGGATCGGCGTCGGCAACCGGGGCTGCGTCGGGGACCGAGCCGGTGGTCGAGTCGTCCTTGTCGGCCGCGTCCATGTCGTCGTCGGCCTCAGGGTCTGCGGAGTCCACGGTCTCGTCGGCAGCCGGTTCGTCCCCCGGCGACGTCGCCGTCTCCGGCTGAGCGGGCGTTCCGGCCTCGGTACCGGCCTCGGTCGCTGAGGTCGTCTCCTCGTCGGCCCCGAGGTCGACCGCTTCGTCTGTCGGAGTTTCGGGGTGCGAGGTGGTGTCCGACTCGGCCCCGTCGAGCGCTTCCTCGTCGAGCGCTTCGTCGACCGGCTTTTCGCCACCGGCCTCGACGGTGTCCTCGCCCGGCTCGACCGGACCGTTGGCAACCGGCTCCGGTTCGGCGCCCGGCTCCGCTTCGGTCGTCGAGTCCGTGTCCGGTTCGACGCCCGGCTCCGCATCGCTGCCCGCGGCCACGGGGTGTGCGGCCGCAACCGGGTTATCCGTGCCGGCGGTGTCGTCGGTGGACGGCTCCCCCACCGCGCCCGCCTTCCGACCCTGGTCGTCGGAATCGAACAGGGATGATCCCGCCGCACCCGTCGCCACCCCGGCGGCGGCCGCCGGACTCGGCTCCGGTTCGATGTCCTCGTCGTACCAGTCGTCGACGTACCCGGCGACACCCTGCTCCGCGAGCTCCGCGGCACGGTCGTCGTGATACATCTCCAGTCCCTGTTCGCGTCCCTTGGGCGCGACCACGAAATAGACGACGGCGGCGAGGAACACCAGCGCCGCGGTGAAGAGGTTCGGTCGGATGCCCGCGATGTCGTTGGCGACRGCCGCGCGGTCGTCGCGCAGCAATTCGATGAAGAACCGGCCCAGGCAGTAGCCCGCGACGTAGAGCGCGAACAACCGGCCGTGCCCGATGCGGAAGTACCGGTCGACGACCACCAGGAGCACGACGATGAGCACGTTCCACAGCAGCTCGTAGAGGAAGGTCGGATGGACCACCGCGACCACGACGCCGTTGGACACGCCGTCGATCAGTCCGGGGTCGGAGTACCCGGCGGCGTTCTCGCGTTCGTAGATCTCCAGGCCCCACGGGAGTGTGGTCTCGCGTCCGTAGAGCTCCTGGTTGAAGTAGTTGCCGAGGCGACCGATCGCCTGTGCCAACAGGATCGGCGGCGCGATGGCGTCGCCGAAGGCGGGCAGGCGGATGCCGCGCCGACGAGCGCCGATCCACGCGCCCACCGCACCGAGCGCGACCGCGCCCCAGATACCGAGTCCGCCGTCCCAGATCTTCAGTGCGTCGATCGGTTCCTTCAGCGCATCGGCACCGAAGTACGTCTTCCAATCGGTGATGAGATGGTAGAGCCGGCCACCGATGAGGCCGAACGGGACCGCCCAGATCGCGACGTCGAGAACTTCGCCGTCCTGGCCGCCGCGGGCCATCCATCGGCGGTTGCCCCACCAGACGGCGACGATGATGCCGACGATGATGCACAACGCATACGCGCGTAGCGGGAAGGGTCCGATCTCCCACACGCCCTGAGGCGGACTCGGGAGGTAGGCGAGCATCGTCGAGGTCGGCGCGATCACGCTGTCACCCTAGCCGACCGGATGGGACGTTCGACCTGTCGACCGGGACCCGCCGCGTCGATCACGAGAGCGTCCGGTTCAGACAGACGCCCGACGCGAGCGGACCCCTTCGGCCAGTTCGGAGACGAGCGAGGCCAACCGGTCCTGGCCCGCGTTCGCCGCGGTCACCAGCGCCGAACCCACGATGACTCCATCTGCGTACGAGGCGATCTGGGCCGCCTGCTCGCGGTTGCGAACGCCGAGACCGACGCCGATCGGGATGTCGGAGTACTCGCGAACCCGCGCGCACAGCTCAGGAGCCATGTCCGACACGGCATCTCGCGCACCGGTGACACCCATCGTGGAGGCCGCGTAGACGAAACCCCGGGACGCATCGACAGTGAGGGCGATCCGCTCGGTCGTCGATGACGGAGCGACGAGGTAGATGCGGTCGAGCCCGTGCCGGTCGGCCGCCTCGTGCCACTCCGCACCCTCTTCGGGGATCAGGTTCGGGGTGATGAGTCCGGCACCGCCGGCCGCCGAAAGATCACGCGCGAAATTCTCGACGCCGTAGTTGAGGACCGGGTTCCAGTAGCTCATGACCACCGCGTTGCCGCCGGCGGAGGTGATGGCCTCGACGGCGGTGAACACGTCACGGACACGCACACCGTTGGTCAGTGCCTGGTCGGCGGCGTCCTGGATGGTCGGGCCGTCCATCACCGGGTCGGAGTAGGGCACGCCGACCTCGATGATGTCGCAACCGGCGTCGACCATCGTCCG
This sequence comes from Gordonia sp. UCD-TK1, assembly GCF_001691435.1. Classification (NCBI taxonomy): domain Bacteria; kingdom Bacillati; phylum Actinomycetota; class Actinomycetes; order Mycobacteriales; family Gordoniaceae; genus Gordonia; species Gordonia sp. UCD-TK1. The sequence continues at coordinate 101,823 of NZ_LZMP01000057.1, read as the reverse complement.
GAACGAGGTCAGCGACTCGTCGACGGTCGGGAAACCGACCGGGAGGTAACCGATCAGCGCACTGCGACCCTCGTCCCGGCAGCGGGCGAACACGGGGCCGAGCTTCGACGGGATCGACTGTGTGCTCATGCCTGCTCTCCGGGCTTCTGGACGTCCGACGATTCCGACAGGGTGGCCTCGTCCTGGGACGGCGGGGCGTCGAACAGCCCGAACCAGCGTGCGGCGGTGTCCACGTCCTTGTCGCCGCGACCGGAGAGACTGACGACGATGATCGAACCCTCCCCCAGTTCCTGCCCGAGTTTCAGGGCGCCGGCGACCGCATGGGCCGACTCGACGGCGGGGATGATGCCCTCGCGGCGACTGAGCAGCGCGAGTGCATCCATGGCTTCGGTGTCGGTGATCGGCCGGTACTCAGCTCGGCCGGTGTCCTTGAGATAGGCGTGCTCGGGTCCGACCCCCGGATAATCCAGGCCCGCCGAGATCGAATGGGATTCGATGGTCTGACCGTCGTCGTCCTGCAGGAGATAGGAGTACGCGCCCTGGAATGCTCCGGGTGTCCCACCGGTGAAAGTCGCTGCGTGGCGGCCGGTCTCGACGCCGTCGCCGGCGGCCTCGAAGCCGACGAGCCGGACGCCCTCGTCGTCGATGAACGGGTGGAAGATGCCGATCGCGTTGGAACCACCGCCGACGCAGGCGGTCACCGCGTCGGGCAGGCGTCCGGCCTTCTCCAGGATCTGCACGCGCGCCTCGAGCCCGACGATGCGCTGCAGATCGCGGACCATGACCGGGAACGGGTGCGGCCCGGCAGCCGTGCCGAAGCAGTAATAGGTGTTGTGCGCGTTGGTGACCCAGTCGCGCATGGCCTCGTTGATCGCGTCCTTCAGTGTCGCCGAACCGTTGTCGACCGCGATCACCTCCGCACCGAGGAGTCGCATGCGGGCGACGTTGAGCGCCTGGCGATCCGTGTCGACCCGGCCCATGTAGATCACGCACTCGAGACCGAGGAGCGCGCACGCGGTCGCGGTGGCGACCCCGTGCTGTCCGGCGCCGGTCTCGGCGATGACGCGGTGCTTGCCCATCCGCTGGGCCAGGAGCGCCTGTCCGAGAACGTTGTTGATCTTGTGCGAGCCCGTGTGGTTGAGGTCCTCGCGCTTGAGGAAGATCCGCGCCCCGCCGGCGTGCTCGGACAGGCGCTTCGCCTCGTACAGCGGAGACGGGCGGCCAGCGTAGTCGCGCTGCAGGCGGTCCAGTTCGGCGAGGAAATCGTCGTCGGCGCGGACCTTCTGGAAGGTCGTGGTCACCTCGTCGATGACGGCCATCAGGGCCTCGGGTACATGGCGCCCGCCGTAGACACCGAAGTGCCCGTGCTCGTCGGGTTCGATCGAGGTACGAGTGGTGAGCCCGACGCTCGCGGTGGGCAGCGGAGTCGCCTCGACGGCGTCGGTGCGGACGGAATCAGGATGAGCGGTCACTTCAACTCACAGACGATCGGGCCGACAGCATCACGCGGACCGATACCGGCCCGGACGCGTTGTCAGCGAACAGGTTTCGGGCACGACGGGTGTGTGCCCGCGGTGACGAGCTCACGGACCGCGGCACGCGGGTCGCCACTCGTGACGAGACCTTCGCCGACGAGAACCGCATCGGCGCCGGCACCGGCGTAGGCCAGCAGATCGGCGGTGCCGCGCACACCCGACTCGGCGATCCGGATGGTCTCCGTGGGCAGACCGGGTGCGATGCGCGAGAAGGTGTCCCGCTCGACCTGCAGGGTCTTGAGGTTGCGTGCGTTCACGCCGACGACCGAGGCGCCGGCTTCGAGGGCGCGGCTGGCCTCCTCCTCGGTGTGCACCTCGACGAGCGCGGTCATGCCCAGGCTCTCGGTGCGGTCGAGGAGTGAGGCGAGCACGTTCTGCTCGAGGGCGGCGACGATCAACAGGATGACGTCGGCGCCATGGGCGCGGGCCTCATGGATCTGGTACGTGCCGACGATGAAGTCCTTGCGCAACACCGGGATGTCGACCGCGGCGCGGACGGCGTCGAGGTCGGCGAGCGAGCCGCGGAACCGGCGTTCCTCGGTGAGCACGCTGATGATGCGCGCGCCGCCGTCTTCGTATGCGCGGGCGAGTTCGGCGGGGTCCCCGATGCTGGCGAGTTCGCCTTTCGACGGACTGGCGCGCTTGACCTCGGCGATGACACCGATTCCGGGCTGACGCAGGGCGGCCAGCGCATCCTTGGGGGCGGGAGCCTTGGCGGAGGCCGCTTTGACCGAGGCGAAGTCGACGACGGCCTCACGTGCCGCGACGTCGGCTTTCACTCCCTCGATGATCGATTCGAGAACGTTGGGCACGCTCACAGCGACTTGCTCCCTTCTCCCTCGACATGTGTTCTCAGGGTAGACGGGCCGTTCGGGCCGGTTGCGTCCGGGTTGGCCGATCCGTGACCTCATCGCGCTGATGCGTCCATCGTCGGAGTTTGCGACCGGGCGTCGCCGTCCCCGACCCGTCATCGGCTTGCGGTTCAGCGACGGTCGGGGTCGTTCGGGTCGGTCGGGTCGATGCCGGTGTCGAGCGCGTCCCACATCATCCGCTCGTTCGCCCCGGGCGGCGTCGGCTCCGCTGCCGGGTCGGGGTCGTCCGCCCGACCGCTCGTTCCGGGCTTCGCCGAATCGGATCGGGCCGCGCCTGGCTCCGCGACCGCGGCCTCGTTCTGCTCCGCGGCCTTGCGACGCTCGTAGTCGGCGAAGATCTCGGTCTCGATCTCCTCGCGGCGAGCGGCCGGAGTGGTGTATTTCGACGATCGGGTGGCCCCCTTCGCGACGCGCAGCAGCATGACCGCTGCACCCACCGCACACACGGTGCCGGCGAGCACGACCACCGCGGCGAGGGGGTTGGTGTCGACGAAGAGCACGATGTAGCGATCGGGGATGCTGCCCGCCTCGGCGGCGTACGCAGAGTCGGTGCCCCCGGTGATCAGCGAGATCGCCGGGAAAGCGGCCAGGAGCCCGCCGACGGCGACCAGGATCGCGACGACTCGGAGGGCCCAGCCACGCACTGACAGCGCCGCGAGTATGCCCGCCAAGTAGACCAGCGCGAGCGGCGTGAGCCAGGGACTCCAGTCCCCGCCGTCGACCTCGAACGCGCGCTGCGGGGACAACCCGTCCTCGGCGGAGACGGTGGCCCAGGTCAGCCGGCTCGCACCCCAGAAGGCCGCTGCGGCCGCCGCCATCAGCAGTGCCGCGACGACCTGTCGGCGCCGGACGGACTTGCGGCGGATGGCCTCTACGTCAGGACCTGCCGCGGCTCCGGATTCGTCAGAGGTCATGAGTTCTCACCCACCCGTCGCATCGTCGAGGCGGCCGCGACCGCGTTGAGCACCGCGGTGGCCTTGTTACGCGCCTCGTTGTACTCGTACTCGGGCTCGCTGTCGGCCACCACACCACCGCCGGCCTGGACGAATGCCTTACCGCGCGCGAGCAGCGCGGTGCGGATGGCGATGGCGGTGTCGGCGTTGCCGGCGAAGTCGAGATAGCCGACGATCCCGCCGTAGAGCCCGCGGCGGGTCATCTCGTGTTCGTCGATGAGTTCCATCGCCCGCACCTTCGGTGCGCCGGTCAGGGTTCCGGCCGGGAAGCACGCCGTCACGGCGTCGAGGGCATGCTTGTCGTCGCGGAGGGTCCCCGACACGGTCGAGACGAGATGCATGACGTGGCTGTAGCGCTCGATGTGCCGATAGTCGCTGACCTTGACCGTGCCGGGTACGCAGACACGTCCGAGGTCGTTGCGCCCGAGGTCCACCAGCATCAGGTGCTCGGCGTTCTCCTTCTCGTCCTCGATCAGGCCCTTGCCGAGCAGTTGGTCTTCCTCCTCGGTCGCGCCGCGCCAGCGGGTGCCCGCGATCGGGTGCGTGGTCGCCACCCCGTCGGCCACGGTGACCAGTGCCTCGGGGCTGCTGCCGACGATGGTGAAGGGCTTGCGCGCGATCGCGTCGGGCGAGCCTTTGTCGCTGTGCTCCTCGGTGCCGGGCATCCGCAGGAGGTACATGTACGGACTCGGATTGGACGCGCGCAGCACGCGATAGACGTCGAGCGGGTCGGCGTCGGAGTCCATCTCGAAGCGCATCGACGGCACGACCTGGAAGGCCTCGCCGGCCTCGATCTCGCCGACGAGATCGGTGACGATCTCGCTGTACTCCGCGAGCGATCGCTGCGCGGCGAACTCGGGCCGCGGGCGGTCGAAGGTCGACACCGTCGACGGCGCGGGTGCGGCGAGGGCTTCGGTCATCCGGTCCAGCCGGTCGAGTGCGTCGGCGTAGGCGTCCTCGACCCGCTCGTCGGAGCCGTCCCAGTTGACCGCGTTGGCGATGAGCGTGATCGTGCCCTCGTGATGGTCGACCGCGGCGAGGTCGGTGGCCAGCACCATCATCATGTCCGGGAGGCCCAGATCGTCGACCGTCGTCTCGGGCAGACGCTCGAGCCGGCGGACCATGTCGTAGGCCATGAAGCCGACGAATCCGCCGGTCAGCGGCGGCATCCCGGGGAGTGGGTCGGTCTGCAGGAGGCGCAATGACTCCGCGAGGACCTCGAGCGCGTCGCCGCCCTCGGGTGCGCCGACGGGCACCGACCCCCACCAGTGCGCCTGTCCGTCGACGACGGTCAGGGCCGACGGTGCGCCCGCGCCGATGAACGACCATCGGGACCAGGACCGCCCGTTCTCGGCGGACTCCAGCAGGAAGGTCCCCGGACGGTCGCCCGCGAGTTTGCGATAGGCCGACAGCGGCGTCTCGGAGTCGGCGAGGACCTTACGCGTCACCGGTACGACGCGGTGATCGCGCGCGAGGTCGAGGAACTCGGCGAGAGTCGTGGTGTCGGCGGCCCCGCCGGTGGTGGCGGTCATCCGAGCGGCTCGCCGCCGACGCCCCACTGATTACGCGGAACCTCCGTGATCGTCACCCAGACCGAGTCGGGGTTCTTGCCGGTTGCCTTGGCATAGGCCTCGGTGACCGCGGCAATCGTCTCGCGCTTGACGCGATCCGACAGTCCCGGCGTCTGCGAGATCTGGATGAGGGGCATGGACGCACCGCCTTTCGAAGGTCTCGAGCTGTGGCGTGTCCCGGAGTTCGCACCCGGGACTCGTGTCTCGGGGGTCTATTCTGCTGGGTCCGTCGAGCCCGACCCGGATTCGGCCCCGGAACCCGGCGCCGCGTCGATCCCGAACGTCAGCGACTCGGTGTCGAAACAGCTGTGGTTGCCGGTGTGGCAGGCCGCGCCCACCTGGTCGACGATCAGCAGCACGGTGTCGCCGTCGCAGTCGATGCGGGCGTCGTGCACATACTGCGTGTGCCCGCTCGTCTCCCCCTTCACCCAGTACTCCTGGCGTGACCGCGAGTAGTAGGTCCCCTTCCGGGTGGCGAGCGTGCGCTCGAGCGCGACGTCGTCCATCCAGGCGACCATCAGCACCGTCCCGGTGCTGCGTTCCTGCGCCACCGCGGTGAACAGGCCGTCGGCGTTGCGTTTGAGGCGTGCGGCGAGATCGGGATCGAGTGCCATCAGCGACCTTCCGGGTCGGTGCGGGAGGGGACGCGGCGTGTCATCGGACGGTGATCCCGGCGTCGCGCATGGCCGTCTTCACCTGGGCCACGGTGAGTTCGCCGAAGTGGAAGACCGAGGCCGCGAGAACCGCGTCGGCGCCCGCCTGCACCGCCGGCGCGAAATCGTCGATGCGGCCGGCGCCACCGCTGGCGATGACCGGCACCGACACCGCGGCGCGTACGGCCGTCAGCATGCGCAGGTCGAAGCCCTGTTTGGTGCCGTCGGCGTCCATCGAGTTGAGCAGGATCTCGCCGACACCGAGGTCCTGGCCGCGGACCGCCCACTCGACCGCGTCGATCCCGGTGCCCGTGCGGCCGCCGTGGGTGGTGACCTCCCAGCCCGACGGCGTGGGTTCCGCACCTTCGGGAACGGTCCGGGCGTCGACGGACAGCACGATGCACTGCGAACCGAAGCGCCGACTCATCTCGGCGAGCACCTCCGGCCGGGCGATGGCCGCGGTGTTGACGCTGACCTTGTCGGCCCCGGCGCGCAGCATGGTGTCGACGTCGTCGACGGTCCGGATGCCCCCGCCGACGGTGAGCGGGATGAACACCTGATCTGCGGTGCGCTTCACCACGTCGATCATCGTCGAGCGCCCGGAGCTCGACGCGGTCACGTCGAGGAAGGTCAGTTCGTCCGCGCCTTCGCGGTCGTAGCGCTCGGCCAGCTCGACCGGGTCGCCGGCGTCGCGCAGGTTGGCGAAGTTGACGCCCTTGACCACGCGGCCGTCGTCGACGTCGAGGCACGGGATGACCCGGGTCGCCAGCGTCATCGTCGGGTCTCCTTCGGGGTGGTGGATTCTGGGGTGATGACGTCTGGGGTCCATTCCGGGATCGTCTCGCCGATGACACGCATCAGACCGGCGTGCACGGTCGGGGTACCGGCGACCAGCGACGGCGACGCCACGGTCCACGGACGGCCGGCGATGTCGGTCGCCACACCGCCGGCGGCCCGGACCAGCGCCGCTCCCGCCGCGTTGTCCCAGGGGTGCCGGCCGAAGGCGATCGCCCCGCCGAACACGCCGGCCGCGGTGAACGCCATGTCCACACCCGTCGACCCGGTCATCCGGATCCGGGCGGCACGCGTGCTGAGTTCGCGCAGGAGGTCGGCCCGGCGCGCGCCCGGGTAGCGGCCACCGCCGCGGGCATCGAACGGGCCGAAGGCGATGGCTGCCTCGGCGAGTTCCATGTCGGGGGCCGGCGGGACGGCTACACCGTTCAGCAGCAGCGGACCGTCGGCGTGTGCGGCGTACCGGCGTCCCACGAGCGGCAGCCAGGTCATCCCGAGCGTGGCCTCGCCGTCGACCACCAGACCGAGGAGGATCCCGGTGAGCGGCATCCCCGCGGAGTAGTTGAAGGTGCCGTCGATCGGGTCGAGCACCCACACCGGACCGTCGACGACGTCGGCGCCGCCGAATTCCTCGCCGTGGACCGGGATCTGGGTCCGGTCGGCGAGCTCGGCCCCGATGTGGCGCTCGAGGTCGAGGTCCACCTGCGTGGCGAAGTCGGTGCCGCCCTTGTTGATCGCACTCGGCGCACCCTGACCGTCGACGAAGCGATCGACGGCGGCGTCGAGGATCGACCCGGCGGTGTCGAGCAGCCGGGGCAGGTCGAGGGTGGAGTCCGCCGCGCTCATCAGACCCCGGCGACCGCGGTCAACGCCTCCGGCAGCGTGAATCGGCCCGCATAGAGCGCCTTGCCGACGATGGCGCCCTCCACACCCTGGCCGGTGAGGCCGGCGATCGCGACCAGATCGTCGATGGCCGAGACGCCGCCCGAGGCCACGAGGGGGGCGTCGGTGGCCGCGGCGACCTCGGCGAGGAGATCGAGGTTCGGACCCTGCAGCGTGCCGTCCTTGGAGACGTCGGTGACCACATAGCGGGCGCATCCGTCGCGATTCAACCGCTCGAGGACCTCCCAGAGATCGCCTCCGTCGGTGACCCAGCCCCGCCCGCGCAACCGGTAGGAACTGCCGTCGCGGATCACGTCCAGACCGACCGCGATGCGGTCCCCGTGCTCGGCGATCGCGCGGGCACACCACTCCGGGTTCTCCAGGGCGGCGGTACCGAGGTTCACGCGCGTGCACCCGGTGGCGAGGGCGGCGGCCAACGAATCGTCGTCGCGGATACCGCCGGACAGTTCGACCTTCACGTCGAGTTCACCGACCACGCCGGCCAGCAGCTCACGATTGTCGCCACGGCCGAACGCTGCGTCGAGGTCGACGAGATGGATCCACTCCGCACCGTCCCGCTGCCACGCCAGCGCCGCGTCGCGCGGCGAACCATACGACGTCTCGGTGCCGGCCGCGCCCTGGACCAGGCGGACCGCCTGCCCGTCGGCGACGTCGACGGCGGGAAGGAGTTCGAGGGTGCTACCCATGGGTGAATCTGTCCTGTCTGTTCTGGATCGAGCGCGGTTCTTGATCGAGCGAGTCGGCGGTGGAGGTGATCGGGGTGGGGTCAGGCGGGGTGGTGACCGTCGCGCGCCGCGATCAGGTCTGTCCGGGCGCGGTCGACCATGCGGTTGGCAACGGTACCGATCGCGGCGATCATCGCCGCCACCGCCACCAGCGCGGCGACCAGTCCGGCGATCGGCGACCAGTGCGCACACAGCGCGATGATCGGGACGGACACGATCAGGACCAGCACTCCCGCACCGAGAGCGTAGAAGGCGAGCTTGGCGATCGAGAAACCGGAGGACGTCGAGGAGGCACTCGCCTGTTCGGACCCGGACGGTCGCCCGACGGGTCCGTCGCCGTACCCGGCGTCGTCCGGGCGCGGCGTGCCGTCGGTCACGAGAGTCCCCGAACCCAGTTCTCCAGCAGGTGCGCACCGGCGTCGCCGGACTTCTCGGGATGGAACTGGGTCGCCGACAGCGGCCCGTTCTCCACCGCGGCGAGGAACGGTCCACCATGTTCGGCCCAGGTCAGCTTGGGCGCGGTCAGCGGCGAACCCGCGTTGTCCATCTCCCAGGTCTGCGCGGCGTAGGAGTGCACGAAGTAGAAGCGGGTGTCGGCGTCGAGCCCGTCGAAGAGCACGGTGCCCTCGGCTGCGTCGACCGTGTTCCAGCCCATGTGCGGCAGGACGGGTGCGGGCAACTGGGTCACGCTGCCCGGCCACTCCCCGCAGCCCTCCGCCTCGACGCCGAACTCGACGCCGCGCTCGAACAGGATCTGCATGCCGACGCAGATGCCCAGCACCGGGCGGCCGCCGGCCAATCGTCGCCCGACGATCCGGTCGCCCTTGACCGCGCGCAGACCCTCCATGCAGGCGGCGAACGCACCGACACCGGGCACGACGAGGCCGGTGGCGTTCAGGGCCGTGTCGAAATCGGAGGTGACCGTCACCTGTGCCCCGGTCCGCTCGAGCGCACGCTGCGCGGACCGCAGATTGCCCGAGCCGTAGTCGAGGATCGTGACGTCGGCGACGCTCACAGCGCGCCCTTCGTCGACGGCACACCGGTCACGCGGGCGTCGTATTCCGTCGCCGCGCGCAACGCGCGGGCCACGGCTTTGAACTCGGCCTCGGTGATGTGATGCTGGTCGCGGCCGTAGAGGACCCGCACGTGCAGCGCGATGCGGGCGTTGAGCGCGATCGACTCGAACACGTGCCGGTTGATGACGGTCGAGTACGGGACACCCGGGTAGCCACCGATCACGGCGGTCAGCATGTGCTCGGGCTCGCCGGTGTGGACGCAGTACGGGCGGCCCGACACGTCGACGACGGCCTGGGCGAGGGTCTCGTCCATCGGGATCCAAGAATCGCCGAAGCGACGGATGCCCTTCTTGTCACCAAGCGCCTGGCCGAGAGCCTGGCCGAGCACGATCGCGGTGTCCTCGATGGTGTGGTGGCCCTCGACCTCGATGTCGCCCTTCGCCTCGACGGTGAGATCGAAGCTGCCGTGCTGACCGAAGGCGGTGAGCATGTGATCGAAGAACGCGATGCCGGTCGAGACGTTCGTCACGCCGGTGCCGTCGAGATTCAATTCGACGGAGATCGACGACTCCCTGGTGCTCCGTTCGACCTTCGCGACACGGGGCGCGGGGTTGGTCGCAGAGGGGGTGCTCACTGAGTGTTCTCCAGATCTGTGGTGGCGAACGTGCGGCTGACGTCGAGGAAGGCGTCGTTCTCATGCGCGAGACCGATGGTCACCCGGAGGTGACCGGCGATGCCGACGTCCCGGATGAGGACGCCCTGGTCGAGGTAACGCTGCCACGACGCCGCAGCATCCCGGAACCGTCCGAACAGCACGAAGTTGGCGTCGGAGTCGATGACGCGGTACCCGAAGGCGGTCAGCGCCGCGACCACGCGCTCGCGTTCGGACCGGATCGCGGCGACGCCGGCGAGGGTGTCGTCGCTGTGGCGCAATGCGGCTCGCGCGGCGGCCTGGGTCAGCACGGACAGGTGGTACGGGAGCCGCACCAGCTGGATCGCGTCGACGACGGCGGGCGCTGCGGCGAGGTAGCCGAGCCGGCCGCCGGCGAAGGCGAAGGCCTTGCTCATCGTGCGGCTGACGACGACCTTGGCCGGGAACTCGTCGATGAGCTCGACGGCGCTCGGTGCCGCCGAGAACTCGGCGTAGGCCTCGTCGACGATCACGATGCCCGGAGCCGCCTCGACGATGCGACGCAGGTCCGCGAGCGGGATCGAACCGCCGGTCGGGTTGTTGGGCGAGGTCACGAAGACGACGTCCGGTTCGCGGTTCGCGACTTCGGCGACCGCGTAGTCGGTGTCGAGTGAGAAGTCGCCCGCCCGCGCCGCGACCAGCCAGGTGGTGTCGGTGCCGTCGGAAATGATCGGATGCATCGAATACGACGGCACGAACCCGAGCGCACTGCGGCCGGGACCGCCGAAGGCCTGCAGCAGTTGCTGCAGAACCTCGTTGGAACCGTTTGCCGCCCACAGGTTCTCGACGCCGAGCTGCACACCGGTGGCCCGGGTCAGGTAGGCGGCGAGGTCGGCACGGAGGGCGACGGCATCGCGATCGGGATAGCGGTGCAACTCAGCGGCGGCCTCGCGCACCGACGCGGCGACATCGTCGATCAGGGCCGGCGACGGCGCGTGCGGGTTCTCGTTGGTGTTGAGGATCACCGGGACCCTGAGTTGCGGTGCGCCATAAGCACTCTTGCCACGGAGGTTCTCACGTAGCGGCAGGTCGTCGACGGTGATCGAGCTGCCCGGGGTTGCCGTCACCGGATCGGCGGCCGTCACCGGCCCGCGCTCCCGACGAAGCGCTGCTTCACCGCATCACCGTGACCGGGCAGGTCCTCGGCGTCGGCGAGGGTCACCACCTTGTCGGCGACCTCGCGCAGCGCGGCCTCGTCGTAGTCGATGACGTGGACGCCCTTGAGGAAGGTCTGCACCGACAACCCGGAGGCGAAGCGCGCCGAACCCGAGGTGGGCAGAACGTGATTGGAGCCCGCACAGTAGTCACCGAGGCTGACCGGCGCATAGGGCCCGACGAAGATCGCGCCCGCGTTGTGCACCCGGTCGGCGACCGCGGCCGCGTCCCGGGTCTGGATCTCGAGGTGTTCGGCCGCATAGGCATCGACGACGGCGAGCCCCGCGTCGAGATCGTCGACGAGGACGACGCCCGACTGCTCCCCCGACAGCGCGGTGGTCACGCGTTCGCGGTGCTTGGTGGCCGCGACCTGCTGCTCGAGAGCTTCGTCGACGGCGTCTGCGAGTTCGGCGCTGTCGGTCACGAGCACCGACGCCGCGAGGACGTCGTGCTCGGCCTGGCTGATGAGGTCGGAGGCGAGGATGCCCGCGTCCGCCGAGTCGTCGGCGAGGATCGCGATCTCGGTGGGTCCGGCCTCGGAGTCGATGCCGACCACGCTGCGGCAGAGACGCTTGGCCGCGGTGACGTAGATGTTGCCCGGGCCGGTGATGAGGTCGACGGGGTCGAGAACGGCATTCGGCTCGTCCGCGGATTCCGTGTCGGCGCCACCGTAGGCGAGCAGTGCCACGCCCTGGGCACCGCCGACCGCCCACACCTCGTCGACTCCGAGGAGCGCACAGGCGGCGAGGATGGTCGGGTGCGGCCACCCGCCGAAGTCCTTCTGCGGAGGCGAGGCGACGACCAGCGAGCCGACGCCGGCCTCCTGGGCGGGGACGACGTTCATGATGACCGACGACGGGTAGACGGCGTTTCCGCCCGGGACGTACAGGCCGACGCGGCGCACCGGAATCCACTTCTCGCTGACGACGCCGCCGTCGACGACCTGGGTGCGGGTGGTCTCCCGGCGCTGATCGGCGTGCACCTTGCGCGCGCGGGCGATCGACTCGCGCAGCGCCTCGGCGACCTGCGGGTCCAGCCCGGCCAGAGCATCGGCGATGACCCGAGCGGGCACCCGCACCGACGCGGGGCGGACACCGTCGAACTTCTCGCCGTAGTCGAGCGCAGAACTGCTGCCGTTCTCCGCCACCGCATGCACGACCGGTGTCACCGTGTCGAGGACGGCATTGACATCGGTACCCCCGCGGGGCAGCGCACGACGCAACTCGGCGAGTGTCGGCGTGCTACCGCGCAGGTCAATTCGGGCGAGCATGATCTCTCCTGGTGGCTGCTGATGTACCCGACAAGGATACGTGTCGGGTGCGAGCGGGTTTCTGGTGCGGGTTGTCACCGAGACCGTCGGGGCAGTTCGATCCGGTATGCGGACGAATCTGCCCCCCGTCCTTCCACCGGCCGTTCGCCAGGACCGAGTTGTCCGACGTCGAGGTCCGAACCGGCGACGCGGGGGCTGAACCTACGGTGCCGGGATGTCCAGACCGAGGTCCAGGACGGTGACGGAGTGCGTCAGGGCGCCCACGGCCAGGTAGTCGACGCCGGTGCGGGCATAGTCGGCCGCGACGTCGAGCGACAGGCCTCCCGAGCTCTCCAGCTTGGTGCCCGGCGACCGGGTGTTGCGGCGCTGGACGGCCATCTGGGTCTCCCACGGCTCGAAGTTGTCCAGCAGGACCAACTGCGGTTCGAGTCCGAGGACCTCGTCGAGCTGGGTCAGCGAGTCGACCTCGACCTCGACCGGTAGGCCCGGCGCCGCCGCCCGGACCGCCTCCAGCGCCGCGGCGACCGAACCCGCGGCGACGACGTGGTTGTCCTTGATGAGGGCGGCGTCGCCGAGCCCCATCCGGTGGTTGACTCCCCCGCCGGCACGAACCGCGTACTTCTGCAGATGCCGCAGACCCGGAAGTGTCTTGCGCGAGTCGCGGATTCGGGCGTCCGTACCCTCCACCGCCGCCACCCAGGCCGCGGTGGTCGTGGCGATCCCCGACAGGTGCGAGATCAGGTTGAGCGCCGTGCGTTCCGCGGTCAGCAGCGCTCGCGTCGGAGCGTGGACGGCGAGTACGACGGTGCCGGGTTCGACGCGGGTTCCGTCGTCGACGCGCGACGTGATCGTGTACTCGCCCGCCCCGATCACCTCGTCGAAGACCGCCTCGACCACCGGCACGCCGGCGATCACACCATGCGCGCGGCTGATGATCGCCGCGTCGACGACCGCGTCGGCGGGGACCGTGGACGTGCTCGTGACGTCGGGGCCGTATCGCAGATCCTCGTCGAGCGCGGTGCGGATCAACGCGCGGACCTCGTCGGTGACCGCGGCGCCGAGTTCACCGCCCGCGGCCTGGCCGACGAAGCCTCCGGCCGGGGCCGTCGTCGAGGGGGTGGAGCTGCTCACTCGCCCGATCCGGGATTGCCGATCGCGATCATGCGCTCGACGCTCTTGCGCGCCTTCTCGGCGACGTCGGCGTCGACGAACACCTCGTCGCGACCCTCCCGCAGGCACCGGAGCATGGCCGCCGGGGTGATCATCTTCATGTAGGGGCACGATGCGCGGTCGTTGACGGCCTGGAAGTCGACACCCGGTGCGGCCTTGCGCAACTGATGCAGCATCCCGACCTCGGTGGCGACGAGCACCTGCTTCGCGCCGGTCTCGCGCGCGGCGTCGAGCATGCCGCCCGTCGACAGGATCTTCACCTTCTCCTCGGGCACGAAACCCTCGCCGGCCAGATACAGCGCCGAGGTCGCGCAACCGCATTCGGGGTGGATGAACAGGTCGGCGTCCGGGTGCGAGTTCGCCTGCGCGGTCAACTCGTCACCGTTGATGCCGGCGTGCACGTGGCATTCGCCCGCCCAGATGTGGATGTTGTCGCGGCCGGTCTCGCGCTTGACGTGCGCGCCGAGGAACTGGTCGGGCAGGAACAGGACGTCACGGTCGGGATCGATCGAGGCGACCACGTCGACGGCGTTCGACGACGTGCAGCAGATGTCGGTGAGGCCCTTCACCTCGGCGGTGGTGTTCACGTAGGACACCACCAGCGCATCGGGGAACTCGGCCTTCCAGGCCCGGAGTTCGTCCGCGGTGATCGAGTCGGCCAGCGAACATCCGGCGCGCTCGTCGGGGATCAGGACCCGCTTCTCGGGGCTCAGGATCTTGGCGGTCTCGGCCATGAAGTGGACGCCGCAGAAGATGATCTCGTCGGAGTCGACCTCGGCGGCGATCCGCGAGAGGGCAAGAGAGTCGCCGACATGGTCGGCGACATCCTGGATGGCCGGGAGCTGGTAGTTGTGCGCGAGCAGCGTCGCGTTGCGCGCCTTGGCGAGGCGGCGGACCTCGTCCGCCCACTCCTGCGTCGGCTCCACGCCGGTGTAGCCGCCCGGCGCGTCGTACCACGTCGCATCGACGAGCGCCGAGTCCTGGACTGCGGGCGCGGTCATCGACGTGAGGCGATCACTGGTGATGCTCATGTGCCACTCCTCTGGCTACCCGGCGACGAGTTCCGTCCCCGGGACGCTGGTTCCCCAGATCACGGGCCGTGTGTCCGAGGCAGGTTTTCGACTCATGGTCGAAAACGCTATGCATCGTAACATTCGCCACACTCACGGCATTCCCATGACCTCGTCGCCGGCGTTCTCGGCCGCGATTCAGGCGGACGACGAGTTCAGCCACACATCAGAGCGTCGAGGTAGCGCTCGGTGAATCGCGACTGCGCAACCCGCCCGATCGGACCGCCCAGACGCGTGAACCACCGCCCCGGACGCGAGAACGCGACAACATGCCCGACCACGGTGTCGTCGTCGAGCCATTCCACCCAGAAGCGCTCTTCGCCGATCTCGGGATGGCCGGGCAGCGTGCCGTACGCGAAGCCGCGCTCGCGCGGGGCGTCGATCACCTCGACGACCCGGCACCGGGCGGTGATCGCGAGGGGGCCGACACCGGCGCGCAGGTCGACGTCGGTGCCGACAGTGGCCGCGGGGGTCGATTCGTCGACACCGAAGCCGGCACGACGATGCATGTCCCAGTTCATGATTCGTCGGCCGGCCGTGGCGAAGCAGGCAGCTCCCGAGCCGATGACCCGTGACCGGCGCAGATGGTGGTAACCGGGCGGGAGCGTCCCGGCCGTCGCGCCGACCTCGGGATAGGTGAGATCCGATCGGTTCGCGGTCACCCGACTCGTGCCACCTCGGCGTCGAGCACGAGCGCCAGATCGTCGAGTGAGGTACCCAGCGCGCGAGCAAGCGCCRCGATCGTGGCGAAAGCGGGCGTCGGCATACGTCCGGTCTCGATCTTGCGCAGGGTCTCCGGCGAGATACCCGCGCCCGACGCCACGTCGCGCAGCGGACGATCGCCGCGCAACTCGCGGAGACGGGCGCCGAGTCGGCGGCCGGCCGCGATCTGTTCCGGGGTCAGGGGGTTACGCACCATGTGGCGATCCTAGCGGGTCCGGTATACAAATACCGAGACGCGGTGGTATTTGTATACCGACCAGCGATCCGAAAGAACGCAATGACCACGAGAGGACGGGAATGGTCGAACTGAAGTCGCCTGCCGAGGTGGCCGCCATGGGAGTGACCGGGGCGTTCATCGCAGATCTCCTCGACGACCTCGCCGGACGCGCCGACGTCGGGGTCAACCTCCTCGAGCTCGAGGAACGCGCGCGGAAGCTCGTCAACGACCGCGGTGCACAGTCCTGCTACTGGGACTACTCGCCGTCCTTCGGCCGCGGACCGTTCCGCAATGTGATCTGCCTGTCGGTGAACGACGCTGTCCTGCACGGACTCCCGCACGATTACGTCCTCGCCGACGGAGACCTGCTCTCGATGGACATCGCCGTCGCCATCGACGGCTGGGTGGCCGACTCCGCGCGCAGCGTCATCGTCGGCACCCCACGGCCCGACGATCAGCGACTCGTCGCGGCCACCGAAGAAGCACTGGGCGCAGCCATCGACGCCGCTCGTCCGGGCGGTCGGCTCGGCGACATCTCGGCCGCGATCGGAGCGGTCGCCGCCGCACACGGGTATCGGGTCAACACCGAGTTCGGCGGACACGGACTGGGCCGCACCATGCACGAGGATCCCCACGTCGCCAACGTGGGCCGGGCCGGGCGCGGCATGAAACTCCGCCCCGGCCTGACCCTCGCACTCGAACCGTGGTTCACGCTCGGTTCCGAGCGCATCAAGTTCGACGCCGACGGGTGGACCATCCGGTCGTTCGACGGCTCCCGCGGCGCGCACAGCGAACACACGATCGCCGTCACCGATGGCGAGGCGCTGGTCCTCACCTCGCACGGGGGCGGGTAGTCGAGGTCACCAGGTGGCTTCGACACGGCGCCTCGCTTCGCTCGGAGCCGGCTCAACCAGCAGGGGGTCGCCGACTCCTCCAGCGGGGGTCACCAGCACAACCAGCCGGGGGTCACCGGCTCAACCAGCAGGGGGTCGCCAGCACAACCAGCCGGGGGTCACCAGCACAACCAGCCGGGGGTCACCAGCACAACCAGCCGGGGGTCACCAGCACAACCAGCCGGGGGTCACCAGCACAACCAGCGGGGGGCACCGGCTCAATTAGCAGGTGGGGCACTGGCTCAATTAGCAGGGAGGCGTCGACTCAACCAGCAGGGGCGCCAGCCGGGGGCTCCAACTCAACCAGCGGGGGTCACCAGCAGGGTGCACCCTACAATCGGGCGCATGCCATCCGCCGGGTCCGAGCCACCCATCGCCGACGGTGCGACCCTCCGGGTGGAAGTCCTGAGCGTCGTCTTCCAGATCCGCGTACCCCAGACCCGGAACACGTCGGACACCGACGACCCGTCGTTGTGCGTCCTGCTGTCTCGGTCCGCCGACGGCGTCTGGACACTTCCCGGCGGCGGGGTCGGCGCCGAGGAGACGTTGTCGGCGAGCGCACGCCGGCTCGTCGCGGACGCGCTCGACGTCCGTGAGATCGCGCATCTGGAACAACTGTCGGTCTTCTCCGACCCGCATCGGGTGCCCACGGTCCGCACCATCGCGTCGACCTACATGGGCCTCGTGCCCTCCGACGCCGAGGCGACACCACCCGACGCCGCGGGCTGGTTCGCCGTCGACGACTTACCGGCCCTGGCCTTCGACCACGCCGGGATCGTCGAGGCCGCCCGGCATCGACTCGCCGCCAAACTCTCCTACACCAACATCGCGTTCGCGCTGGCCCCCGCCCGGTTCCCGATGTCGGCGCTGTCGGAGATCTACTGCGCCGCACTGGGTTATCCCGTGGACACGACCAACCTGCTCCGCATCCTGAGCCGGCGCGCGGTGGTGGTCGCCACCGGGACCGTCGGCAAGACCGGCCGAAACGGGGGTCGCCCGCCGGCGCTCTACGCCTTCGCGGAGAAGGAGTTACGCGTCACGGATGAGTTCGCGACGCTGCGCCCGCCGATGTGAACACGTCCGCCGGCGGCTCGTCGGACTCGAGATCTCCGACGCCCAGATCGGCTGTCCGCGAGGACAACACACAGACGAGGTACACCACGGCGAACGCGAACGGGGCGCAGATGAGCAGCGTCCACGGCTCGCTCGAGCCGGACCGCGTCGCTCCGTCGAGCCACAGCTCCGGCGCGACCCGGTAGACGGCGTCGACCGGCAGTGCGGTCGGATCGTCGTCGAACCGCAGGCCCGCGACCCACATCCCGGCCGACGCCGCAAGCGCCGAACCTGCCACCGTCGCCAGGGCGGGCCACACGAATCCGGCGACCCCGCGCCACGTCCGGGCCGCGAACCACACGGCGACGGCGGCGACCGCGCCGTAGGCGAACATCGTCAGGGCGAAGGCGCCCACGCCGGCGAAGTCGGCGGGGAAGTCCTCGCGACGCAGACCCTCGAACACGACGCCGGTGGTCGGCGGGGTGAGGAGCGCCCAGACCACCCCGGCGACCACGCCGATCAGGGCCACGCCGACGGCGACCGCGGCCAGTCGCGAGACCGTGCGGACCGGCGGTTTCACCGGCGACCCAGCTCCGACGAGTCGACCGTCCCGTGCCGCGAGCAGCGAGCATCCCATCCGTCGGGCCGCACCTGGACCACCATCCGGCGACCGCACTGCCCACAGAAGCGAGGGGGTTCGAGACCCAACCGGGCGGCCGGCGGCACGGCGTCGGGAGCCTGCAGTTCCAGTTCGAGTCCGGTGAACACACCGAACCGGCACGGCTCGGCGAGAGGACCCGGGACGGTGTCGATCATGAGAACACGCTACCCATCGCTGCGACGAACCCGTCAGATCGTGTCGTTCAACGACTTGATCGGCATGGACAGATCACTGAGGAGATCGAGGTCGTCCTCGGCGGGCCGGCCGAGGGTCGTCAGGTAGTTGCCGACGATGACAGCGTTGATGCCGCCGAGGATGCCCTGTTTGGCCCCCAGGTCGCCGAGCGTGATCTCACGCCCGCCGGCGAAGCGCAGGATGGTGCGAGGCAGCGCCAGGCGGAAGGCGGCCACCGACTTGAGGGCCTCCGCGGCGGGGAGCACGTCGAGATCGCCGAACGGGGTGCCGGGCCGCGGGTTCAGGAAGTTCAGCGGCACCTCGTCGGGCTCGAGCGTCGCCAGTTCGGCGGCGAACTCGGCCCGTTGCTCCAGGGACTCACCCATACCGAGGATGCCGCCGCAGCAGACCTCCATGCCCGCCTCCCGGACCATGCGCAGGGTGTCCCAGCGCTCCTCCCACGTGTGGGTCGTCACCACGTTCGGGAAGTGGCTGCGCGCGGTCTCGAGATTGTGGTTGTAACGGTGCACGCCCATGTCGCGGAGCTGGTCGACCTGCTCCTGGGTGAGCATGCCCAGGCTGCACGCGATCTGGATGTCGACCTCGTTGCGGATGGCCTCGATTCCCGCCGCGACCTGACTGAGCAGCCGCTTGTCGGGACCGCGGACCGCCGCGACGATGCAGAACTCGGTCGCACCGGTCTTCGCGGTCTGCTTGGCCGCCTCGACGAGGGAGGGGATGTCGATCCACGCACTTCGTACCGGCGAGGCGAAAAGTCCGGACTGGGAACAGAAATGGCAGTCTTCCGGGCACCCGCCGGTCTTCAGCGAGATGATGCCCTCGACCTCCACCTCGGGCCCGCACCAGCGCATCCGCACATCGTGGGCGAGCTGGAGCAGTTCGGTCAGCCGGTCGTCGGGCAACCGCAGAACCCGGAGAACCTGCTCCTGATCGAGCGGCTCGCCGCGGTCGAGCACCTGGTCACGGGCGATTGCGAGGATGTCGTCCGACGCCGGTGCCGAGGTGGCGGCGTCGACTGTTGCCTGGGTCACTGGTGATACTCCTTGGATGATTGTTCCGCTGCGGGAACGTGTTACGGCGTCCGGACGAGCTGTTCCGGATGGCTGGGAGAAAGGGTCGCGAGCCACTCGTCGTCGAACCACGACGCTGCGTGGCGGCGGAACTCGTCGGGTTCGAGGTGCGCGGCGCCGGCGGGCAGGACCCCGACGACCGGCACCCCGGTCACCCGCGGGAGGTCGGTTCGGTTGCACCGCATCGCGAGGTCGGGATCGACCGGCCACCAACCGATCACGAGTCCGGCGGGACGCAGACCGCGCGCCCGCACCGCGTTCACGGTGAGCTCGGCGTGATTGAGCGCGCCCAGCCCCGGCGCCACCACGACCAGCACACCGTCGACGGTGTCGGGAACGAGGGTCGCCGCGGCGAGGTCGAGGATCGTGGCCGACTCCCCCAGTCGCACCAGCACGCCGCCGGCACCCTCGACGAGGGTCAGGTCGTGCGACGCGGCCAGATCGTCGACGGCGCGGACGATCACCGCCGGATCGGCCTGTGGCATCCCGGCGCGGCGCGCGGCGGTGTCGGGCGCGAGGGGTTCCGGGTAGCGGAAGAGCTCGACCGCGGTGACGTAGCCCGCCAGGCGTTGCACCTCGGCGAGGTCGCCGGGTTCGTCGGGACCGACGCCGGTCTGGACGGGTTTGCAGACTGCGACGCGCCCTTCGTGGCTCGTCGCTATCGCTCCTCGCACCTCAGGGAGCAGAGGATGGGCAGATGCTTGCGCTCCTCGCACCTCAGGGAGCAGAGG
The DNA here is from genome assembly GCF_001691435.1 of Gordonia sp. UCD-TK1. Lineage (NCBI taxonomy): Bacteria > Bacillati > Actinomycetota > Actinomycetes > Mycobacteriales > Gordoniaceae > Gordonia > Gordonia sp. UCD-TK1. Next base: position 81,904 of record NZ_LZMP01000057.1, on the reverse strand, counting down.
ATGGGCAGACGCTTGCGCTCCTCGCACCTCAGGGAGCAGAGGGTGGGCAGACGCCAATGCTCCTCGCACCTCAGGGAGCAGGGGGTCGGCCACCTCAGGGAGCAGAGGATCGGCCACCTCAGGGGGCAGGCAGGCAGCGGCGAGTGCCGCGGTCACGACGGTCTTCCCGACGTCGGTCGAGGTCCCGGTGACGGCGAGGACCCTGCCGCGGCGTGCGGCGATCACCGCGCACCGACTTCGCGGAGCGCGGCGTCGACGACGGCGGCCACATGGTCGATGGCAGCGGCATCGAGGTCGGCGCGCACCGTGATCCGCAGCCTCGAAGTCCCGACCGGGACCGAGGGCGGACGGAAACACCCGACGAGGACGCCACGGTCCCGGCACGCGGCAGCAGCTGCCACCGCGCGTTGCGGATCCCCGACGACGATCGAGATGACCGCCGCGGCGGGCTCTTCGACGCCACACGCGAGCGCCAGGCGACGGGCGTTGTCGCGCAGTCGGTCCGGCAACCCGGGTTGCGCCCGCAGGATCGCCAGGGCGGCATGCGCGGCGCCGACCGCGGCCGGGTTCAGGCCGGTGTCGAAGATGAAGGTGCGGGCGCAGTCGATGAGGTGCGAGCGCAGTAGCTCCGACCCGAGGACCACACCGCCCTGCGCGCCGAGCGATTTCGACAGCACGGTCGTGACGACGAGATCGGGAGCACCCGAAAGTCCCTGTTCGGCGACGAGTCCGCGACCACCCGGACCACGCACCCCGAGAGCGTGGGCCTCGTCCACGAGCAGGACGGCCCCGTGCGCGCGTGCCGCGGCATACAGATCCGCGACCGGCGCCGGTTCACCGTCGATGCTGTACACCGAATCGGTGACGACGAGCGCCCGGGCCTCGGTACGTTCGGCGAGGGCCCGCCGGACCGCCTCGTGATCGCCACGGTCGACGACCACCACCCGGGCACGCGACAACCGGCAACCGTCGATCAGCGACGCATGGGTGCCGGTGTCGCTGACGATCAGGTCGCCGCGCGTCGCCAGCGCGGTGATCGCACCGACATTCGCCAGGTAGCCGGACGAGAAGACGAGTGCCGCATCGAATCCGAGGAAGTCGGCGAGATCGTGCTCGAGATCGATGTGTGCCAGGGTGGTGCCGACGACGAGGCGCGACGCCGTCGAGCCACCTCCCCACCGTTCCGCGGCGGCCCGCGCACCGGCGATCACCGCGGGGTGGGTCGACAACCCGAGGTAGTCGTTGGAACCGAGGTTGATCTCGTCGCCGGCCGCCCTGCGGACGTGTGGGCTGCGATGCAGGCCGGCCTCGGCGCGCGCACGGGCGGCGCCGGCCAGCCACGCCAGACCGATCTCTCCCCCGCCGCTGACCCGCGCATCGCCGTCGACCCTCGAATCCGGCTGCACCTGAATCGAAGTCATGACCGCACCACTGCCGGCTCGCGATCGCCGACCGTGGCGTGCACGGCAGCGGACACTCCGCGCACGATCACCCCGATGTCCTCGGGTGTGCAGATGAACGGCGGCATCGTGTAGACGAGATTGCGGAACGGCCGCAGCCATGCCCCGGCCTCGACGGCCGCGGCGGTGGCCGCCACCATGTCGACCGGGCGATCGAGTTCGACGACGCCGATCGCGCCGAGGACCCGCACATCGACGACGCCGTGGCGATCACGCAGCGGTTCGAGTCCGTCGCGGAGCCCCCGCTCGATCGCCGAGACCCGCTCGGCCCACGGCGTTTCCAGCAGCAGTTCGATCGCTGCGACGGCCACCGCGCAGGCCATCGGGTTGGCCATGAAGGTCGGGCCGTGCGCGAGTCCGCCCGCCTCCCCCGCACTGATCACCTGAGCGATCTCGGACGTGCACAGGGTCGCGGCGAGCGTGAGGTAGCCACCGGTGAGCGCCTTGCCGACACACATGATGTCGGGCGCGACGCCGGCGCCCGGCGCCGCCTCGGCCCCCGGGGCGGCGTCGGCCGCGAACAACGTTCCGGTACGGCCGAATCCGGTCGCGATCTCGTCGAAGATCAGCAGGACGTCGTGGCGGTCACAGATCTCCCGGAGCGCACGCAGATATGCCGCGTCGTGGAATCGCATGCCGCCCGCGCCCTGGACCACGGGTTCGACGATGACCGCGGCGAGCTCGTCGCGGTGCGCGCGCACGGTGCGCTCGAACTCGGCGACGTAGTCGGGCCGGAACTCGGCCGGCGGGGCGTCGACGAAGATCTGTTGTGCGAGAACACCCTTCCACATCGCGTGCATACCGCCGTCGGGATCGCAGACGCTCATCGGGGTGAAGGTGTCGCCGTGGTAGCCGCCACGCCAGGTGAGCAGACGGGTGCGGCCGGACCGACCGCGGCTGCGCCAGTACTGCAGCGCCATCTTGACCGCCACCTCGACCGACACCGATCCCGAGTCGCAGAAGAACACCTTCTCCAGGCCGGCCGGGGTGATCTCGACGAGGAGCTGCGCCAGCCGGGCAGCCGGTTCGTGGGTCAGACCGCCGAACATGACGTGCGACATCCGACCGAGCTGAGCCGCCGCGGCGGCGTCGAGTCGAGGGTGTCCATAACCGTGGATCGCCGCCCACCAGGAGCTCATCCCGTCGACCACCGATCGGCCGTCCGCGAGTTCGAGGCGAACACCCGAGGCCGAGGCCACGACCAACGGCCGGGTGGCCGCCGGCAGCGCACCGTAGGGGTGCCAGATGTGGTCGGCGTCGATGCGACTGATCGCGTCGTGATCCATGAGGCACCTCCCGGCCTGTCGTTAGGCAGTCCTGAACACCGTCCAGGGTCCTGAACACCGTACAGGGCGTCCTGAACGCTGTACAGGCCCGGGGTTCGATGCCCACTGCCGGGTCATTACGCTGACGCGGGTGAGCAACAGTCGCACCGACGTTCTGCGCGCCGCCCGCGACATCCTGGGCGAGCACAGCCTGGCCGACCTGTCGATGCGACGCCTCGCCACCGAACTCGGCGTCCGTCCCAACGCGCTGTACTGGCACTTTCCCAACAAGCAGACCTTGCTGGCCGCACTCGCCGACGACATCCTGGGTGCGGTCGCCATCCCCGACACCTCGCTGGCCTGGGACGAGCGCCTCGATCTGCTCGCGACCGACATGCGCAGTGCGCTCCTCGGAGTGCCCGACAGTGCCGAGGTCGTGTCGTCGAGCTGGGCGAGTGGCCTGTCGTCGAAGGCCATCACCGCCGACATCATCGCCGCCGGCACGGCCGGTGGTCTGTCCGTCCGCGACGCCGAGGCGGTCAGCACCGMACTGTGTCAGCTGGTCATCGGGCTCACCATCGAGGAACAGACGCGCGCGCAGATGGAGCGTCTGGGTGTCACCGGGCCGTCGGGTCGCGACTTCGCGGGCGAGTTCCGCGACGGGCTGGCCATCATCCTCGACGGAGCCCGGACGCGCCGCTCGCGGTGAACCCCGCGCGGCCCCGCAGACCGGTGCGCGAGTGTCGCGGTCGTCCGAATCGGTGTTTCACAGCTTCGACGAGTACATTGCTAGCCGGTCATCCCGGCCCCGAGACCGATCTGTCCCCCACCGGAAAGAACACGCCCTGTGGCATCGACGACGCGAGTAGTGGCGCCGGAGTCGTCCCCCTCGACGCCGACAACGCCCGCATACCGCACCGACCTCGACGGCCTGCGCGGTATCGCCATCGCCCTCGTCGCCTGCTTCCACGTGTGGTTCGGCAAGGTCTCCGGCGGCGTCGACGTCTTCCTCACCCTCTCGGGATACTTCTTCGTCGGGTCGCTGCTGCGGCACGCGATCACGAGCCAGGCTCCGCACGTCTCGTTCCGCGACACCCTCAACCCGTGGCCACGTCTCAAACGGCTCCTCAGACGGCTGCTGCCGGCGCTGCTCACCGTCCTGATCGCGGTCACGGTGCTGACCCTGCTGATCCTCCCGCAGACCCGGTGGGCCAATGTCGGCCGCGAGGTCATCGCGAGCGCGCTGTACTACCAGAACTGGTATCTCGCGCAGAACTCCCAGGACTACCTCGCCGCGAGTTCGGCGAACAGCCCCCTGCAGCACATCTGGTCGATGTCGGTGCAGGGCCAGTTCTTCGTCCTGACCCTGCTCGTCGCCCTCGCGTTCGCGGCGTTGCTCAAGGTCGGTGCCCGCGTCGCCCGGCCGTTCGCCGACCCGCGGGTCATCAGGTTCCTCGTCGGCGGCGCGGTGTTGGTCGTCGCACTCGCGTCCTTCTACTGGGCGCACCGCGGCCTGGCGATCAACCAGCCGTACAACTACTACGACACGATCTCCCGTCTGTGGGAACCGCTGGCCGGCGGCCTGCTCGCGATCTGGTTGCCGTCCCTGCGAATCCCGAACTGGCTGCGCAACATCGCGACCGTCTTCGCTCTTGCGCTGATCGTCAGCTGCGGGTTCTGGATCGACGGTGTCAACGCCTACCCCGGTCCGATGGCGCTGGTGCCGGTCGGCGCGACGCTGCTGATCATCTGGGCGGGCGCGACGGCGTTGCAGAAGCCACCTCGGGGGTCCCATGCCGCGGCCACCGAGATGCCCGTCACGAACCGCTGGCTCGCGAGCAGGTGGCCGGTCTGGCTCGGGACCATCGCGTATTCGCTGTACCTGTGGCACTGGCCGCTGCTGATCTTCTATCTGACCTGGCGCGACAAGAACCATGCCAACTTCGTCGAGGGCGTGCTCATCCTCGCGGCGTCGGTCGGGCTCGCGTGGCTCACCAAGCGCTACATCGAGGACCCGCTGCGCGGCGGCGATCGTTCGGCGCTGAGCCGCGGCCGCCGCGACGGACGGTCGCGGTGGCTGTCGTACACGTCGGTCGTCACCTCGATCCTCGTGGTGGCGACGCTCGTCACCGGCGTCGGCATCACCGTGTGGGAGCGGCACGTCGCGAACATCGTCGTCGACACCAAGAACCTCGACCCGAGGTCGTACCCGGGGGCCCGAGCACTGCTCGACGGCTGGCCGGTGCCCGCCCTCGACCCACAACCGTCGGCGCTGGAGGTCATCAAGGACTTCCCCGAGACCTCCACCGACGGGTACATGAGCGACTTCACCGACAACGAGATCCACGTCGGCACCTACGGCGATCCGACCGCGACGCGCACCATCGCGCTCGCCGGCGGATCGCATGCCGAGATGTGGATCTCGGCGCTGGACACCCTCGGCAAGCGCAACGGTTTCAAGGTGAAGACCTACCTCAAGATGGGGTGCCCGCTGTCGACGAACCGGGTACCCAAACAGCGCGGCGTGCCCTACCCGGAGTGCTACGACTGGGGACAGCGCGTCATCGATCGCGTCATCGCGGACAAGCCGGACGCGGTGCTGACGAATTCGACGCGACCGCGGGACTACGAACCCGGCGACTGGGTGCCACCGGACTACGTGCCGATCTTCGACCGTTTCCTCGACGCCGGGGTGCCGGTGTTGGGCATGCGGGACACCCCGTGGCCGAAGAACGCGAAGGGCACCATCGACACCCCGATCTGCCTCGCCGACGGCGGCGACGCCGAGAGCTGCGGGTCGCGCCGCAGTGCTGTCCTCTCACCCGAGGACCCGGCGGCGGAGCTGGCCGCCACGCGACCCGACTTCCACCCCCTCGACATGTCCGAGGGGATCTGCGACGCCGAGCGGTGCCCGGCGATCGTCGGCAACATCACCGTCTACAAAGACCCGCACCACCTGAGTGCGACCTATGTCCGCAGCCTCACCGACGAGCTGGGGCGCCAGATGGAGGCGCAACTGCCGTGGGCTGGTCCCGCGGTGCCGTGACGGTCGGCGGAAGTCGCGGTCTTCCTCCGGAAGCGGCGGGTGGGGCAGCCCACATCTGACCCCACCGGCCGCGTCCTGAGATGACCGTCCGCGGCAACGCGACTAGGGTCGACCCATGACGTCGTCGAAGGCGGGTAAGACCGGACCGCCGGCCCCCGGTGAACAGCCGGGTGATCCCGACTCCACTCCCGATTCAGATTCCACTGCCGATCCCGGCTCCCCCTCGGAGCCCCGCGCACCGGAGTCCGACACCACCTCGACGACGGCAGCGCCTCCGAGCAGCGGCAAGACCATCGCCGACCCCGTACCGATGCCGTCCGACCCGATCCAGGCCGAGGCGCTGGTCCAACCGGAACCGGCCCCGATCCCGGTGTGGCCGGGTACTCCGTACCCCCTCGGCGCCACCTATGACGGTGTGGGAACGAATTTCTCGCTGTTCTCCGAGGTAGCCGAAGCCGTCGAGCTGTGCCTGATCGACCGCGAGGGCCACGAGCGTCGGATCCGGCTCGAAGAGGTCGACGGTTACTGCTGGCACTGCTACCTGCCCAACGTCGGCCCTGGCCAGTTCTACGGCTTCCGCGTCTACGGGCCGTACGACCCGTCGCAGGGATTGCGTTGCGACCCGAGCAAACTCCTGCTCGATCCGTACGGCAAGGCCTTCCACGGCGAATTCGACGGCGACGCATCGCTGTTCTCCTACCCGCTCCCGACGCCGCCCGAGGACACCGACGAATCGGCGGTCGACGACGACGCATCCGAAACCCCCGAGACCGGGGCCGCCGACACCGGGACCGGTGGTGGCGGGACCGACGAGGGCGCGGTCGACGATGCCGACGAGCCGACCGCCGAGGCAGGCGATGCGGCCGATCCCGCCGATGAGGCAGGCGAGTCCGACGGCGATGCCGCGCCCGCGGAGCACGAGGACATCCCCGATCCCGAGCCGGTCAATCCGATGCCGCAGTTGGACTCACTCGGGCACACCATGGTCTCGGTGGTGATCAACCCCTACTTCGACTGGCAGAACGACCGGTCGCCCAATCGTCCGTACCACCAGACGGTCATCTATGAGGCGCACGTCAAGGGCATGACCGCGACCCATCCCGACATCCCCGAGTACCTGCGCGGCACGTACGCGGGGCTGTGCCATCCGGTGATCATCGACCACCTCAAGGAGTTGGGCATCACCGCCATCGAACTGATGCCCGTGCACCAGTTCATGCAGGACTTCGTCCTGCGCGATCAGGGTCTCCGAAACTACTGGGGCTACAACACCTTCGGATTCCTGGCACCGCACATCGAGTACTCGTCGAACCCCGACCAGCCGGCCAGCGCGGTGACCGAGTTCAAGGCGATGGTGCGTGAGTTCCACAACGCCGGCATCGAGGTCATCCTCGACGTCGTCTACAACCACACCGCCGAGGGCAACCACCTCGGACCCACCGTGTCCTTCCGCGGCATCGACAACGCCGCCTACTACCGGCTCGTCGACGGCGATCCCGAGATGTACATGGACTACACCGGAACCGGCAACAGCCTCAACGGTCGTCATCCGCACACACTGCAGCTCATCATGGATTCGCTGCGGTACTGGATCCTCGAGATGCACGTGGACGGCTTCCGTTTCGACCTCGCGTCCACGCTGGCCCGCGAACTGCACGACGTCGATCGGCTGTCCGCGTTCTTCGATCTGGTGCAGCAGGACCCGGTGGTCAGTCAGGTGAAACTGATCGCCGAGCCCTGGGACATCGGCGAGGGTGGTTACCAAGTGGGCAACTTCCCGCCGCTCTGGACCGAATGGAACGGCAAGTACCGCGACACCGTCCGCGACTACTGGCGCGGCGAGCCGTCCACCCTGGGCGAGTTCGCCTCCCGGCTCACCGGATCGTCGGATCTGTACGAGGCGACCGGCCGACGGCCGCTCGCGAGCATCAACTTCGTCATCGCCCACGACGGTTTCACGCTGCGGGACCTGGTGTCCTACAACGAGAAGCACAACATGGCCAACGGTGAGGACAACCGGGACGGCGAGAGCCACAACCGGTCGTGGAACTGCGGAGTCGAGGGACCCACCGACGATCCCGAGATCAACGCCCTCCGCGCGCGGCAGCAGCGGAACATCCTGGCGACGCTGTTCCTGTCGCAGGGCACGCCGATGCTGGCGCACGGCGACGAGATCGGGCGTACCCAACAGGGCAACAACAACGTCTACTGCCAGGACTCCGAGTTGTCCTGGATGGACTGGACTCTCGCCGAGGAGAACGCCGACCTGCTGGAGTTCACCCGCAAGGCCATCGCGCTGCGCACCCGGCATCCGGTCTTCCGGCGCCGAAAGTTCTTCGGCGGGAAGCCGATCAGGTGGGGCGACCAAGCACTCGACATCGCCTGGCTCACGCCGGCCGGCCAGGAGATGACCTCCGAGGACTGGGACAGTGGGTTCGGCAAGAGCCTCGCCGTGTTCCTCAACGGAAACGGACTTGGCGAAAAGGACGAACGCGGCGAACTGGTCGTCGACGACTCCTTCTTCATCTGCTTCAACGCCCACTACGAGGACCTGGACTTCACGCTCCCGCCGACGTGGTACGGCAACGAGTGGGTCGGCGAACTGGACACGACGCATCCCGTGGGGGACAGCGAGCTGACGGCCGCCGCCGGTGAGTCGGTGACCGTCGGCGCCCGCTCCGTCCTGGTCCTGCGAAAGACCTCGTGACTCCCATGGGCAATCGTCCGACCCCGCGCGCAACGTACCGGCTCCAACTACACGGCAACTTCGGATTCGCCGATGCCGCAGCACATCTCGACCACCTCGCCGAGTTGGGGATCAGCCACGTCTACCTCTCCCCGATCGGCACGGCGTCGGCCGGGTCGACGCACGGCTACGACTGGTTGCCGCCGCCGGCGGTCTCCGCCGTGCTGGGCGGGATCGACGGGCTGCGGGAACTGCGTTCCGCCGCCGCCGAACGCGGACTGGGTCTGATCATCGACATCGTCCCGAACCACACCGGAGTCGCCGATGCGCTCGCCAACCCGTGGTTCGCCGACCTGCTCCGCCACGGGCCCGCATCGGACTACGCACACTATTTCGACGCCGACTTCAGCGACGACAACGGTGCCGACGGGAAGCTGGCCCTGCCGATCGTCGCCGCCGATGGGGACCTGAGCCCACTCGAGATCGACGAGCACGGGAATCTGCGGTACTACGATCACGCGTTCCCGATCGCCCCCGGCACCGCGGGAGACATTCGGCCCGCTCGCTCCGCTCCCGGCGCCGGGGACACTCGGCCCGCTCGCTCCGCTCCCGGCGCCGGCGGAACACCGGGTGAGGTCCACTCCCGCCAGCACTATCGGCTCGTGCCGTGGAACAGCGGCCTGATCGGCTACCGGCGGTTCTTCACGGTCAACGAACTCGCCGGTCTGCGCCAGGAGGACCCGGAGGTCTACGACGCGACGCACCAGTGGCTGCGTGAGTTGCTCGACGCCGACCTCATCGACGGTGTGCGCGTGGATCATCCGGACGGTCTGTGGGACCCCCAGGACTATCTGCGCCGACTTCGTGCGGATGTCGGGGACGATCGTCTCCTCTACATCGAGAAGATCCTGGCGCCGGACGAGCCCCTCGAACCGACACTGCCGGTCGAGGGCACCACCGGGTACGACCACATGCGCGTGATCGATGCCGTGTTCGTGGCGCCGGCCGGCGTCGCCCAGCTCACCGAGCTACACGAACGGATCACCGGCGAGAGCGGTGACGCGCGGTGGGTGGAGGCCGCCGAGCACGATCGCAAACTCCGCACCGTGCGGGAGTCGTTCCCGGCGGAGCTCAGACGTCTCGTGCGCGCCGTCACCACGCGCGTCGAGGGATCACCGGCCGCGGATCCGGACGTGATCGCCACCGCCTGCGCCGAACTGATCGCCGCGCTCGGGGTCTACCGGGCGGACTACCCGTCGTTGCGTCCACGTCTGCTCGCCGTCGCCACCGGGATCGCCGAGGCGAAACCCGAACTGCGTGCCGCGATCGACCTCATCGTGCGGGAGACGGCGGTGCCCGGTGAGGCGACATCGAGGCTGGCGCAGACCTGCGGGGCGGTGACCGCGAAGAGCGTCGAGGACAGCTTGTTCTACCGGACGGCCCGGCTCGTCTCCGCCCAGGAGGTCGGTGGCGATCCCGCGAATCCCGTCATGTCGCTGGCCGATTTCCACCACCACAACACCGAGCGCGCGGCACAGTGGCCGCTGGCCATGACGGCCACGTCCACGCACGACACCAAACGCGGTGAGGACGTGCGCGCGCGGATCGCGGTGCTCGCCCAGATCCCCGACCGCTGGTCCCAGCTCGTCGACAAGGTCTGGCGCGAGACCGACGTGCCGGATGACCTGACCGGCTATTTTCTGCTGCAGAACATCGTCGGGGTCTGGCCCACCGAGGGCCCGGTCACCGATGAGTTGCGGGGCCGGTTGATCGAGTACGCCCGTAAGGCGACTCGCGAGGCCGGTCTGCGCACCACGTGGACCGAGGTGAACGAGGAGTTCGAGGCCGCGGTCGAGACCTGGATCGGCCAGGTCACCAGCGGGGACGTCGCATCCTCGGTCGCCGAACTCGTCGACCGCATCGGACCGGCGTGGGAGCAGGAAGCGCTGGCGCGCAAGGCGATCGCGATCCTCGGGCCCGGGGTCCCCGACATCTATCAGGGCACCGAGTGGTGGGAGGACTCCCTCGTCGATCCCGACAATCGACGACCGGTCGACTTCGGCCGGTCGACCGAGCACCCGAAGACCCGACTCGTCCAGGCAGCTCTCCGTGCCCGGGCCGCGCATCCCGATGCGTTCGCCGTTGCGGGCACCTATGAACGGCTGACCGCCGACGGGCCCGCCGCCGACCACACCATCGCGTTCGTGCGCGGCACCCACGACACCCCCTCGGTCGTCGTGGTGACCGCCCGGTTCACCCACAGCCTCGACCACGATGCCGCGGCCGCGACGTCGATCGCCCTGCCCACGGGGTTCCGGTGGCGCGACGACCGAACGGGATCGGTGTACGAGGGATCGGTCGACCTCGCCTCGGCCCGTGCCGAACACCCCGTGGCGATACTCGTCCGAATGTGACGTCCACCCACCACTGATAGACGAGCGCGCCCCCGAATCGGTGGCGCGCTCGTCCATTGCCGGTGAGTGTGTCGGCCCGGATCAGCCGCCCGGCGCGGGCTGCGGGGCCGGCGACGGCTGGGGTGCCGGCGCACCTGCGGCGCCGGGCAGCGACTGCGAAGGATCGATCTGACCGCTGGGGCTCCCCGGCGGACCGTCGACCTCGGACACCAGCCACTTGCCGTCTTCCTTGCTGAGGTCCAAGCGGAAGACCATCAGGCTGGTACCGMCGCTGGGCAACTTGACGCTGCGGCCGGTCACCTCCGCCATCACCACGGTCTTGGCGGTGTCGGCATCGACGGTCTCGACGGCGACCACACTGATCGTCGAGGACACCTCGATGTTGAGGGACTCCACATTGGCCTCGGTGTCGGCCCGTTCCTGCTCGAGGCGGTTGCGCAACTCCCCCGTCGACAGCGGACCCAGCAGTTCCTTCGAGTTGCCCGCGTTGTCGGCGTTGAGCGTCGTCACGAGCTTCGTGACGAAGTCGGCCGAAGCCGCCTTGGAATCGGCGAAGGCGTCGGCCTCCTGCTGGAGGTCGTAGGCGCGCCAGCCGAAGAACGCCACCAGCGCGATGAGAGCAACCGCGACGATGGCGGCGAGAACCTTCTTGATCCCGCCGCCGGTGACCGTGAACGAGATCTCGCGGCGATCCGAACCCGCCTTCGATGATGCTGCCGGCGACGGGTCACCCGCGGCACCGGAGGCGTCGGCACCGTCGGTCTTGGACGTGCTCGCCGCCGTGCCGGTTCCGCTCCGTCGAGCCGACTTCCCCCGCGGCGTCGCCGCGGTCCCGGCGTCATTCGTGTCCTCCGCGCTCGTCGCCCCATCGGTGTGATCGGCTGCGACAGCCCCGCTCTCGGGCGACGTGCTGTCGGCCTTCTCGTCCGTCGGATTCACGTCGGTATCAGTACGATCTGGGTCATTCCGGTCAGTCATCTACAGGTCACACAACTTGTCTGTCGTCGTCGAGTGGCCGTCAGTCGTCGAGCGGCCCATCACTTGTCGAGCGGAACGGTACGGGCGTTCGGGTCGTAACCCGGCGGCGGTCCCGCGGTGTCGTCGCCCGGTGGCCGCGGCGCATTGGCCGAGCCACGGATCTGCTGACGCGGATCCTCGGTCACACAGTACAGATTGGTCGGGATGGTCAGCTCGAGGATCTGCGTCGGCCGCCGCGGCGTCACCGGGTAGTTGCAGCTCGGACGCGGGTACACCGACCCGAAGGCCCACCACGCACCGTCGTGGAACATGGTGAGGCTCTTGACACTGGCATCGCGGATCGCGGGGAACAGCGTCGCAAGCGCCGGTGCACGCAACGCACCCTGCTCGGCGATGTCGACGAATTGCTTCGTCACATCGGTGATCGGATCCGTCAACTGGTTGATCGACCCGGCCAGGCTCGTGAACTGTGAGGGACCCCGGTCGAGGAGCTCGCGGAGTTCCCTGTCGGAGGCAGCCGCCGAGTTGACCAGCGAACTCAACCCCGCCACCGTCGTGCCGAGGTCGGGCTGGATCTGCGCCGTCGTCTTGAAGATGGTCCCCGCGTTCTGGATGAACTTGGTGGTCTCCGGCAGCGCGGTGTACAGCTTCGCGAAGATCGTGCCACCGGAGTCGAAGATGACGGACAGGTCGTTCATGCCGTCCTCGTCGTAGAGGGCGATCTTCAGATTGTCCACGGCGGAACGGAGTTTCGCCGGATCGATCTGGTTGATCAGTTCCAGCGAGGACTCGAGCAACTGCGAGAACGGCACGGTGACCTCGGTCTGGTCGGCCCGGATGACGTCCCCGTCCTCCAGGTAGGGGCCATCGGAGGTGTCCGGCTGGAAGTCGACGTACTGCTCGCCCGCAGCCGACAGACCCAGTGCCGCAACAGTGGTGTCGCGGTTGATCTTGTACCGGTCCTCGACCGTGACGACGACCTCCACCGAATCCGGTTGCACCCGAACGGTGTCGACGTCGCCGATGCGCGCGCCGCGCAGCGTGACCCCAGACGTCTCCTGCAGACCGCCGGAGATCGGGAACTGGATGGTGAGCTTGTACTTGTCGGCGAACGGTTGCCACCGCAGGATGCCCAGGGCGAGATAGCTGAGTCCGACGACCATGACCAGTACCAGGGCGATGTTGCCCACGAGTACCGAATTCCGGCGTAGGACACCGAATATGCCGCTCATCCGCAACACCCCCTCGTCCCCGTGATCCGCGCCAGCAGACGGGTCAGTGTCTGCTGCAACGCCGCCGAACCCTCGTCCACGTCCTGGATCTCGGGCAGTCTGCTCGCCGAGTCGAAGCCGACACCCGGGCTGAGCCAGTAGACCTTCGACGACACCGCCGCCGCGCTACCCGGTGTGGACTTGACCCACTTCGGTGTGAGCTCGTGCAGGTTGTCGGCCAGCGATCCGAGCGGGCCGGCAGCCTGCCGGAGGCCGGCCAGCACCGTCGACAGATGGCCCAGCATCTCGACCAGGTTGTCCTGATCGCTGTCGAGGAAGTCGTTGGTGGCCGTTGTGACCTGCTGGGTCTTGTCCAGCGTGGTCAGGATCGTGGCGATCTGCCCGTTCAGCGACTCGAGCGCCGGACCCAGTTTGTTGATCGACGCCATGATCTGCGCACGCCCGTCGGCGAGCTGTCCGCTGAGCACCCGCGTGACGGCCAGCGACCGATCGACCGCCGCCGAACTCTGGTTCAGCTTCCGGATACCGGTGGTCAGGCCCCGGATCGCGCCGTTGAGATCCGACGGGTTCGTCGCGACCGCGCTGCTCAGCTCGGTGAGGATGATCGTCAACGAGTTCAGCGAACCGCTGTCCACGACCCCGCTCATGCTGATCAGCAGATCCTCGACCGTCGCCGCGGCCGACGTCGGACCGGTGAGCGTGTCCCCGTCCACCATCAGACCGTCGCGCGCCTCGATCGGCGGCAGCAGGGCGACGAAGACGTCGCCCAGCGGTGTGGCCTGGCGGAGTTCGGCGCCGGTCCCGACCGGGAGCTTGGTCTTCTTGCTGACCTGCATGGTCACCACGGCGGTGTAGTCCTTGGCGACGAGGTCGGTGACCTGTCCGACATCGGTTCCGTTCAGCTTCACCTTCGCCTTCGCCGGCAGGTTGAGCGCGTTGGCGAAGTTCGCGGTGATCGTGATCGAGTCACCGATGCCGCCCGGTGCGGGCAGCGGGATCTGCTCCACCGTGAGACTCGGGAGGAGTCCGCAACCGGTGAGCCCCATGAGCGCCGCTAGCAGCACCGCCATGACCCCGCCTCGGCGGACCCGGCCGGGGGATCGCACAGGGCGCCCGGGACCGTCCGAACGGTTCAGCGAATCCATTGTCGCCGTTCTCATTTCGTCAGCTCCAGCATCGCCGAGTAGATACCGAGGTCGGGACCGAAGTCCTTGAGCTTGCCCGTTCGGCAACCGTCCTTCTGCAGGTTGATCGCCTCACAGAACTCGGCGAGGAGTTCGTTGTCGAGGAGCGTCTTGTCGAGCAGCACCTGCGCGCGCCACGCTCCCTGTTCGGCCGAGATCGAGTTGCTCAGGTTCTGGAAGAGCAGCGGGCCGACGTCGACCGTCTCGACGACCTGCCGCGAGTAGTCCCCGAGATTGGCGGTCAGCGCGGCGAGCCGGTCGAACGACACCGACATGGTGTTGGTGTTGTTCTGCAGGAACACGGTGGTGTTCTGCAGCGTCTGATTCAGGTTGGCCAGGGTGGCGAGCAGACCGGGCGCCTGGTCTCCCAGCAGCTGCGACACCTGGTTGACCGACTCGGAGAACGCCGTCATCTTCGGATAGTTCTGCACCAGGGTGGTGGTCAGACCCTCGATGGTCTCGAGGATGTCGACGAGGGCATCGCTGTTGCCCGCCACCACATCGGACGCCCCGCCGAGTTCGTCGAGCGCCGCCCGGATCTCCTCGCCGTTGCCGGTGGCGATGCCGGAGGTGATGTCGATCATCTCCGCGAGCGGGCCGGGTCCTTCTCCCTCACCCTTGAGTGCCACCACCAGACCGTCGATGGCGTCGAACAGTTCGCCGACCGACACCGGGGCCTTCGTCTCCTTCAGGACCGACCCGTCCTCGAGCTTCGGCCCGCCGTCGTAGGCGGGTGACAGCTCGACGTGGCGGGTGGTGACGATCGAGGTGTTGACGATCGCCGCCGTGGCGTCGGCCGGGACGGGGACGTCGCTGTCGATCGTCATGGTCACCTTGACGCGCTCGCCCTGCGGTTCCACCGCGGTGACCTGACCGACCGGCATGCCGAGGACCGCGACGTCGTTGCTCACGTAGAGCCCGGCGACGTTGTCGAAGTAGGCGGTCACCTCGATGGCCTGGCCGACCGCCGCCTTCCAGCTCCCCGGGATCATCGAACAGCCGGAGAGCCCGAGGATGCCGAGCAGCGCGACCCCGACCAGCAGGATCGGGCGGCGGTGTCCGTGGGCGTGCATCGTCGTACCTGCCGTCGTGTCCGGGCTCATCGTTTCCGCGCTCAGCATCCGTCCACCACCCGGGCCAGGCACAGCCAGTTGTCGGGGAAGATGCCCCACGGCAGATAGCCGTTCGCGTAGGGCCCGTCGCCGATGACGTTGTTGGTCAGGCGCGCGGTGACCGGGAGGATCTCCAGCAACTTGCGGAGGTTGTTGCGGTTTTTCTCCAGGCCCTGGGTGATCGTGTTCAGGTTCGCCATGATGGGCGCGAACTGGTTGGCGTTCTCGCCGGCCACCGCGGTCGCCTGCTCGGTGAGTTCGGCGATGCCGTCGAGCATCCGGGTGACCAGCTCTTCACGCGCGACGATCTTCTGGGTCAGGTCGCGTCCCTGACCCACGATCACGGCGAGCTGGGCCTGATTGTCGTTGACGATGTTGGTGATCGTCTTGGTGTCGGCGATCAATTGGTTGATCTGGTCCTTGCGATTGGTGATGACCTTCGACATCTGGGTGAGCGCCTCGAAGGTCGGCTCGGTGATCGCCGGCACGCCGGCGAGTTGCCGGTTGAGGGTGCGGATGCTCTCGGAGAGCGTCCGGTCGTCGATCCCGGTCAGGATCGGCGCGCCCGCCTCGATGGTGCGCTGGAGATCGAAGGGCACGGCGGTCTTCGCGATGTGTCCGTCGGGTGCATCCTCCGGCGAATCCCCCAGCGACACATCGATGTAGCGCTGACCCAGCAACGTCGACATCTTGATCTCGGCAGAACCGTTGGACGTCACCCGGACGTCGCTGTCGACCTTCATGGTGATGGCCACGTGCTGTCCGGCGAGTTCGGTGTCGGTGACCTCACCGACGTCGATACCGGCGACGCGGACCTTGTCCCCCGGCCGGATACCGCCGGCCTGGGCGAAGTCGCCGGTGAGGGTCTTCTTGCCCAGATGCGCGGTCGCGAGAGCGGTCACGCCGAGCAACAGGGCGACGATGACCACGGCGCCGATCACGCCGAACCACACGCGCCGGTTGTCACGGAAACTCCTGCGGAACCAGCTCATCGGCACACCACCGAGTGATTCGTGCCGCCGATCTTGTTGAAGATCCCGGGCGGTAGCAGGACGTCGCCGATCGCGACGTCGAGATCACATGCATAGATGTTCAAGTAAGCGCCCTCACCGAGCACGAGCGGGAAATGACCGAGGAAGATCGGCGCGTCGACCGCCATCCGATCGAGTTTGGCGCCATTGCTGATCAGCGTGTTGGTCGCGATCCGGCCGTCCGTGGCGGCCTCGGCCAGACTCTGTCGGCTCTCACTCAGCACGTCGGCGAATCCGCTTGCGGTGCGCCCGATGTCGGTCACCGCACTGCCGAACGCCGCCGAGTTCGAGTTGAGGTTGGCGATCAGCGCCGACATCGACTCGATGACGGTGCCCAGCTGGCCGCCCTGGCGCGACAGGTCGCGCATGACCGCGCTCAGGTTGTTGATGATCGCGCCGAGCACGACGTCCCGGTTGGCCGTGTCCTCCGCGAGGCGGCCGACCTCGGCGACCGTGTAGCTCAAGGACACCGAATTGCCCTGGAACGCCTGGATCAAGCCCTCGGACAGGGCGTTGACCTGTTCCGGGGTGAGGGTCTCGAAGACCGGCTGGAACCCGGCGAGCAATGTGGTGACGTCGAAGGAGTCCTCGGAGGGGAGCTCGAGCGTCGACCCCGGATCGAGGGGCCGACTCTCCCGGTCCGGGACCAGCGTCAGGTTCAGATATCGCTGCCCGATGAGGTTCTGGTAGCGGATCGCCCCCCGCGTGTTGGTGTAGACCTGCTGGTTGTCCTGCACCTCGAAGGTGACCCGGGCACGGCCGTCGGCGAGTTCGATCTGGTCCACACGACCGACGCGGACACCGGCCATGCGGACGTCGTCGCCCGTGGCGAGACCCGAGGCATCACCGAAGTAGGTCGTGTAGCTGTTGGTGGTCCCCGGCACCGAGCGCTCCAACGTCGAGAAGATCACGTAGGTGACCAGCAACGCGGCGATCCCGAAGATGGTGAAACCGATCAGCGGTTTGCGGATCGATTCCGAAGCCGCGCTCATCGTCCTCCTCCTTGACCTTCGCCGCCCCGGCCCGCCTCGGCGGCGTTGCGCACCTCGAGCGTCTGGACCAGCGGTCCCAGCATGATCGTGTCCGCTGCCGACGGGGTACGGCGCAGGACGGTGCCGAGCGTCTTGTTGTCGGCATCGGTGGTGACGTTGCCGACCGGCTTGTTCCGGCGCATCCCGTCGGAGGGATAGATCGCCAGCGGACCAGACATCGTCGGTCCCGTGCCGGTGCCGGGCCCCACGCAGCCCGGGCCGCGCAGGGTGCCGTACGGACCGCCGTCGTACACCGGGCAGTTCTGCCGGGTGTAGCGCTGGAAGGCGCCGAAGCTGACACCGATGTTGAGCTGCACGTGGCCGTTGGTGCCGGTGAACACCGTCAGCACCCGGGCGGCCAGGTTGTTCAGCGCGATCACGCCCTGCGGCAACGAGTTCGGCTCGAGGACGAGCGCTCCAAGCATCCGGTTCAGATCGGTCACCAGACGCTGACCGCTGTTGCCATTGCGCGCGAACAGCAACTGGGTCTGGTCGAGCAGGCCCTGACTCGCCGTCAGCACCGCGGTCAGGTCACGCTGCTTCTCCGCGATGGTGATCGCCGGGATCACGCTGCGGCCCAAGGTGTCGAGCAGTTGCGGCGCCGATTGCGCGAGGCCGGTGAGCGCGGCGTCGAAGTTGTCGAAGCCCGGGGGCGCGCCCGGCGGGAACTGGGCGTTGATCGAGTCGAAGTAGTTCCGCAGCACGGGGACGAACGACCCGAACACCGAGCCGCCGCCCTTGAGCGCGTCGGCGATGACGCCGAGCACCTGCGCCAGTTCCTCCGGCGGCACCGCGTCGAGGATCTGCTTCAGCTCGTTCTGGGCGTCCTGCAGCTTGACCGTCTCGAGCGAGTCGTCGGCCGGGATCACGTCGCCGGCGGACAGCCGGTCGGCTCCCACCTCGGCGGGCGGCACCAGCTCGACGGAGTTGACGCCGAAAAGGTTCGACGGAACCGTGCGCGCGGTCACCGAGGCGGGAATGCCCTCGGCCTGCGCCGGCTCGATGTCGATGGCGACGTTCCTGATCAACCGGGACGCGTCGGCCTGTGCGGAGTCCTCGACGCTGATCGACTTGACCGTGCCGACGATCAGCCCGTTGTAGCGGACGTCGGCACCGGTGGACAGCCCGTCGCCGACATCGACGAGGTCGGCGGTCACGGCCACCGTCTTGCTGAACGTGCCCTGATACCGCATGAACAGCAGCACGAAGATCACCAGCAGGACGAGCAGGAAGGCGACTCCGCGCAGCACGTATTGCAGCAGCGAGGGATTGCGCCCGTCGGTCGCGATGTTCACGGTCTCCCCCTCATCCCGAGATCTTGATCCCGGGCGACGTGCCCCAGAACACGAGTGTCATGACCAGGTTCGCGAACACGATGACGATGATCGCGAGTCGGATGGCATGTCCGGCAGCAACTCCCACTCCTTCGGGACCACCTGAGGCGAAGTAGCCGTAGTAGCACTGGATGAACGTCGTCAGTAGGACGAAGACGATCACCTTGAAGAACGAGAACAACATGTCCCACGAGACGAGGAACTGGTTGAAGTAGTAAAGATAGGTGCCCTCGCCCTGACCGCTCTGCAGCATGAACATGAATTGGCAGGCGAGGTAGTTGGCGGCCAGCGACACCGAGTAGAGCGGGATGATCGCCAGGACGGCCGCACACATCCGCGTGGTGACGAGATACGGCAGCGGCCGGATCGCGATCGCCTCGAGGGCGTCGATCTCCTCGGCGATGCGCATCGAGCCCAACTGTGCGGTGAACCGGCAACCCGACTGGGCGGTGAACGCGGTCGCGGCGAGCAGCGGTGCGATCTCGCGGGTCGTCGCGAAGGCGGACAGCCCGCCGGTCACCGGGGACATGCCGAGCAGATTGAGGGCGGTGTAGCCCTCGATACCCACGGTCGCGCCGCCCATGATGCCGAGGATCACCATGACACCCACGGTGCCGCCACCGACGACGATGGCGCCGTTGCCCCAGGCCACGTCGGCAAGGAGGCGCCACACCTCTTTGCTGTAGTGACGGAACGCCAGCGGCACCGCGGCGATCGAGCGGACCAGGAAGGTGATCAGATGGCCCATCGCGGCGAGCGCATCGCGCGGACCGCGGTACACCGCCTTGGCGGCCTCGAGCGGCCGCAGGGCCGGAGGTACATACCGTGACGCGGTCATCTCACACCACCCTCGACGGGAACAGGATCGCGAACAGCTGCGTGAGGATCACGTTCACCGTGAACAGCAGCAGGACCGAGTTGACGACAGCGGCGTTCACCGAGTTGGCCACACCCGCAGGCCCGCCCTTCGTCGAGAGGCCGCGATCGCAGGCGACGATGGCCACGATCGCGCCGAATATGACGGCTTTGGCCAACGCGAACATGAGGTCGGCGGTGGTGGCGAAGGACGCGAAGGTGCCGGTGTAGCTACCCGGTGTGCCGCCCTGGAAGTAGACGTTGAAGACGTAGCCGGTGATGAACCCGACGAAGCAGACGAACCCGCAGAGCAGGAAGCTGACGACCATCGTCGCGAGGAGTCGCGGCGAGATCAGACGCTCGATGGGGTTGACGCCCATGACGCGCATCGCGTCGATCTCGTCGCGGATGGTGCGGGATCCGAGGTCCGCGGCGATCGCCGAGCCGACGGCGCCCGCGAGGAGCAGCGACGTCACCAGCGGTGCACCCTGCCGGATCACACCGAGACCCGTCGCCGCGCCGGAGAACGACGTGGCACCGACCTGACCGGCGATGTTGGACACCTGGATCGACACGATGACGCCGATCGGGATGGCGACCAGGAGGGTCGGGAAGACCGAGGTGCTGGCCATGAAGGCGCACTGACGGATGAACTCCCCGAACGGGAACCGTCGCTTGAAGAGATCGACGAAGAGGGTCCGGAACACCTCGACGAACATGCCGAGCTGGCGACCGAATGTGTCGAACGAGGCAACGACATGGCCGTCCACCCACGACCGCACCGCCCCCGGCCTCTTGCGACCCACCTCCGCGTCGTCCGAGGTGACTGCGTTAGTGCTCAAACCCTGCCCTTGCGTCTCGGCTTACCCGTTCACCGGCCGTCAGGTCGCGATGGCGCGTGTCGACGTCGACGCGCGTTCTCGTTCCCGCAGACCCGCTTCGCGTGCCCCCCGTGGGCATGAGCGCCGCGGGTAACATACCCCACTTCCCTCGTCCGAATGTGTCCGGCCTCACACTAGCGCCCGACTGCACCTGTCCGAGGTCCGACATACCTTGCATGATGTGACGAATCCCCCGACCGCTGCCGCTGTTGCCCAGAGCACGATAACTTGGTCGGACGACCAGCGGGAACAAAACCTACCACTTCGTTCCAATGTGGAGCCCTTCCGATCACCGCGATCACTGGGCGAACTCCGGGTCTGGGCACCGAATGCGCAGGTCGTCGAGCTGGTGATCGGGTCGTCCGCGCAGGACCCGGCCGCGGACCGGATCACCATGACGGCAGGCGCGGGCGGGTGGTGGCAGGTGGACACCGCACCGGGAACCGAACCCGTCGAGGAACTGCGCTACGGATTCTCGATCGACGGCGGACCGGTGCGTCCTGATCCGCGGGCCGTGCGCCTGCCGGACGGGGTGCACGAACTGTCGGCATTGTTCACCGTCGACGACGCCGGATGGACCGACGCAGACTGGACCGGTCGCGACATCCGGGGAGCGGTGGTCTATGAGCTCCATCTCGGCACCTTCACCCCGGAGGGCACGCTCGACTCCGCCATCGGCCGGCTCGACCATCTCGTCGACCTGGGGGTCGACTTCGTCGAGCTGATGCCGGTCAACGCGTTCAACGGGGTTCACAACTGGGGCTACGACGGCGTCGGCTGGTACGCGGTGCAGGAGACCTACGGCGGACCGGCAGCGCTGGCCCGGTTCGTCGATGCCTGTCACGCCCGGGGACTCGGTGTCGTCCTCGACGTCGTCTACAACCATCTGGGTCCGTCCGGCAACTACCTACCCGACTTCGGGCCCTACCTCTCCGAGGGCGTCACATCCTGGGGATCGTCGGTCAATCTGTCCGATCCGGACTCCGACGAGGTCCGTGCGTTCATCGCCGGTACGGCCCTGCGGTGGTTCACCGAGTTCCATGTCGACGCCCTGCGCCTCGACGCGGTACACGCGCTGGCCGACCACCGCGCCGTGCACATACTGGAAGAACTCGCCGCCGCCACCGACGATCTCGCCGTCGAACTCGGGCGACCGCTGTCGCTGATCGCCGAGAGCGACCTCAACGATCCCCGCATGATCTCCCCGCGCAGCGTCAACGGACTCGGGCTCACCGCGCAGTGGGACGACGACATCCACCACGCGATCCACACGCTGGTGTCGGGCGAACGGCAGGGCTACTACGGCGACTTCGGGAGCTACGGCTGCCTGGAGAAGGTTCTCACCGGCGGGTTCTTCCACGACGGCACCTATTCGTCGTTCCGGAAACGCCGTCACGGACGACCGATCCCGACCGACCGGCTGCCCGCGTCGGCCCTCCTCGCCTACACCTGCAACCACGATCAGATCGGCAACCGGGCGATCGGCGACCGCCCGAGCGCCTACCTCGACGGCGGACAGCTGGCGATCAAGGCGGCGCTGGTCCTGCTGTCCCCGTTCACCCCGATGCTGTTCATGGGTGAGGAGTGGGCGGCCGCGACACCGTTCCAGTTCTTCACCTCCCACCCGGAGCCCGAACTGGGCCGAGCCACCGCGGAGGGGCGCAAATCGGAATTCGCCGAACACGGCTGGGACAGCGACGACGTGCCCGATCCGCAGGACCCGGCGACGTTCGAGCGGTCGAAGCTGGACTGGACCGAACTCGACGATCCCGCACACGCGCGTGTGCTCGACTTCTATCGAACTCTCATCGCCTTGCGGAAAGCCGAAGCCGCGCTGTCCGATCCGGCCTTCTCGTCGGTGTCCGTCGACTTCGACGAGGCGGCCGGATGGTTCGCGATGCATCGCGGTGACTGGTCGGTGGTCTGCGTTCCCGGCGCCGCACCGGTGACCGTCCCGATCTCGCTCGACGTCGAATTGGCGTGGCAGTCACCGAGTTCCGAGGGCTCCGAGCTCGCCTCGCCGGGTCACAACGTGATCGTCGGCCGCCGTGGTGACGGCTCATAGCCCGAAGTCGCGTGTACCGCGGCTCCGGGCCATGAAGTCAAGTGGTCAGACGGCGTCGCCGCCGTCGATACTGCCGAAGTCGCCGACCTCGACGTTGCCCTCGTCGTCGACCGCGGTGTCGAAGATGCCGTCGCAATCGGTGTCGGCGACCGCGATGTCGGTGAGGCCGTCGGCGTCGGTGTCGGCCTCGATGACGTCGATCTCGCCGTCAGCATTGGTGTCATAGGCGATGGAGTCGGCCTGGCCGTCGCCGTCGGTGTCGAGGATGGCGTCGGTGGTGCCGTCACCGTCGACGTCGGTGAGTGCGGCGTCGACGGCTCCGTCGCCATCGGTGTCGACGAGAACGGCGTCGGCGGGGATCTCGGTGCTCATGGGGTTGTCCTTCCAAGTGACGAGGCGCTGTGGTGGTGCAGTGCCTCTGGGCGGTTCATGTACTTGGAGGCGGCACCGGACGCGAATGTTCCCGTGGTCTGGTGAGTCATCCGAATGGTCGACGCCGGAGTTTCGCGGCCCCGATTCTCAGGTCAGGTAGGCGTACGCCGGACTACCCGGCTCGAGCCGCTCACAGTGCAGCCGGGAATGGGCCATCCGGTCCATCAGGTCGCCGAGCCCGTCGCGGTGTCCCAGCTCGACGCCGACGAGGGCGGCGCCGGTCTCCCGGTTGTTGCGTTTCACGTACTCGAACAGCGTGATGTCGTCGTCGGGTCCGAGAACCTCGTCGAGGAAACGCCGCAGCGCACCCGGCTCCTGTGGGAAGTCGACCAGGAAGTAGTGCTTGAGTCCCCGGTGCACCAGCGAGCGCTCGATGATCTCGCCGTACCGGGACACGTCGTTGTTGCCGCCGGAGACCAGGCACACCACGGTGGAGTCCGCGGGCAGCTGCAGTTTGTCGAGGATCGCGACGGCGAGAGCACCCGCGGGTTCGGCGATGATTCCCTCGTTCTGGTAGAGCTCGAGCATCGCCGAGCAGATGGCGCCTTCATCGACGTGGGTTATATGCGCGGTTCCCGGCACGGGCGCGTGACGCTCGTCGGGTACCACGCGTGCGGCCGGGACGTCGGTGATGCTCGCCAGCACCGGGTGATCGGTCACTGTCGCGCCCATCTCCGACAGCACCCGGTGCCCGATGGTCCCGATGCGCTTCACCGCCGCCCCGTCGACGAACGGGTCGATCTCGGCGAGGGTCACCGGTCCCCCGTTGACGAGGGCAGCGCTCAGCGACACCGCGCCGGTCGGTTCGACACCGACGATCGTGACGTGCTCGGACAGGCCGCGGAAGTAGGTGGCCATCCCGGCCAGGCATCCCCCGCCGCCGACCGGCGCGACCACGACGTCGGGAACACGACCCAGCTGTTCGACGATCTCGTGCGCGATGGTCCCCTGACCGGCCGCGGTCCGCGGGTCGTCGAATGCATGGATCCACGCGGACCCGGTACGCATCACGTCGTCCTGAGCAGCGGCCGCGGCGGCGTCGTAGGTGTCGCCGACCGCCTTGAGTTCGACGAAGTCGCCACCGTGCCAACGGATTCGATCGCGTTTCTGCTTGGGCGTGGTGGTCGGGACGTAGATGCGTCCGGGCACCTGCATGCTCCGGCATGCGAACGCGACCCCTTGGGCGTGGTTGCCGGCGCTGGCCGCGACGACACCACGCGACAGCTCCTCGGCCGACAGCTGCGCCATCACGTTGTAGGCGCCGCGCAGTTTGTAGGAACGGACGGCCTGGAGGTCCTCGCGCTTTAGGAAGATCTCGGCCCCGGTGTCGGCGGACAGCCGCGGGCAGATCTCGAGCGGGGTACGCGCCACCGCGTCGGCGATACGGATCGATGCGGCTTCGATCGCGTCTACCGACAACGCCTGTTGATGGACCGGGACGTGGTGCGTACTCACGACAGCCATGTTCTCACTGTCTACCGGTGATCCGATGTCGCGGGTTCCGACGCCCGTCCGCGACCGCGTCGTGGGTGGTGGCACCGCGGCGCCGGATGAATCGGCATCGCGGCACATTCGCGCACCCGTTGGCGTAACACTGGACGGGTGCGTTTGACAGCGAGCCGGACGGGAATCTTCCCGACGACCGTCTCGCCCAGCCATCACCGACGGCGACCAGCCTCACCGACCAGGGAGCAGCCATGACAGCTCGTCGAACCTTCCCACCCCGCACGCGACGCCTGTCACGACTGGCCGCGCTCGGAGCGGCCGCCGCCCTGGCGGTCGGGCTCGGCGCCGCCGTGGACCCCGCCCCGGCCGCGGCCGCCCCCGTGTGCGCGGGTGCCGGGCAGCCGGCGCGACTCGTCGGGTCGGTGCCCGGCGCGGCGCTCGAGGGCCTGACCGTCGACGCCGCCGGACGCCTCTACACCACCGACCTGATCACCGGTCGCGTGTATCGTCTGGCCGGACCGGGCGCACCTGCGGTTCCGATCGCACGCGTGCCGGGCGGGAGCGGAGCGGGTGCGCTGGCGTGGACCCCCGGCGGCACCCTGCTGGTCGGATACGGCGCCGACCCGCGTGTCTTCGTGGGCGACGCGCTGCGACACGCATCCATCGCCCGGCTCGACATCAATACCCGCGCCCTGCGGGCCTGGGTGACGGGACTTTCGGCGGCCAACGGGATGGACGTGTCGGCGCGCGGAAATGTGTACGCCACCAACGACTTCGGCAATCTCATCGGTCGGGTGAGCCCCACCGGCGCCGTGCAGGCCGCCTGGGGAGCGCTGCCGAGCGCGAACGGAGCAGTTCTCGGACGCGGCGACGGGTGGCTGTACGTGTCGAGGACCTTCGTGAACCCGGGCGTCAGCCGGATCTCCACTGCGAATCCGCGTGTCGTGCAGAACCTGCTCAACGTGGGTGCGCCATCGACGCCGGACGGACTGACCCTCGATTCACGCGACCGACCTGTGGTGCCGTTCAACGCGACGGGTGAGATCGTGCGCGTGACGGCGCCCGGAAGCTACTGCGTGCTCGCGACGGGCCTACCGACCTCGAGCGTCGTGTCCTACGGACGAGGCGACCGCGGGTTCTCGGCCGGACGTCTCTTCCGCGCCGGATTCGACGGACGGATCTACGAGATCCCCGGCGGGTTCGATGCCGGCGCGACGGCCGCCGTCCCCGGCAGGTAGCGCTCGCCCCACCACACCGCGAGCAGCGTCAGCCCGCTCGCCCAGGCGGTGACCGCGAGTGAGCCGAGGAGAACGAGGCTGACCAGTGCCACCACGACCGCGGCGGCGACGGCGTGCGCCTTGTGGACCGGCCACTGCGCACCCAGGACATCGACGGTGCGGGGCTGCCGCGATGCAGAACGACCGGGGTCGACGTCGATCAGAGTCGCCATGTCGGATCACTCCCTCACTGGCCGGGTGCGCTGGACGTGCCGTCGAGTGTAGCGCAGAACGAACGAAAATGTTCGGCGAGCCGAATCCTGAGTCACGGCCGGGTGAAGTCCATCGAGCAGGCGACCCTCACTTCAGCCGCGTCAACTCAGACAGCTTGGCCCCAGGAGGGCCTTGAGGTCGCCCATCAGCGCCGAACTCGGGGCCACACGTAACGACTCGGTCAGTTTCAGCTGGGTCTGCCGCTTGTCGCTGACGAGCGTCACGTGCACGTCGGCCATGCCGGGATGCCGGGTCAGCACCTGCTTGAGCGCCGCCACGCGGTCGGGGGTGCAGAGTCGCGCCGACAGTGTCAGGGCCACCGGTTTGGTCGCCCCCGCGGTTTCCAGATCCGGCACCGCGAGATCGTTCGCGCTGATCATCATGCTGTCGTCGCGCAGGTTGACGCGCGCCTTGATCAGGACGATGTTGTCGGCGACGATGTCCATCCCGTACGCGACATAGGCCCGCGGGAAGAAATACACCTCGACTCCACCGACCATGTCCTCGAGGGTCACCGCGGCCCACGGCTCGCCCTTCTTGTTCACCCGCCGGGTCACCGAGGAGATGATGCCGCCGATGGTGATCTGGGCGCCGTCGGCGACGTTGCCCTCGAGGAGCGTCGAGATCGAGGTGTCGGTGTGCGCGGCGATCGCGTGCTCGACGCCGCTGAGCGGATGGCCGGACACGTAGAGCCCCAGCATCTCCCGCTCGATGGCGAGCTTGTGCTTGGTGTCCCATTCCTCTTCGGGCACCTTGACCGCGAACACCTCGGCCATCGAGTCGTCGGCACCGCCGGCGTCGCCGAAGAGGTCGAACTGTCCGATCGCCTCGGCCTTCTTGGTTCCGATGACCGATTCGACGGCCTCCCCGTGTACGAGGAACAGACCCTTGCGCGGGTGTCCGAGTGAGTCGAAGGCGCCGGCCTTGATCAGCGACTCGGTCACCTTCTTGCTGCAGGCGGTGACGTCGATCTTGCCGAGGTAGTCGGAGAAGTTGGTGAATTTCCCCTTCTCCTCGCGCGCCGAGATGATCGAACCGACGACGCCGGAGCCGACGTTGCGGATCGCGGCCAGGCCGAATCGGATGTCCTTGCCGACCGCGGCGAAGTTCCGCTGGGACTCGTTGACATCGGGCGGCAGCACGGTGATCCCGAGCTTGCGACAGTCGGCCAGGTAGATCGCGGCCTTGTCCTTGTCGTCGCCGACCGAGGTCAGGAGGCCGGCCATGTACTCGGCGGGATAGTTCGCCTTGAGGTACGCGGTCCAGAAGGACACCAGCCCGTAGCCGGCGGCGTGCGACTTGTTGAACGCGTAGCCGGCGAACGGCAGGACGGTGTCCCACAGCGCGGTGATCGCGGCCTGGGAGAAACCGTTGTTGCGCATGCCCTCCGCGAAGCCGTCGTAGGCCTCGTCGAGGATCTCCTTCTTCTTCTTGCCCATCGCGCGACGCAGCAGGTCGGCCTGTCCGAGCGAGTACCCGGCGACCTTCTGCGCGATCTGCATGATCTGCTCTTGGTAGACGATGAGGCCGTAGGTCTCCGACAGGATCTCCTTGAGCGGCTCCTCCAGCTCGGGATGGATCGGCCTGATCTCCTGCAGACCGTTCTTGCGCTTGGCGTAGTCGGTGTGGGCGTTCACACCCATCGGCCCGGGACGGTACAGCGCGAGCACGGCGACGATGTCCTCGAACCCGGTGGGCTGCATCATCTTCAGGAGTTCGCGCATGGCGGCGCCGTCGAGCTGGAACACCCCGAGGGTGTCGCCACGGGCGAGTAGTTCGTAGGTCTTCTCGTCTTCGAGCGGCAGCGAGTCGAGGTCGAGATCGATTCCCCGGTTGAGTTTGATGTTCTCCAGGGCGTCACCGATGACGGTGAGGTTGCGCAGACCCAGGAAGTCCATCTTCAGCAGGCCGATCGCCTCACACGACGGGTAGTCCCAGCCGGTGATGATGGCGCCGTCCTGCGCGCGCTTCCACACCGGGATCGCGTCGGTCAGCGGCTCCGAGGACATGATCACCGCACACGCGTGCACACCGGCGTTGCGGATCAGACCCTCCAGTCCGATCGCGGTGTCGTAGATCTTCTTGACGTCCGGATCGGTCTCGATGAGCGTGCGGACCTCGGCGGCCTCGTTGTAGCGCTCGTGTTCGGGGTTGGTGATACCCCAGACCGGGATGTCCTTGGCCATGATCGGCGGCGGCAGCGCCTTGGTGATGCGGTCGGCGATCGCGAATCCCGGCTGACCGAACTGGACGCGCGCCGAATCCTTGATCGCGGCCTTCGTCTTGATGGTGCCGAACGTGATGACCTGGGCCACCTTGTCGCTGCCCCACCGGTCGGTCGCGTACCGCACCATCTCGCCTCGACGACGGTCGTCGAAGTCGATGTCGATGTCGGGCATCGACACCCGCTCGGGGTTGAGGAACCGCTCGAAGAGCAGGCCGTGCGGGATCGGGTCGATGTTCGTGATGCCCAGCGCCCAGGCCACGAGCGAACCGGCCGCCGAGCCACGGCCCGGGCCGACCCGGATGCCGACCTCGAGAGCGTGGCGGATGAGGTCGCCGACGACGAGGAAGTAGGCCGGGAACCCCATCTGGATGATGACGTCGAGTTCGTAGTTGGCGCGCTGCAGGTATTCCTCGGGCACCTCGGTGCCGGCGAAACGGCGCTCCGCGAGTCCCTTCGCGACCTCCTTGCGCAGGAACGTCTGCTGCGTCTCGCCGTCGGGGACCGGGAAGACCGGCATCCGGTCGCGGTGGGTGAAGACCTCTTTGTAGGACTCGACGCGCTCGCCGATCTCCAGGGTGTTGTCACACGCCCCGGGGACGATCGAGTCCCACTGCTCGCGCATCTCGGCCGCGGACTTCAGGTAGTAACCGTCGCCGTCGAACTTGAACCGGGTCGGATCGGAGAGGGTCTTGCCGGTCTGCACGCACAGCAGCGCCTCGTGCGCCGCGGCGTGCTCCTTGGTCACGTAGTGGCAGTCGTTCGTGACGATCGGCTTGATGCCCAGCTTGCGACCGATCTCGAGCAGACCGTCGCGCACACGCCGCTCGATCTCGAGCCCGTGCTCCATGAGTTCGAGGTAGAAGTTGTCCTTGCCGAAGATCTCCTGCCACTTCGCCGCGGCCTCGAGCGCCTCGCGGTCGTGGCCGAGCCGGAGCCGGGTCTGCACCTCACCGGACGGGCATCCCGTCGTCGCGATGATCCCCTCGGCGTGCTCGGCGATCAGGTCCACGTCCATCCGCGACCACTTGCCGAGCTGCCCCTCGATCGACGCGAGGGACGACAGCTTGAACAGGTTGCGCAGCCCGGTCGCGTTCTCGGCGACCATCGTCATATGGGTGTAGGCACCCGAGCCGGAGACGTCGTCGCTCTTCTGATCGCGGGTGCCCCACTGGATTCGTTTGGTGTCGAATCGTGAGCCGGGGGCGATGTAGGCCTCGATGCCGATGATCGGCTTGATGTCGTTCTTGACCGCAGTGTTGTAGAACTCGCTGGCGCCGAACATGTTTCCGTGGTCGGTCATGCCGATCGCGGTCATTCCCAGACGTTTGGCCTCGGCGAACAACGGGGACACCTTCGCCGCACCGTCGAGCATGGAGTACTCGGTGTGGTTGTGCAGGTGTACAAACGAGTCCGTCACGGCGCCTCTTCTGTCGAGATCAGTCGGTAGATGTCGGGTCAGTCGTCAGATGTCGGTTCGGTCGGCGGTCATCGGCACCCGGGAGAGTGCGCCCGAAGGCGGTCGGGCGGGTCCGAGTCCGGGTCCACTCTAGGCGCGTGCACCGACACCGCCGGGCTCCCACTCCGCGTCGTGACGGATGGGACAGCTGTGGTAGCGGAGCCGGTTCGCTCACCGCGCTCACAGGGCCATGAACACGAGGACGATCGCGACCAGCAACACCGCGGCGACGATCGCCAGCACGATGGGCAACCGGTTCGACGACGACGGCGTCGATGAAGTCGGACCCGCCGGCCCGGCCCAGCCCCGGGGACCTTGACCGGGCAGCCCGCCGGGTCCCGCGGCATCCAGGCCGCGCGGCGGGGTGCCGGCCGGTGTCGGGCCGACGCCGCCCAGGCGGCTCCGGTCGGGCCGCAGGTGGTCGTTGCTCTGCCGGAACGGATTCGACGGCGGATGCTGCCACACCGCCGGATCGGCACCGGTCGTCGGCCTCGATCTCGGGCCGCGCCCGGGCACCCGCGAGCCCGGCGCGGGGCCGGAGGGCGGCGTGGCGGCACCCGGTGGGGCGTTCGGCGGACCGCCGCGCGCCGGGGCCGCGCGCTGCGTCGCTTCATGTGCCGGGTCAACGTTCGCCGCGGGACGGCCGGGCCCGGGTCGGCGGGGCTCGGCCGGCCCCGGCCGTGATCGACGTTCCGCGGGTGGTCGGTCGGGGGTCGCGGCGCGACCGGCGGGCGGCGGTGTCGGCCGGTCGGACCGTCCGGGCATGTCCGGCGCGCGCGGACCCGGGACGGCGCCGCCGGCCATCCGACCGGGGAGGCCGCGAACCGTCTCCGCGTCGAGGTCGGCGGCCGACCTCGGCCGCACGTTCCGCAGACCCGTCGCCAGCGCGTCGGCGAACTCCCGGCAGCTGGCGAAGCGCTCGTCCGGGGACTTCGCCATCGCACGCGCGATGACCGCGTCGGCGTCGGGCGAGAGTCCGGGCACGAGCTCGGAAACCCGCGGTACGGGTTCTTTCAGATGTGCTCCGATGACGGCGCCGTTGTCGCGGTCGTCGAAGGGCACGCGCCCGGTGAGCAGGTGGAAAGTGGTGGCCGCCAGCGAATACTGGTCGGTCCGGCCATCGAGTCGACGACCCGTCAGCTGCTCCGGGGACGCGTACGACAGCGTGGCGAGGACCGTGCCGACCGAGGTGAGCGCCTCGGTCTCGTCGGACAGTTTGGCGACCCCGAAGTCGGTCAGCAGGACCCGCTGCTCGTCGAACGACGAATCATCGTCGACCTCGGCGAGCAGGATGTTGGCGGGTTTCACATCGCGGTGCAGCAGTCCGCGCCGGTTGGCGTGGTCGATCCCCCGCGCCACCTCCGACACGATGTGCACCACGCGACGCGGGGCGAGGCGGCCGCGTCCGGCGAGTTCGCGCGCACAGTCGGTTCCCGGGACGTACTGCATGGCGATCCAGAGCAGATCGGCCTCCGCCGACTTGTCCGGCCTCGACGCCACCGGCACACTCGCACGTCCGCGGTTGAACACGGTGACGATGTTCGGGTGGTCGAGCGTGGCCGCGACCTCCGCCTCCCGCAGGAACCGCCGGCGAAAGTTGCTGTCCGTGAGCCCGGCCGAGGCCTTCAGCACCTTCAGGGCGTCGTACCGGGGCAGCTCCGGATGTCGGGCGAGGAAGACCGCACCCATGCCGCCGCTGCCGAGTACCCGTTCGACGCGGTACCCGGCGACGAGGGTTCCCGGCTCGAGCACTCCCCCAATCTAGCGGTGTGTCTCGGAAATAGTCGATCGAACGGCCTGGTCGCGCGAGGCCTCAGGCCCGCTCGCTCCGCTCCCGGCGCCTGGTGAGGTCAGGTCGCGCGTAGGACCTCGAGCGCGTGCTGCAGGTCCTCGGGGTATGACGAGGTGAACTCCACCTGTCGGCCGTCGGCCGGATGGGCGAACCCGAGCGACCGCGCGTGCAGCCATTGGCGTTCCAGACCCAGCTTCTTGGCCAGCACCGGATCGGCGCCGTACGTGGGATCACCGCAGCACGGATGGTGGAGGGCCGAGAAGTGAACCCGGATCTGGTGTGTGCGACCGGTTTCGAGGTGAACGTCCAGCAGCGACGCCGACGCGAACATCTCCAG
The DNA here is from genome assembly GCF_001691435.1 of Gordonia sp. UCD-TK1. NCBI lineage: Bacteria > Bacillati > Actinomycetota > Actinomycetes > Mycobacteriales > Gordoniaceae > Gordonia > Gordonia sp. UCD-TK1. The sequence goes on along the minus strand of NZ_LZMP01000057.1, from coordinate 50,150 downwards.
GGTGTCGTAGTGGGTGACACTCGGTTTGCCGTTCGCGGTCACCGCGAACTTCCAGTCGTTGCCGCGGTGGCGGCCGATCGGCGCATCGATGGTCCCCGACGGCGGATCGAGGTGCCCCTGGACGAGCGCGTGGTAACCCTTGTGCACGGTCCGCTGTTTGAACGCCCGCTTGAGCAACGTGTACGCCCGTTCGGACACCGCGACCACCATGACCCCCGACGTGCCGACGTCGAGACGGTGGACGATCCCTTGACGTTCGTGCGCTCCCGACGTCGAGATCCGGAAACCCGCAGCCGCGAGGGCCCCGATGACCGTCGGGCCGCTCCAGCCCAGCGAGGGATGCGCGGCGACACCCACCGGCTTGTCGACGACGACGATGTCGGAGTCGTGGTAGATGACCTCGAGGTCCTCGACCGGGGTCGGCTCGACGCGCAGCGGCTCCTCCGGTTCGGGCAGCGTGACGTGCAGCATCGTGCCCGCGGCGAGTTTGTGCGACTTCCCCACCGCCACGCCGTCGACCACGACGTCGCCATCCTCGGCCAGGGTGGCGACGACGGTGCGCGACAGCCCGAGCATCCGGGAGACGCCGGCATCCACGCGCATCCCGTCGAGGCCGTCGGGCACCGGCAGGAACCGCGATTCACGCATGCGCGCCGCCCTCGGTGCCGGCGGGGTCGCGCTGCTCACGGCGGGCCGCCCAGCCCGTGCGGGTGCCGTCGTAGTCGAAACCGAGCGCGGAGAGGACGACCAGGAGGATCGCACCGCACACCACCGCGGAGTCGGCGACGTTGAACACCGGCCACCACCCCACCGACACGAAGTCGACGACATGGCCCTGAAGTGGTTGCGGGGCACGGAAGATGCGGTCCGTCAAGTTGCCGATGGCGCCACCGAGCACAAGGGCCAGACCCGCCACCCACCACCAGGAGCGCAGCCGGCTGCTGTAGCGGATGATCACGAGCACGACCACCAGGGCGATGATCGACAGCACCCAGGTGTATCCGGTGGCCATGGAGAAGGCCGCGCCGCTGTTGCGGACCAGACGCAGCGTGACGAAGTCGCCGATGATCTCCACCGGGCGCATCGGGTCGATCGCGGCGACGGCGATCGACTTCGTCAGCTGGTCGAGTCCCAGGACCACGAGCGCGACGCCGAGCACCACGATCGTCGCCTTCGGCACCCGACGGCCGGGACGTGCGGCGGCGTCGGTGTCGCCGGGTCGCCGGTCGGCCCCGGGTTCGACACGGTCGTGCGGGTCCACGTGCTCTCGATCCGTCAGGGGTTGGTCATCCACAGCATCATTGTCCACGACACGTCGAATACGCTGGCTACCCGTGTCCCCGCATCCCCGTCGCCTCCGGTCCGTCGTCTCGTCCATCGGGGCGGTGACCGCGCTGTCCGTACTGGTCGCGGGATGCGCATCGGGTCCCGACGAGACGCCCGGCGCTCCGGCGGCGAGCACATCGGCGGGCTGCAGCACCGACTCGCCGTCCCGCGCCGCCGGTGCGGCGCCGGTCCCGATCGCACCGGCGACGGTGACGATCGTCGACGCGGGAACCGGGGAGCGCCGCGTGCCGACGACTGCGCCGGACGTCGCCACCGCCCAGTCGGTGACCCTGGTGACGACCTCGGAGGTGGCGTCGCCGGGCACCTCGGACGCCCAGACCGTCGAGATGCCACTGACCGCGCGGTTCGGGTGCGCCGACCCCGCCGACCTCGAACTCGACCTCGGCACGGTCACATCCCCCGACACGACCCTGAACGACGAACTGTCGGCGATGACCGGCGCGAAAGCCGGTCTCACGCTCGGTCCGGGCCTGGCGCCGGTGTCCCTGCGGATCGCGCCGCCGGAGCCGGCCGGCGGCGAGGCGCGACTGGCGGTCGAGCAGGCGCTGGTGTCGGCGTTCAACGCCGCGGTCGTGCTCCCGACCGAACCGATCGCGGTGGGTGCGACGTGGCGGAGCGAGCGGGTGATCGCGGCCGCGGCGACCGTCACCCAGACCATCGAGGCACGGCTCACCGGATGGGACGGCAACCGGCTGACCATCGAGTACACCGCCGACGAGACCCCGGTGAACTCGGTGTTCGCGATCCCCGGCGGCAGTGACAGCCTCACCATCAGCCGCTACAGCTACACCGGTCAGGGCTCGGTGACCGTCGACCTGACCCGCGGGCTGCCCATCGCCGGCGAAGCCACCTATCGGGGCGCTCGCGAGTTGGTCGGTGCGGACCCGAACCGGCCGCTGGTGCAGCGGACCGGACTGTCCGTCACCTGGCGCTGAACGCCGACGGCCCCGGGTCACCGACTTCGGTCGGCGACGCGGGGCCGCGGATCATGCTGTGCGGCGAGTGGTCAGCTCGCAGGAGCGCACATGGCGCTCTCGACCTGGTAGAGGCCGAGGAGGTTGCACACGGTCTCGTTCGAGAGCTTCCAGCGTCCGTCGTCGAAGACGATGGTCGACTCGGCGTTGGTCGGCGGGTTGCCCGCGGTCTCGATCCGGACCTTGACGCGGGCCTTGTTCGGGCCGGCGCTGATCACGGGGTTGACGAGGACCCAGTCGACGTCGGAGTTCTCGGCACGTGCCTTGACCAGCTCGTCGAAGATCGCCGGGTCCTTCTCCGAACCCTCGACCAGTTCGACCTTCTCGGCCCGCGGGATGTCGGGGTCGACGGCCTGATCGACCATCTCGTTGAGCGCGGCGATCGACGGCGGGTTGCTGCCGTCGGTGATCTCGGAGCCGTCGCCGCTCGCGGCTGCGGTGTCGGTGCTGGTGAGCGTCGGTGCGGGCGGCGCGTCTGCGTCGTCACTCCCGCAAGCCGCGACGGTGGTCATCAACGCGGCCGCGATCATGGTCGCGCCCAGGAATTTCCGATACTTCAACGATCTCCCTCACTGTGTTCTCGGGCATGGGGTGCGCCGGCGGGCGCTCTCGTACCGCGATGCCGGACGTGTCTGCCGGGTTCGACCCGACAAGACGTGTCTGCCGGGGTGTACCCCCAGCCGGACGTGTGTGCCGGGTTCCCCCCGGCGACGGCCCACACCACTATGCCAAACGGCGGGCACCAGGGGTCCCCGGCGTCCGGCGACACGCGACGACGATCCGCCCGGCCGGCGGCGCCGAGCAGGCAACGCTTGACGGGCCGACAGGGTTCCGGTGACCCTTGGGCACCATGACAGGCACCCCGCCCGCGGCCACCGGAGTCACCGTGCTGATCAGCACCGGAGGCACGATCGCCGCCCAGACCACCGACGACGGCGCGATCCCGGCGCTCGGCTCGGCCGCTCTCCTCTCCGCCGCCGGGACGATCACCACCGGGACCGGGGACATCGGGACCGGGGACGAGAGGGCCGGGGACGACGGGACGTCGCGCACTCCGTCGGCCATCCGCACCGTCGACCTCATGTCGGTGGACAGTTCGGCGATGACCGTCGCCGACCAGTTCGCGGTGGTCCGCGCGATCGCCGACGCGCTCGCCGACCCCGCCGTGCGCGGTGTGGTGGTCACGCACGGGACCGACACGATGGAGGAGACGGCCTACCTCGCCGACCTGTACGCCGCCGACGAGCGGCCGGTCGTCTTCACCGGGGCCATGCTGCCGTCTGATTCTCCGCGCGCCGACGGGCCGTCGAATCTCGCCGCCGCGTTGGCCGCGATCGACGACCCGACCGCTCGCGGTCGAGGAGTCCTCGTGGCCATGGGTGGCCGGCTCCTGCCGGCACGCGGGTTGTTCAAGGTCTCCACCACCGACCCGGCGGCCTTCGACACCGTGCAGGGCACCCGTCGGGCCGACGACCCGCCGGTGCCGCGACGAGTGCTCGCCGGACCGGTACCGGTGGGCCGGCCGGCACGCGTCGACGCCTTCACCCTCTACCCGGGCGTGTCACCGGGACTGATCGCCGCGTCCGTCGCGCAGAACGCCGCCGGCGTGGTCCTCGCGGCCACCGGCTCCGGGAACACCCACCCGGACATCACCGCCGAGGTGGCACTCGCCGTCCAGCGCGGGGTGACCGTCGTCGTCACCAGCCGCGTCCCGTACGGCGAGGTGACCGCGACCTACGGCGGGGGCGGCGGCGCAGTCGATCTGCGGCGGGCCGGGGCGATCGTGTCACCCTGGCTGCGCGCACCGCAGGCGCGCATGGCGCTCATCGCACTGCTGACCTCGGGTCACGATCTCGGATTGATCACCGATTTCTTTGTCGCACAACAGGACTGAGTGCTGACACCGGCACCCGCCGGGTGGCGGTCACGGCCGGTCGATACCGTGCCCGATCGGTCAACCGTCGCCTAGAAGATCCCACTCGAGGCTGTCGAGCGGATCCGCCGGACGGAGGTTCGGATCGTCGACCGGAAACGTGCGCGTGCGCCCCGGCCCGCTCGTGCGGGTCTCGAATCGCACGGTCACGACCCCGTGTCCACTCCCCTGAACCCAGCCGTGCCCGTGGTCGGGGTGGGTCACGTCGGCGCCGGGGCCGAAGCGGCCGACCGGCATCGAACTCCCTCCCGGCGCGAACCGCGGGGGTTCGGGCGCCGAGTCAGCTATCTGGACGGCCGACGCCTCGGCCCCGGCCGGGTCCGGTGACGTCGCCACCTCGGCGCGACCCCCTTCTTCCGCACCGTGGCCTGCGGCGGTGTCGTGGTGGGTGGTCTCGACATCGGCCGGTCCCTCGCTGCCCAGCTCGTCGAAGAGGGCGTACTGCTGCACCGCAGTCAACCCCGAGAAGCTGACGCCGACAAGGCGAATCGCCCCGATGGAACGCGGATCGAGCGCGAGCCGCTGCGCCGTCCGCTCGAGGTCGTCGAAGTCGGTGGTGGCCGCCGCGGTCGTCGCCGAGCGCGTCAGGATCGACATGTCGGATCTCTTCAGTTTCAGTACGACGGTGCGCGCTCCCCGGCCGTCGGTGAGCAGTCGGCGGTGAGCGCCGGCGGCGGCCTTGCGGATGGCGGGACGCAGCGCGTCGAGTTCGACGATGTCCTCGGCGAAGGTGGACTCGGCGCTGATCTGCTTCGAGGAGGCACGTTCGGCGACCGGCCGGTCGTCGATCCCGTGGGCAAGGCGATGCAGCGCGGGACCGACGGTGGCGCCCAGCACGGAGGCCACCTCGACCGGCGACATCGCCGCGAGGTCACCGATGGTCGCGATCCCCAGCCGCGCCAGCCGATCGCCGGACACGGGCCCGATGCCCCACAGCTTGCGGACCGGGAGCGAATGCAGGAACTCCAGCTGGCCGGACGGTGGGATCACCATCACCCCATCGGGTTTGGCCATCCCCGAGGCGATCTTCGCGAGTTGTTTGCCGCTTCCGAGCCCGACCGACGCGGCGAGTCCGACCTCGCTCCAGATCCGGGATCGGAGCTCCTCGGCGAACTCGCCGGCCGCGTCGACGGTCGCCCCCGCGAGTTCTTCCGGCTCGCCGAACGCCTCGTCGAACGACAGCGTCTCGATGACCGGAACCGCTTCGCGCACAATGGCGAAGACACGTTTGCTGACCGTGCTGTACACCGATCCGCGCGGCGGGATGACCACGCCGGTCGGCCCGATGAGCCGACGCGCCTGGTGCATCGGCATCGCCGAGCCGGCCCCGAACACGCGTGCCTCGTAGCTGGCGCCGGCGACCACCCCGCGCCCACCGGACCCGCCCACCAGTACCGGGCGGCCGCGCAGCGTCGGGCGGGTGAGCTGTTCGACGGAGGCGAAGAACGCGTCCATGTCGAGGTGCATCACCCAGCGCGGGCTGCGTTCGGACCCCCGCCCCGACACCGCACCGACCGGGCGCGGCGGTTCGGGTTCGAGGCGTGACACCTCACCGAGTCTAGTGAGCAGCGGTGACGGCGAAGACGGGGATCAACCCGGCGTGGGCGGCGAGATCCTCGTCCGACGAGGCGAGCGCGAGGCCCGCGGGCAGGAACCGCCCGACCTCCCACCCCCAGCGACGCAGGTACTCCCGGATGACCGGCGGCCGAAGGGCGGGGTCGATTTCGGTGAGGGTGACGACGGCCCGACGTCGGCCACGGCGGAGTTCCACCGTGCCGGCCACGCGCGCGTTGCGCACCCACTGCGTGTCGCCCCGGACGGCGACCAGGTACTCCGCCCCGTCGAGCCGCAGCACGTTGACCGGAACCCGCTGCGGCATGCCGGTCTTCCGGCCGACGACGGTGAGCGTCTGCGCCCCGGCCAGGTTGACCCCGCGGTCGGCGAGCCAGCGCACCGCGCGGTTGAAGGCGGCGTCGAATCCGCTGGGGGCCTTGTAGTGGGTGGTCGCGGTCATGATCGGCCTTTCGTCGAGGTGGCACTTTCGAGAGCAGTGCTCTCGAAATCGAGTATGCAGCCACGCCGCCAGGAAATCAAGAGCACCGCTCTCGGTTTGTGGCAGGATCGTCGCCATGGCCACCGGACGAACCCGCGCGGAGAACCGCGCGATGATGACCGACGAGATCCGTCGACTGGGACGCGAACACCTGACCACCTACGGCGCCGCCGGGCTCTCGTTGCGCGCCATCGCGCGCGACTTGGGCGTCGTCTCCTCGGCGGTGTACCGGTACGTCCCGAGCCGCGACGAGTTGCTGACCATGTTGCTGGTGGAGGCCTACACCGATGTCGCGGACGCCGTCGATGCCGCGGCCGATTCCATTGCCACCTCCCGACGGCGCGATCGACTCGCAGCCGCGGCCGGGGCAGCGCGGACCTGGGCTCTCGCCGAGCCATCCCGCTGGGCGCTGATCTACGGAAGCCCGGTGCCCGGCTACTCCGCCCCCGGCGAGCGGACCATCGGGCCCGGCACACGCATTCCCGTGCGGCTCCTCCGCGAGTGCTCGGCCGCCCACGCCGAAGGCCTGCTACGCGCCGACCTCCCCTCTCCCACAACGGATGTCGCCGCGGACATGGACGCGATCCGCGACGAGTTCGACCTCGACACACCCGCCGCGGTCCTGGCCGCGGCCACCACGTTGTGGGCCGTACTCGTCGGCGCGATCAGCCTGGAGACCTTCGGCCAGTACGGGACCGACACCTTCGCGCATCCCGAGCAGCTGTTCCGGCTCCAGATCGAGCAGACACTGTCGGGCCTGTTCGCCTGAGATCAGACAGAGTGCGGTATTCGTACCGGTTTCCGGTACAGATCCCGCACTCCGCGCGGTGGGCGGATCAGCGGGTGACCGATCGCCGGAGCTCGACCCCGACGAGCTTGTCGGGATTGCGCATCACGTAGATGTCGACGATCAGGTCATCGACGACGCGGAGGGTGATCGCGGTCTGCAGCCGACCGTCGAAGTAGAGGATCATCCCGGGCTGACCGTTGAAGACCACGAACTCGGCGCGGTAATCCTCGAGCACGGCACCGATCCGAGCGAACCCCGACAGCACCTGCATCACCGCGGGCGCCCCGCGCATGGGCTGCCGTACCGCGGTGGCCTTGCCGTTGCTGTCCGAGGTCAGCACCACCTCCGGTGCCATGAGGGCGATGAGGGCGTCCGCGTCGCCCGACTCGGCCGCGTCGAGGAACGTTTCGACGACCTCCGCGGCGCGGGCGCGGTCCATCGGATCGAACCGGGGGCGCCGACGCTCGACGAACGACCGGCCTCGTTCCGCGAGCATCCCCACCTCGTCGGGCGTCCAGGACAGCATCGTGGCGATCGTGTCGTCGGCGAATCCGAAGATCTCACGCAGGACGTACACCGTCCGCTCAGCGGGCTCGAGTTCTTCCAGAACGAGCAGCATCGCGGTCGACGCGAACTCCGCGAGACCCGCGTCGGCGAGGACGTCGCCGTCGAACCGGATGGGATCGGGCAGCCACGGTCCGACGTAGTCCCCGGCAACACGTCGACGCGCGGTGAGCGTGTCGAGCGCGCGCCGGGCGACCTGCGCGATGAGGTGCGCTCGAGCCGACCCGGGGTCGAGCGCGTCCATCGGCGCGCTCGCCGGATGATCCCAGAGGCAGTGTCGGACAACATGTTCGGCGTCCACCGCCGAGCCCAGGATCTCGTAGGCCACCGTGAACAGCAGCGGTTCGAACGCGGCGGATCGCTCCGGGATCGGGTCCACGTCCGTGCGGGTCATCGGGGTCTGCCCCCTCGTAGATGGTTCGGGCGGCGAACGACGCGCTCGGGTGGGTGCTCACTCTGCGGGGTCGGGTCGCGGCAGTCTCCACACCGTACGTGGCGCAGCACCACCAGGGTGCGACTGTTGCGATCGGTGTCCCAGATCGTCTCGTCCGACCACGCCTCCCCGCGCCACCGACGACGACACCGCGCGGACATCCCGGCCGGGATGTCCGCGCGGTGCACGTGTCAACGGATCAGTTCGTCTTCGCCACGTCGGCGGTCACACCGTCGCCCAGTTCGATGCTGCCCGCGTCACCGTCGCCGGTCACGTCGAACCGCACCGCGAGCACCTCGCCGGCGATCAGGTCGGCGTGCGTCCTCGCCCAGTCCAGACGTTCGGCCGGTACGACGAGTCGCACCGTGATCCGGTCGGAGACGTCCAGTCCCAGGGTGCGGCGCGCATCCTGCAGCTCGCGAACCCGGTCCTTCGCCCACCCCTCGGCCTCGAGTTCGGGCGTGACCGCCGTGTCGAGGACGACCAGGCCGTTCCCGCCCGGCAGCTCCGCGGTCGAGTCCGGTTCGACGGCCACCAGCCGCCGGGTGAACTCCCCGTCGTGGAGTTCGATGCCGTCGGCGACCACGACCTCGGACCCGTCGGCGCCCTCGCCCGCAGTCCAGTTGCCCGACTTCACCGCCTTGATCGCACGCTGCACGTCCTTGCCCAAGCGGGGGCCGGCGGCACGCGCGTTGACCGCGATCTCGTGACGTCCGTACTCGCTGGCATCGGTCGCCAGAGTCACGTCCTTGACGTTCATCTCGTCCTTGATCAGGTCGACGAACGGCTCGAGCGCGGCCGCGGTCGGCGAGGCCACCGTCAGACCCGACAGGGGCAGTCGGACCCGCAGCTTGTTGGCCTTGCGGACGCTCGACGCCGTCGAGCACACCGCCTGGACCTGGTCCATGGCCATGACCAGGTCGGCATCGGCCGGCAGCTCATCGTTCGTCGGCCAGTCCGTCAGGTGCACCGACCGCTCCCCGGTGAGACCCCGCCAGATGGCCTCGGTCGCCAGCGGGAGCAGCGGCGAGGCCAGCCGGCAGGCGACCTCGAGCACGGTGTACAGGGTGTCGAAGGCGTCGGTGTCCGCGTCCTGGCCGGCCCAGAAGCGTGCCCGGGAACGACGCACGTACCAGTTGGTGAGCGACTCGACGAACTCACGGAAGGCGTCGCACGCCCCCGCGATGTCGTAGGTGTCGAGTGCCGCGGTCATCGTGTCGCGGGTCGTCGCCAGCTTGGCCAGGATGTAGCGGTCGAGCACGTGCTGCGAGTCGGTCCGCCAGGTCGCCGGGCGCTCGGCGTAGAGCTGCAGGAAGCTGTAGGCGTTCCACAGCGGCAGGAGCGCCTGGCGCACCCCTTCCCGGATGCCTCGCTCCGTCACGACGAGGTTGCCGCCGCGCAGGATCGGCGAGGCCATCAGGAACCATCGCATCGCGTCCGATCCGTCGCGATCGAAGACCTCGTTGACGTCGGGGTAGTTGCGCTTCGACTTCGACATCTTCTGGCCGTCGTCGCCCAGCACGATCCCGTGCGCAGCAACGGTTTTGAAGGCCGGCCGGTCGAACAGCGCGGTGGCCAGCACGTGCAGCGTGTAGAACCAGCCACGGGTCTGCCCGTTGTACTCGACGATGAAGTCGCCCGGATTGTGGGCCGGGGCGTGCGCGGAGTCACCACCGTCGAACCAGTCGCGGTTCTCGAACGGATAGTGCACCTGCGCGAACGGCATCGAACCCGACTCGAACCAGCAGTCGAGGACCTCGGGCACCCGACGCATGGTCGACTTCCCGCTCGGGTCATCGGGATTGGGCCGGGTGAGTTCGTCGATGAACGGCCGGTGCAGGTTGTCCGGTCGCACCCCGAAGTCGTTCTCGAGGTCGTCGAGCGAACCGTAGACGTCGACGCGCGGGAACTCCGGGTCGTCGGACACCCAGACCGGAAGGGGCGCACCCCAGTACCGGTTGCGGCTGATGTTCCAATCCCGGGCGCCTTCGAGCCACTTGCCGAACTGTCCGTCCCGGATGTGTTCGGGCACCCACGTGATCTGCTTGTTCAGTTCGACCATGCGGTCGCGGAACTGCGTCACCGCGACGAACCACGACGGCACCGCCATGTAGATCAGTGGCTGGCCCGACCGCCACGAGTGCGGGTAGGAGTGCTCGATGGTCTCGTGCCGCAGGATCCGCCCGGTTTCCTTCAGGTCCTTGATGATCACCGGGTTGGCGTCGAAGACCATCAGGCCCTCGTACGGCGGGACCTGCGCGGTGAAGCGTCCGCCCGGGTCGAGCGGTTGCACCACCTCGATGCCGTTGGCGGTCGCGAGGTCCATGTCCTCCTCGCCGAAAGCCGGTGCGAGGTGCACGATCCCGGTGCCGCTGTCGGTGGTCACGTAGTCACCCAGCAATACGCGATGGGAGTTCGGATGGCCGGCGAAGAAGTCGAACGGCGGTGTGTACGACAGGTTCTCCAAGGTCTTGCCCAGGTGGGTGCCGAGCACCTCCGGATCGGCGATTTCCTTCGCGTACGCACCGATCAGCGCCTCGGCCAGCAGGTATTCCCGGCCGTCGGCGGCCTTCACGTGGACGTAGGTGACCTCGGGATTGACCGCGATCGCGAGGTTGGACGGCAGGGTCCACGGCGTCGTCGTCCAGATCAGCGCGTTGACTCCGTCGAGCGAGGCCAGCGGACCGTCGGGCACCCGCAGCGGCATCGTGACGGTGACCGCCGGGTCCTGCCGCATCCGGTAGGCATCGTCGAGCTTGGACTCCTGGTTGGACAACGGCGTCTGCTCGTACCAGCTGTAGGGCAGCACTCGATAGCCCTGGTAGATGAGCCCCTTGTCGTAGAGCGCCTTGAACGCCCACATCACCGACTCCATGAAGTCGAGATCGAGTGTCTTGTAGTCGTTGTCGAAGTCGACCCAGCGGGCCTGGCGGGTCACGTAGTCACGCCACTCCCCCGTGTACCGCAGCACCGAGTCGCGGCAGTACTCGTTGAACTTCGCCATGCCCATCTTCTCGATCTCCGACTTGTCGGTGATCCCGAGCTGGCGTTCGGCCTCCAGCTCGGCAGGCAGACCGTGTGTGTCCCAGCCGAATCGGCGGTCCACTTTCTTGCCACGCATGGTCTGGTACCGGGGTACCAGATCCTTGACGTAACCGGTCAGCAGGTGACCGTAGTGCGGCAGACCGTTCGCGAACGGCGGACCGTCGTAGAAGACGAACTCCTCGGCGTCGGCCCGGTTCGCGATCGACGCGGCGAAGGTCGAATCGGAGTCCCAGTACTGCAGGACCCGCTGTTCCACGGACGGGAAGTCGGGGGCGCTGCGCCCGGTGCCCCCGGTCATGTCGACTTTGGGATACACCCGCCCGGACTGAGTGGGGGCGGACTGGGTGGGGTCGGTCGCGTCGCTCACGGCTCGTCTCCTCGTGCCTGGTGATGTCTCATCGGCACGGGGACGCACACCGGAGGTCTGCGCGGTACCACCCCGCTTGCGCCGGAGATCCGACGCCACTCGACGAATCGCGACGGTCGATGACCGTACGATCCTGTGGCTGTCACGGGCCACGCCCGCCCGGTTCTACTGGGAGTCACGCATTCGCACCGTCCACTGGACGCCACACTCGATGACACTGTTCTTCCGGGTGCTCCCCGGTGATGGCCGGATCAACGCGTGAACCAGTGTAGCGACGACCGACCCGGCCGGGCCAATGGGTTCTCGACCGGTGCGCGGCCACCCGGGTGCGCTCAGTCCGGCGGCGGATGCCAGTTCGGATCAAGCGGATCGAAATCCGGACGCCGACGACGCGGCGCGGACTCGTCGGGACTTGTTGCCCAGTCGTCCGGGCCGGCGGCGTCGCCGCCCGGCACGTCGTCGGGGGCCCACCCCGAGGACTGTGGGTCGAACGGACGCGGAGCCGACGGCGGGCCGACCGGAGGCCGTTGGCCCCTGGTCGGAGGCGGGCCGGATTGCGGAGGACCGAATTGCCCCTGCTGCGGCCGGGCCTGCTGTTGAGTCCACGACTGTTGACCGACACCGGGTTGGCGACTCTGCGGTCCCACGCCGGGCGGTCGGGAACCCGGCGGCGGACCGGGGCGACCACCGGCGACATCGACACCGGTGGGCGGGGCCCCGCGGGGCGGCCCGTCACCACTCGGACTGTCGCCGCCGACCGAACGCAGATAGTCCTCGAGGTTGCCCTCACGACGCTCGGGAGCAGGTCGATTCGGCGGGACCGAACCAGCGGGCGCGGCCATTCCGGGGTCGAAGGCCCCGGGCCGATAGCCGGCGGACTCGGAATCGCCGACACCGGGGGTGTCGGCGGCGGGGTACCGACGCGTCGGTGCATCGGCGCCGCGATCGCCGTCCGAGTCGTGCCCGGTGACAGCGTCGTCATCGGCGTCGTGCGACGGATCGGTGTCGCGACCGGCGCCCGGGACCATGTCTTCCAGTGACCGGGCCGCTTCGCCCTTGCGACCGGCGAACACGTCCGCCAAGAGGAAGCCGAGGCCAACCAGACAGACCACGATGCAGGCCACGGCCAGCCACACGGTCCCGGTGATGAGACCGAGGATGAGCAGCACGAACCCCAGGAGGGTCGCGGCCAGCGCCAAGGTCAGCACATCACCAGCCTAGTGCGCACCGATCCGCCCAGGTCAGCTGGGTGAGTAGCTGCTGAATCCACCGTTACCCGGATCGTTCGAGAACGACTGATCGGGTCGGCCGCCCTCGACAGGCGCCGCACTGCCACGCTGCTGGAGTTCCTCGAGCTGGGATTCGAGGTAGGTCTTCAGACGCGTACGGTACTCGCGCTCGAAGGTCTTGAGCTGCTCGATCCGGCCTTCCAGCACACCGCGCTGCTGGTTGATCGTGCCCATGATCTCGCTGTGCTTACGCTCGGCGTCGCTCTGCAGGGCATCGGCACGTTCCTGTGCCTGCCGCAACTGCGCCTCCGATCGCGTCTGGGCGTCGGCGAGGATCGCCTCCGAGCGCTGCCGGGCATCGGCGAGCATGGCGTCGGACTTGGTCTGCGCCTCGGAGACCAGCGTGTCGGCGCGCGTCTGGGCGTCGGACAGCATCGCGTCGGCGTCGGCGCGTGCGCTGCCCGTGAGCCGGTCGGCGGTGTCCTGGGCGAGCGCGAGAACGCGTGCGGCACGCACGTTGGCGTCGTCGTTGGTCGCCTGCGGTGCCGGCGCCGGCGCCGGGGCGGGCGGCTCGGGTGCCGCGGCGGGCTTGGCGAACATCTGGGTCCGGTCGTCCGCCTGGGCGCCACCACCGGAACGGGCATCGGCGAGCTCGCTCTCGAGCTCCTCGACGCGCTGCTTGAGGTCGGTGTTCTCTTCGATCAGCCGTGCGAGTTCGGCTTCGACGAAGTCGAGGAACTGATCGACCTCGTCCTCGTTGTAACCGCGCTTACCGATGGGCGGTTTGCTGAACGCGACGTTGTGCACATCAGCTGGAGTCAGCCGCATGTCGGTTCCCCTCATGTCTGGTGGTGAACTTGTGTTCAGTTGGCGGGCCGTCCAACCCGGATCGCGCGACGGTGAGTCGTTCGACCAATACAGGTTGTCACTAACTATTCATACCAGTCAAAAATTGTAACTGGCGTCCAATCCTGTCACACGCGAACCGTTGGTCGCATCTCTGCGATGCGCTGTTGAAATGAAACAGTCATCCGAAGATGACTTATAACCGTAGACCATCTGCCTAACGCGGGGTACCCGCCGCCCGATCGGGTGCGCCCGCCGGGGACGGACCCTTCGTGACGCGCCCTCCGCAAGCTCCGGCCGCTCCTCAGGGAGCAGGGGGATCAGGGGCGGACGAGGTGRCCGGCGATCGCGAGCGACTCGGCCAGGGCGTCGGCGCGTAGGCCGTTGACGATATTCATGCCGATGATCACGACGAGCATCACGATCATGAGCGACAGGTCGAGCCGGATGGGACCGAGTGGGATCGGGGGGAGAACGCGACGCAGCGCCTTGATCGGGGGGTCGGTCACGGTGAAGACCATCTCGATGACGACCACCGCGATCCCGGTGGGGCGCCACTCACGGGCGAAGGTGCGGACCAGTTCGACCACCAGCCGGCCCAGGAGGAGCAACCAGAAGATCAGCAGGATGTAGTACAAGACGCTCAACAAAATCGCAGCCACGCGTCAAGAGTGCCTGAACATCTCGGACGACGGCGAACCGAGGTACCCGACGCCGGTCAGGAGTGGTTGTAGAAGCCCGTCTCGGCGATCTTGCGGCGGTCTTCGGGCGACACGTCGACGTCGGCGGGCGACAGCAGGAACACCTTGGTGGCCACCTTGTCGAACGATCCGCGCAGCGCGAACGCAAGCCCCGCGGCGAAGTCGACGAGGCGCTTGGCGTCGTCGTTGCTCATGTCGACGAGGTCCATGATGACCGGGTTGCCGTCGCGGAAACGCTCCCCGATGGTACGGGCCTCGCTGTAGTCCGACGGGCGCAGCGTGGTGATCTTCTGCAGCGGGCTGTCGGCGAAGACGCGCTCGAGTTCGCGGGGGTCGGCACCCATCGACCGCGGCGCGGTGGCAGCGCGCAGGGCCGCGCTCGACGAACGCTGCAGCGGTTCGAGGCGGGCGGGCGCCCGCATCGGCCCCTCGCCCACCGCGCGACTGCCGGCGTAGGCGAACTCCGCCGCGTACTCCGGGGCCAGGTCGAAGCCGGCATCGTAGTGGCGGTCGGACAGCTCGTCGCGGTACGCGATCTCGTCGCGGTAGCCGGCGTCCCGGAACGACGGCTCGTATCCGGGATCGTAGGAGGAGTCGCCGTAGTAGTCGTCACGGTAGGCGCGCTCACGAGACCGCTCACGCAGCGGCGGGGCCGACTCCTCTAGGTAGTCGTCCTCGTACTCGCTGGGCGGCACCATGCCGAAGTAAGCCTTGAACTTCTGCATCGTGGTCATTGACGGCCTCTCTGGTAGTGCGACGCCGGTTGCTGCCGTGCCGGATGGTGCATCTGTGGTCAGTGAGCTAACTGCGCTTCGTGTGTCACTTGGTTCTCGTGTTACCAATGTGATTACTGAGAGATTAGCGGCCGATCGCCCATGATCGCGGTTCCGACACGCACGCATGTCGAGCCTGCGGCGACCGCCTCCTCCATGTCCCCGGACATGCCCGCGGACAGTTCGGCGGCGTCGAATCGCCCGCGGAACGCCTCGTGGATGCGTGCGGCCTCGGCCATCCAGTGCCCGGGTTCGCCGTCCAGCGGGGCGATGACCATGAGCCCGCGCAACCGCAGTGAGTCGGCCTCGACGACCCGCTCGGCCAGAGCCGGGAGATCGTCTTCGACGACGCCGCCGCGTTGCGGATCGCCGTCGAGGCTGACCTGGAGCAGGATGCCGAGCGGATCGGCGCGCTCCCCCTCGTCGAGTGCCGCGACCGCGGCACTATCCAGGGCGTCGACGACCTTCGGGCGGTCGACGGAGTGCACCGCGCGCGCCCACCGCGCCACCGACCGGGCCTTCTTGGACTGCACCGAACCGATCATGTCGAAGACGGGGACGTCGCCGGGCTCCGGGGACTCCCAGTCCCCCAGCACCTCTGCCACCTTCCGGCCGGCCTCGGGTTCGCGCGACTCGCCGAACGCGCGCTCCCCCAGCTGCAGCAGCCGACGGACGTCATCCGCGGGAAAGAACTTCGTGACCACGAGGAGCTGACAGGAGCCCGCCGGCCGGTGGGCGGCCTCGACCGCGGCGTCGAGGCGCCGACGCACCGCGGCCAACCGTTCCCCCAGCTCGGCGGTGCGCGCATCAGATGACCCGGTCATGTCCCCATCCTTCTCGCCACCGGGTCACTCCCCGAGCGGGCGCCGCTCACCGGGTGCATCGTCATCGGGGTCCATCCAGATGACCGAGGCCAGGCGGCCCGTGGGTGCGCCCCGGCGATGGCTGAACAGGCTCGGGTCGGCGATGGTGTCCCGCGGGTCGACCGCGACTCCGGCGACGCCGGCCTCGAGCAACTGCCGCCGCAAGCCGGCACGCAGGTCGAGACCGGCCGTGCCCTTCTTGGTACGCACGGCGCTGCCCGGCAGATGTTTCTCTACGTCGGCCTGCATGTCGGCGGGCACCTCGTAGTGGTCTCCGCTCGCGGCAGGACCGAGGAAGGCGCCGATGGACCCGATCCGGGCGCCGAGTTCGACCATTGCGCGCAGGGTGGCGGGCACGATGCCGATCCGGGCGCCGACGCGGCCCGCATGGACCCCCGCGATCACACCGGCGTCGTCGTCGCTGAGGAGTACCGGGACGCAGTCGGCGGACAGCACGGCGAGGGCGAGACCGGGCGTGGTCGTGACCAGCGCGTCGGTGGCGGGCACCGGCTCGGGAACCGGTCCGTCGACCACGGTGACGTTGCGACTGTGGATCTGTTCCATCCAGACCACCGACCCGGCCGCCACCCCGATCTGCTCGGCCAGCCGAATCCTGTTCGCCGCCACGGCTTCCGGATCGTCTCCGACGTGATCACCGAGATTGAACGAATCGTACGGTGACACCGAGACCCCGCCGGCACGGGTGGTGATGACACGACGCACCCGCATGCGCGGGCTCAGCGCTTCATGAACGACGGCACGTCGACATCGTCGTCGTCGAGCCGAACGGTGTTGCGGCGGGGCGGCTCCGGCTCCTGCTCGAACGGATCGCCCGCACCCTTCGGCATGTCCCCGAAGAGCGGATCGTTCTTCGGCGGCGACGCCACGGCGCCGGCCTGGCCCTGACCGACCGCGGAACGCCCCGCGGCGGCCGGGACGTCGGTCCGCTTCTTGGGTGAGCCACCGTCGAAGCCGGCGGCGATGACCGTGACCCGGACCTCGTCACCGAGGTTGTCGTCGATCACCGTGCCGAAGATGATGTTGGCGTCCTCGTGCGCGGCCTCCTGCACCTGGGTCGCGGCGTTGTGGATCTCGAACAGGCCCAGGTCGCTGCCACCGGCGATCGAGATCAGCACACCGCGGGCCCCTTCCATCGAGGCCTCGAGCAGCGGCGAGTTGATCGCGGACTCGGCGGCCTTGCGCGCACGCTCCTCGCCGCGGGCCGAACCGATGCCCATCAGCGCGCTGCCGGCATCGCTCATGACGCCCTTGACGTCGGCGAAGTCGACGTTGATCAGGCCCGGCGTGGTGATGAGGTCGGTGATGCCCTGCACGCCGTTGAGGAGCACTTCGTCGGCACTGCGGAACGCGTCCATCAGGCTGACCTGCGCGTCGCCGAGCTGCAGCAGACGGTCGTTGGGGATCACGATCAGGGTGTCGCAGGACTCGCGCAGAGCGGTGATGCCCGCCTCGGCCTGTCCGCCGCGCCGCTTGCCCTCGAAGGCGAACGGCCGGGTGACCACGCCGACGGTGAGCGCACCGAGCTTCCGCGCGATCGACGCGACCACGGGTGCACCACCCGTTCCGGTCCCGCCGCCCTCGCCCGCGGTCACGAAGACCATGTCGGCGCCCTTGAGCAGTTCCTCGATCTCGTCGCGCGCGTCCTCGGCGGCGCGGCGACCGACCTCGGGATCGGCACCGGCGCCGAGACCCCGTGTCGAGTCGCGCCCGACATCGAGCTTGACGTCGGCGTCGCTCATCAACAACGCCTGGGCGTCGGTGTTGATCGCGATGAACTCGACTCCCTTGAGTCCCTGTTCGATCATGCGGTTGACGGCATTCACGCCGCCACCGCCGATGCCGACGACCTTGATGACGGCCAGGTAGTTGTGCGGTGGCGTCATGCGCTCGCCTTCCTTGTGTGGTCGATCTCGTTGTTCGAGTTCTGGTCTCGATATGTCCTGTGTGAACCGGCCGGTCCACGTCCCGCTCGCGACAAACCCTAAACCTGAACCATAGATTTAGAGTTATGTCAAGTAACTCGTTGTGGTGATGACGCTAGGCATCGCGGGCCCCGGTATCCAGATCCGCGCTCGGCGTGTCGGGAAGTCGTGGCGAAATCCGCCGGAACCCTCAGCTTTTCGCCGCCCCACGGGGGTCGTCCGGTTCCGTCACGCGGGTCCGCCTCACCCCGACCGGTGATTTCGGGGTCGGCCGGATCCGGCGTGCGTCACCGATAGGCCGGGAACTCGGGACTCGACACGTTGTACATCCGCGCCTCGCGGGTGAGCAGATGCGTCAGTGTGCGGGCCTTCTCGGCGCCGCGGTCGCTGTCCCCCCACACCACGGTGCGCTTCTCCGACAGCGTGAACTCGATGTCGACCGGCGAGGTCGCGGTCACCCGGATGACCTGCCGCGCCAACGATTCGGGCAAGCCCGCCACCGCCGCGATGGTCTCCCTGGTGGTCGGGTCCGCCGGCCCCGGGTTCGGGGTGTCGAGAACGGGGAGCTTGAGCACCTCGGGCGGGACGCCCTGCGTGCGGTCGTAGTCGAGGAACGCCACCCCGGACTTGTCGAGCACGTGGACGTCGTCGCCGTTGTTCACGATCACGACCGGGACCCGCTCGACGACGGTGATGGTCAGTGACGAGGGGTAACTCCGCTGCACGCGCGCCGATTCGACGGACGGGATGGTGGCGACGCGCTGCGCGACCGCCCGGGTGTCGACCTGCAGCAGCGGGGTGCCCGACGGCACTGCCGCGACCCGCAGGATCTCGTCGGCCGGAATCGACCCGTTGTCGCGGACGTCGGTGCCGCGCACCGACATCAGCGGCGTGAGGTAGGCGATGAGCACCAATCCGACGCCGGCCGCGACCACCATGAGCGTGCCGAGGACCACGCGCGACCGGCGGCGCTGCGGCCAGCGGATCACGACACCCGCCCCGTCCGGCCGTCGGAGTCCGCCGGGCCGTCGGTCGGAGTCGCGCCCGAACCCGTCACGGTGGCGGTGTCGGCGGTCGTCGAGGCCGAGGCCAGGGCGTCGAGGATCTCCGGACCCTGCATGGTGATGTCGCCCGCCCCCAGGGTCAGCACGACATCCCCGGACCGCGCCAGGCGCGCGACCTGCGCGGCCAGCCGCGACAGGTCCGGGGCGAAGGTCCCCGGCACGGTCAGCTTGTCCGAGATCGTGCGACCGCTGACTCCCGGGATCGGGGCCTCACGGGCCCCGTACACATCGGCGACGACGACTGCGTCGGCGAGGTCGAGAGCAGCGGCGAACTCGTCGGCGAACTCGACGGTCCGCGAGTAGAGGTGCGGCTGGAACACCGCGATCACGCGCCCGCGCGAACCGCTCGGCCCGCCGCGGGCGGACACCATGTCCTGCGCCGCCGAGAGCACGGCCCGCACCTCGGTCGGATGATGGGCGTAGTCGTCGATGACCTCGACGCCGCCGCGCCGGCCGCGGAACTCGAAGCGGCGGTGGACACCGCCGAACGCGCCGATCCCGGCCACGATGCCATCGAGCCGCCCGGCCCCGGTCGATGCGTCGGATGTTGCGACGCCGAGCTGCGCACCCACCCTGGCGGCACCGATCACCGCGGCGATCGCGTTGAGCGCCATGTGCTCGCCCGGGAGCGGGAGGACGATCGGTCGATCCTCGACATCCGGGCAGAGCGGCGAGGTGAACCGGACCGTGGCGGCTCCGCCGCCTCCGCGCGGCTGCCAGGACGTCATGGTCGCGACGTTGCGGACGGTCGGCGCCAGCGCGGCGTGGGTCCCCCGTCCGTAACCGAGGACCTCCACCCCGCGCGCGGTGAGCGACTCGGCGACGCGGCCGGCCAGGGCGGCCGAGCCCGGGTCGTCGAGGCACACGACGAGCGACCCGCCGCCCGCGATGCGCGCGACGAACCGGTCGAACACCTCGACATATGCCTCGATGGAACCGAAGAAGTCGAGGTGGTCGGCGTCGATGTTGGTGACGACGACGACGTCGGGTGTGTACTCCAGCAGCGAGCCGTCGCTCTCGTCGGCCTCGGCGACGAAGATCGGGTCGCCACCGTGGTGGGCGTTGGTCCCCGACTCGTTCAGCTCGCCGCCGATCGCGAACGACGGGTCGGTCCCGGCATGCTGCAGCGCGACGACCGCCATCGAGGTCGTGGAGGTCTTGCCGTGGGTGCCGGCGATCAGCAGGCTGCGCTGACCCGCCATCAGCTGGGCCAGGACGCGCGGTCGCAGGAGAATCGGGATGCCGCGCGACCGTGCCGCCACGAGTTCGGGATTGGTCTTCGGGATCGCGGCGTGAGTGGTCACCACGACAGACGGGCCACCGGGGATCTGGTCGAGCGCCGACGGATCGTGCCCGACCTGCACCCGGGCGCCRCGGGTCCGGAGTTCGAGGATGCCGCGACTGTTCTTGGCATCCGACCCCGACACCTGTCCCCCGCGGGCCAGCAGAATCCGGGCCAGCCCCGACATCCCGGCGCCGCCGATGCCGACCATGTGGACGCGGCTCAGTTCAGCGGGCAGCGACCCCGGAGCCGACGCCGCCTCGTCCCTCTCCGTCGCTTCGCTCACGGCGTCATCGTTCACGGGCCGACCTCCCACCGCGACGACGTCCAGCCCGGAAATCCTGCGCGAGTTCGATGGCGGCGGTGGCCACCGCCGCCGCGGCGTCCCGATGCCCGGTGCCCGCGGCAGCGATCGACATCTCGTGCAGCCGAGCCGAATCCGTCAGCAGCGCAGGCACTTCGCGGGCAACCCAGTCCGCGTCCACCGTCGCATCGTCGACGAGCAGTCCCCCGCCCGCCTCCACGACCGGGAGCGCATTCAGTCGTTGTTCGCCGTTCCCGTGCGGCAGCGGGACATAGATCGCGGGCAACCCGGTCGCCGACACCTCGGCGACGGTCATCGCGCCGGACCGGCACATCACGAGATCCGCGGCGGCGTACGCGAGATCCATCCGTTTGAGATACCCGACGGCGCGGTAGGGCGGCGCGTCATCGACGACGGCGGGGTCGATCGAGTTCTTGGGACCGTATGCGTGCAGCACGCCGATGCCGGCCTCACCCAATGTCTTCGCCGCGCCCGACACGGCGTCGTTGAGTCGTTGCGCGCCCTGCGAGCCGCCGAAGACGAGCAGCGTCGGAGCGTCGTCGTCGAGTCCGAAGTAGTGGCGCGCCTTCGCCCGCAGGGCGGGCCGGTCCAGTTCGGCGAGGACACCGCGCACCGGGATTCCGACGACCGTCGCATCGAGCCCGGAACCGTCGACCGCCGCCAGGACCCGATCGGCGAAGCGGGCACCGACCTTGTTGGCGATGCCGGCCGAGGCATTGGCCTCATGGATGACGATCGGGATCCGATTGCGTCGGCGCAGGTGCATCTGCGCCGCGAGGTACGCCGGCACCGAGACGTAACCACCGAAACCGATGACCACGTCGGCGTCCACCTCGTCGAGAACCTTGCGGGTGGCGGCCACCGAACCCAGCAGACGACCGGGGGTGCGCGCCAGGTCGAGGCCGGGTTTGCGCGGCAACGGCACCGGCGGGATCAGCTGCAGGTCGTATCCGCGTTCCGGGACGAGATCGACTTCGAGGCCCCGACTCGTACCCAGCGCCGTGATACGGGCCGTCGGATCGATGCGGCTGACCGCGTCGGCGACGGCGAGGGCGGGTTCGATGTGACCGGCCGTGCCGCCGCCTGCGACGACCACCGACAACGGCCGGCCGCTCGGCCGTCCGGTCGTATCAGCTTGTACCGCACCCGAACTCACCGGCGTCGTCACTCCATTTCAGCTTTCGATCTCATTCGCGGGCTCCCGGCCGGGAGATCTCCCGTCGTGGGCCCGCACCTCAGCCGCTCCCACCGCCGGTCACCGACGGCCGGCGCCGCGTACATTCGGCCCGCTCGCTCCGCTCCCGGCGCCGCGTACATACGGCCCGCTCGCTCCGCTCCCGGCGCCGCGTACATACGACCCGCTCCCCCGATACCCGACACCGTAGTCGACGCCGCTCCGCGAAGAAGTCCCCGGCCGGACCCGCCCGCGCGGGACACCCGCCCGGCCGGAGGCCGCCGACCGGGCCCCTCGGGTGTCGCCGGCACCGGATCGCGTCGACGACCGGCCCTGCCGCCGATCGTCCCGCGCGGACTGCGACGACGGGGCGGCACGCCGCTGCGACGTCTCGGCGGCACGCCGCCAGGGCAACGGGAGGCGTCGACGGCCACGTCCGGCATCGGCCGACGGCGCGGGCCCGCTCGGCGGACGGCGACGCGACTGCGGTCCTCGGCCGCCGCGACCCGCACCGGCCGTCGGACGCGGACCGGCCGTGCGGCGCTGGTCCAGTCGATCGCGCAGCGACTCCGCCCGTGTCTGCCGGTAGGCCACCGGCGTCGGCAGGCGCAGCCACCGTGCGACGCGGCTCGGCGACCCGCCGGTGAGCGTGGCGACCGCCTCGGGTTCGTGCCTCGCGGCGTTGGCGAGCAGACCGAGCATCGCGAGGACGGTGAGCGTCGACGTGCCGCCGGCCGAGATCAGCGGCAGCTGGATCCCGGTCACCGGCAGCAATCCGATGACGTAGCCGATGTTGATGAACGCCTGCGCGGTGATCAGCACCGTGATGGTCGCCGACATCAGGCGCAGGAAGGGATCGGTCGACCGGGATGCGATCCGGAAGCCGATGTAGGCGAGGACGACGAACAGGAACACCACCATGAGCCCGCCGAGCAGCCCGAGCTCCTCGCCGATGATCGCGAAGATGAAGTCGTTGTGCGCGTTCGGCAGATAGTTCCACTTGGCACTCGACTGGCCGAGGCCCACGCCGAAGACCCCGCCGTTGGCGAGCGCGTAGGTCGCCTGGCGCGCCTGATAGCCGGCGCCCTGCGGGTCATCGACGTTGCCGAGGAAGCTCATCACGCGCTGCGAGCGGTAGCCCTCGGCCAGGGCGAGGATCACGGCGAGCGCGATGCCGGACACCGCGAACGAGACGAAGACCTTGACCGGCAGTCCCGCGAACCACAACAGCGCACCGACGATGATCGCGATGGTGATCGTCGTCGACAGGTTCGGCTCGAGGATGATGAGCAGGCACACGAGCATGGCCACCGGGACGAGCGGGACCAGCAGCTCGCGCAGCGAGGCGTTGTCCCGTCGGCGCGAGGCCAGCAGGTGCGCACCCCAAATGCACAACGCGACCTTCACCAGCTCCGACGGCTGCACCGACAGGCCGTAGATGACGAACCAGCGGCGCGCGCCCTGACTGAGCGTGCCCACGCCGGGGATGAGGACCAGCGCCAGCAGCACCACCGCGACGAACATCGCCGGAGCGGCGAACCGTCGGAGCAACCGCACCGGAATCCGCAGCATGAAGTAGAAGACCACCAGGCCGAGCAGGGCGAAGATCACCTGCGTGGCGAACAGCCCGTACGCCGATCCCTCTTTGGAATACCCCTCGACCGACGACGCCGAGAGGACCATCACCAGGCCGAATGTGGTGAGCAGGAACGACATCGTGAGGATCAGCTGATAGGACGCCAGCGGACGCGCCAACAGGTTGCGGATGGCGTCGAGCACGATCGCGGGGATCGACGCGGCAGTCGCTGCTGCCGCACCCGCGGAGCGGCCCGAGGCGTCGTCCCGTGCCGACCTGGCGCCGGTGCCGCGCTTCACGCCCGGCCGTTCGTCTCTCGTGCGCGTCCGGCCACCGGTGTCCCCGCCGGTCTCGACATCAGCGCTCCCGTTGTCGGCAGCGACACCATCATCTCCGACGCCGTCGAGACCGCTGCGGTCGTCGGCATCGTCGACGGGGTCGTTGTCCGCGGCCGGGTTGCGGCTGCTCATCCGACTCAGCGTCCGGTGTCGGGCGAGCCGGCGATCCGACGCGCGGCGGCGGCGAAAGCGTCACCGCGCGCGCCGTATCCGGCGAACATGTCCAGCGAGGCCGCCGCGGGTGCGAGCAGCACGGCGTCGGGCGCGGACGGGCTCGCCTCCGCGAGCACCCACGCCTCCTCGACGGCCCGGTCCATGACCGCCACCGATGTCGAGGAGCCCGTCCCCGGGAGATCAACTGCTGAGGCTTGGGGACCGGCCTGTCCCGGACGATGCGCGTTCACCGTGCCATCGTCCCCTGTGAATACTGTGACTGTTGGGACTTCTGGGGCGTGTCGCGCGATCGCCTCGATCACCAGGTCCCGGTCGCGGCCGATCGCGACCACCCCGGCCAGCCGACTGCCCACCGCGGTGAGCATCTCATCCATCGACGCACCCTTGAGCAGACCGCCCGCGATCAGGACGACCCGATCGAAGGCGGCGACCGCCGCCTGGGCGGCGTGGGGGTTGGTGGCTTTCGAGTCGTCGACGAAGTCGATCCCGTCCCGCGAGGCGACGACTTCGCCGCGATGACCGGCCGGCCGGAAGGACGCCAGCCCTGCCCGTATCGCCTCCGGCCCGATGCCGGCCGCGAGCGCGAGAGCCGACGCGGCCAGCGCATCGGCGACACCCGACGGTCCGGCCGGGCGCACCTCGTCGGCGTCATACAACCGGCCCGCGTCGAAGGCGCGGTCGATCAGCACACCGTCCGCGACGCCGAGTTGTCCGGGCTGCGGCTCGCGCAGCGTGAAACCGATGCGGCGGCCCGCGGCGGGCAGGCCGGACGCGACCGGGTCGTCGAGTCCGACGACACTCACCGCACCGCGCAGCGCTCCCGCCTTGGCAAGTGCGTACGCCTCGAAGGTCCCGTGCCAGTCGAGGTGATCCTCGGCCACGTTGAGCACGACTCCCGCATGCGGACGGACCGACGGCGCCCAATGCAGCTGAAATGACGACAGTTCGGCGCACAGCACGTCCACCCTGGGCTCGGCCTGCATCGCGTCGAGCACCGGGAGCCCGATGTTGCCACAGGCCGCACCCCTGCGGCCCGACGCCTCGACGATCCCGGCGAGCATCGACGTGGTCGTCGTCTTGCCGTTGGTGCCGGTCACGACAAGCCAGGTGCGTGGTTCGCCCAGCAGTCCCGCGACGTCCACGCGCCAGGCCAGTTCGACCTCGCCCCAGACCGGTACGCCGGCGGCGGCCGCGGCCGCCACCAGGTGGTGGGTGGGCGCGAAGCCGGGTGACACGATCACGACCTTGGCCGTCGCCAGTCGCCCGGGACCGGTGAGCAGACCCGCGACGGCGACCGGTTCGACGCCCTGCGACATCAGTTCGGTGACCCCGGCGACCGCCGCGGCCGCGGCGTTCCGGTCGACGGGCGGCGCGTCAGCACCGGCGAACCGGTCGTCGGCGAGCAGGACATGCGCGCCGAGCGTCACCAGGAACCGGGTGGCGGACAACCCCGCGGTCCCGGCCCCGCCGACCACGACGGTCCGGCCGGCCAGGGCGCGCGGGTCGGGCCCCCCGGGGGTCGGACTCGCTTCCGGCTGATCAGCCATTGGTGGTCAGGAACTCGCCGTAGAACAGCGACAGGCCGAGCGCACAGGCGATGGCGGTGAGCAACCAGAATCTGATGATCACCGTGGTCTCCGCCCAGCCACCGAGTTCGAAGTGGTGATGGAACGGCGCCATCCGGAACACGCGACGACCGGTGGTCCGGAAGAAGGCGATCTGGATCACCACCGACATGATCTCGGCGACGAACAGCGCGCCGATCACGACCGCGAGCAACTCCGTTCGCGTGGTGATCGACAGACCGGCGAGCATGCCGCCGAGGGCGAGCGAGCCGGTGTCGCCCATGAAGATCTTGGCGGGCGCCGCATTCCACCAGAGGAAGCCGAGGCACGCTCCACCGCCGGCCACGGCGATGAGCGCGAGATCGAGGGGGTCACGGACCTGGTAGCAGCCGGTGGGGATCTCGCTCGGCGGTTTCGCGCCGCCCGCACAGGCGTTGACGAACTGGAAGAAGGTGACCAGGACGTAGGAGCCCAGGACCATCGCCATGGAGCCGGCGGCCAGGCCGTCGAGCCCGTCGGTGAAGTTCACCGCGTTCGACCAGGCCGCGACCACCAGCCAGCAGAACACCACGAACACGACCGACCCGAGCGTGATCGCATCGATGTCGCGGACGTAGGACAGGTTCGTGCTCGCCGGCGTGTAGCCGTAGTCGTTGCGGAACTGCAGCACCAGGATGCCGAAGAGGATGGCGGCGATGAACTGCCCGATCGACTTCGCGGTCTTGTTCAGACCGAGATTGCGATGCTTGCGGATCTTGATGATGTCGTCGAGGAACCCGACGACGCCCAACGCGGTCGCCAGCCCCAGGACGAGCAGTCCGGAGGCGGTCGGCCCGTTCCCGGCGTCGGTGAAGACCCCGACGAGGTGGGCGCCGAAATAGCCGGCCCAGAGGGCGGCCAGGATCGCGACGCCGCCCATCGACGGGGTCCCGCGCTTGGTCTGGTGGCTCTGCGGGCCCTCGACCCGGATCTCCTGCCCGAAGCCCTGCCGGGAGAACACCTTGATGAGGACCGGCGTCAGCAGGATCGACACCGCGATCGCGATCGCCCCCGCGAGGAGTATCTGTGTCACCGCGTTGCCCCCGCATCCTCTCCGTACGCGACCGGTCTGTTCCCGGCCGCGATCTTCCCGAACCTGCCTGACACCCCGCGGCGGAGCGGCATCGTCGGCCCACTCACGCCCGCGCGAGCGCTCACGGTGCCGCCTCGTCGGCGGCCGTCGCGTCGACGACCCGCCATCCGCCCCGCTCGGACCACGCGGTGATCACCGAGTCGAGATCGGCGCCGGCCGCGGCCAGCAGGATGACGTCGCCGGCGGCGGGCCGCCAGTCCGGTTCGGTGTCGGCGAGTCGGGCGGCGGCGTCGACGGACTCGACGATGCGCGCCTCGTCACCCCACGAACCCTCCATGACCGCGCCCTGGTGCAGCGCGTGCACCGATCGTGAATCCCCCACGCAGAGAGTCTTGTCGACAGCCAGCCGGACCGCCAGGCGACCCAGCAGATCGTGTTCGACGACGCGCTGGTTCTCGGTCAGGCCGGCCGGCGAGGCCAGCTCGGCGATGACCGCCCAGGTGCGGCCGGCGCCGGCAGACTCGGCGAGGCGCCGGATCAGCCGGCGGGCGTCGTCGACCGACACCGGCGCATCGCCGCGGATGACCGTGACCGCTCCGGTGGTCATCGTTCGCTCTCCGTGACCGCACCCGGAGCCTCGGCTGCGCGGGACTCGAGCGCACGGGCGACGACCTCCCGATCGTCGAACGGATGCTTCACGCCGTCGATCTCCTGTCCTGCCTCGTGTCCCTTGCCGGCGACCAGCACGATGTCGCCGGGTCGTGCCCAGGCGACGGCCGCCKCGATCGCGGCGGCGCGATCGCCGATCTCCCGGATCGGTTCCGCGCCGCGGGGGCGCTCGGTTCCGGGCACGGCCTGTGCACCGGCGAGCACCTCGGCCCGGATCGCACCCGGGTCCTCGGTACGCGGGTTGTCGTCGGTCACGACCACGAGTTCGGCACCACGCGCGGCCGCCTCCCCCATCAGCGGTCGCTTCCCGGTGTCGCGATCGCCGCCGGCACCGACGACGATGGCCACCCGTCCGGTCGTCTGCCCGCGCAGTGTCGCCAGCACCGCCTCGATCGCGCCCGGCTTGTGCGCGTAGTCGACGAGGGCCAGGAACGGCTGTCCACGATCGATGCGCTGTAGGCGTCCCGGCACGCTCACCGACGCGACCGCCTCGAGCGCGGTCGGCACCGGCACCCCGGCGGCGTGTGCCACGGCGACGGCCAGGAGCCCGTTGGCCACGTTGTACCGGCCGGGTAACGGGATGAGGAGCTCGTGCTCGCCGTCCGGCTCGGTGAACGGGGTGCGTGACGAGCCGTCGGCGGCGACCGACGACTCACCCGCATGCCAGTGGGCCGACGTCGGCCCGGTGGACACCAGGACCGGTTGCAGATGGGCGGCCTCGCCCGGCCGCCGGGCGAGCTCGGCCATTCGCCGACCCCACTCGTCGTCGACGCACACGACCGCCCGGACCGCGTGCGTCGGGGCGGACGGGACGAACAACTGGGCCTTCGCGTCGAAGTAGGCGCGCATCGTGAGGTGGAAGTCGAGGTGGTCCTGCGAGAGGTTGGTGAACGCGCCGATCGCGAAATGCGCACCGTCGACACGACCGAGCGCCAGCGCGTGACTCGACACCTCCATGACGACGATGTCGACGCCGTCCTCGAGCATCGCCGCGAGCAGGGCCTGCAGGGTCGGCGCCTCCGGCGTGGTCAGCGAACTCGGTTGGGCGACGCCGTTCACGCGGGTCTCGACGGTGCCGATGAGCCCGACCGAGTGCCCGGCGGCCAGTAGAGCGGCCTCGACCAGATAGGACGTGGTGGTCTTGCCCGACGTGCCGGTGATGCCGATCAGCTTGAGTCGCTGGGACGGATTGCCGTACACGCGGGCGCTGACATTGCCGAGAACCGTGCGTGGAGCGGGATGGATGAGGACCGCGACGGCCGTCTCCGGCGGCAGGACGCGAGCCAGTTCGGCCCGGCCGGCGGGGTCGGTGAGGATGGCCGTCGCACCCGCCGCCACGGCCTGATCGGCGAACTTCGCGCCGTGCGTGCTGGCCCCGGGCAGTGCGGCGAACAGGTCACCGGGCCGGACGTCCTGTGCGCGCAGGACGACCCCGGTCACCTGGGTCTCGGCGTCGGCGCCGCCGACCAGGTCGAGTCGGGCCCCGGTGGCGGTGGACAACACGGACACCGGCGTCGGCGTGACATGACGCGGACGGATGGGTCCGCCACTCCGGTCGGGTGATGGTCGACGAGACGCCATCGGTGCTCCTCGCCTCCTCGGTTCTTCTCTCGGCGTTTCCCACGGGCGAGCGGACATGCTCGCTCCTCGGGACTGTGCTGGTCGTGCGGGACTGCTCGGTACGGGTGTCGGTGTCAGGACGTCGGACCGGGCTGTGCCGCGAGGTGCGTCGGTGCCTCGTCGGGAGGCGCAGAATCGCACTCACGATACCGACCCGCCCCGACGCCACGGCACACGGTGCGCCCGTGGCCGAACCTGTCCGGGTGCCCGGCTGATCGGCGACCGACGCCGCGGGCGCTACCGCGCGGTCAGGGTCAGGCGCGGCGTCGGCGCGGACAGCGGCACCTGGGCGCGCTGGAGCATCCACGACGTGATGGTGGAGAACAGCGGGGCCGCCGACTGACCGCCCGACCCGTCGGAACTGCGCCGTGGGTTGTCGAGCATGATCCCGACGACGTAGCGCGGGTTGTCGGCCGGGGCGATGCCCGCGAACGTGATGTTGTACCGCGAGTTCGAGTAGCACCCACAGGATGGATCGACCTGCTGCGCGGTGCCGGTCTTGCCGCTCACCTGGTAGCCGTCGACGGCCGCCTTGGTCCCGGTGCCCTGTTGCTCACCGGTCGGGTCGTCCTGCACCACCGACCGGAACATGTCCCGGACGGTGCGGGCGGTGGACTCGCTCACCACCCGGACGGGTTGGGGCCGCGCCCGGTCGTCGGGCGCCGACCCGTCCCGCTGCTCCGACGCCAGGATGCGCGGCGGAATGCGCAGGCCGTCGTTGGCGATCGCCTGGTACATCGCGGTCATCTGCAACAGCGACATCGAAAGGCCCTGTCCGATGGGCAGGTTGGCGAACGAACCACCCGACCACTGACTCAGGGCGGGAACCTCTCCCGCGCTCTCCGCGGGCAGGCCGACCCCGGTTCGCTGACCGAGACCGAATTTCTTGACCATGTCGGCGAAGCGCTCCTCACCGATCCGCTGCGCGAGCATCAGGGTGCCGACGTTCGACGACTTACCGAAGATGCCGGTGGTCGTGTAGGGCTCGACCCCGTGCTCCCAGGCGTCGCGCACCGTCACCCCTGCCATCCGGATGCTGCCCGGAACGCGGTGCACCGTCTCGGGCCGGGTGATGCCGTATTCGACGGCGGCCGCGGCGGCGATGAGCTTGTTGACCGAACCCGGCTCGAACGGAGAGGTGACGGCGGGGTTGCCCAGCTCGGCATCGGGCTGCTCGGACAACGGGATGGATGCGTTGAACGTCCCGTCGTTCGCCATCGCCAGCACCTCACCGGTCTTGGCATCGAGCACCACGGCCGACGCGCCCTGCGCACCCGATGCCTGCTTGGCCTTCATGACCTGGCTCTGGACGAACCACTGGATGTCGGAGTCGAGGGTGAGGCGCACCGTCGCCCCGTTGAGAGCCGGATGCACGTTGCGCATACTGCCGGGGATGACGGCCCCGTCCGATCCCCGATCGTAGGTCCGCGAGCCGTCGGTCCCGGACAGGATCGAGTCCAGCGACGCCTCGAGCCCGATGAGTCCGTTGCCGTCGTAGTTCACGTCGCCGACCACGTTCGCCGCCAGCGACCCACCCGGGTACAGGCGGATGCTCTGCGGGTCGGCACCGACCTCCGGGAAGTCCTCGGTGATCCGGGACGCGACGTCGGGGCTCACGGACCGCGCGAGGTACACGAAAGTGTCCTCGCCGGTGACCTTCTCGAGGAGATCCTCCTCGCTGATCGAACCACCGAGGGCCACCGACACCCCCTTCGCGATCTCCTCGAGCCTGGTCTCGACGTCGGGAAGCGCGGGGTTCTTGCGGTGCTCTTCCTCGATCGTCTTGCGAACGGCCTTGGGCAGGAACGTCAACGACCGCGCTTCGTCGGTGTAGGCCAGCGGGCGCCCGTTGCGGTCGAGGATCGCACCGCGCTTGGCGGTGAGGACCTGCGTGTACTCGCGCTGCTGTGCGGCCTCGGCAGAGATCGAACTCGCCTGCACCGTGTGGACGACGATCATCTTGACCGCGACGGCGAGAACGACCAGCAGGACCACCACGCCGGCCGCGCGCGCACGGAAGACGAAACCCTGCGGCCCACGGCCGTTCCGCCCGCCGGGCCCCTTCCGATCCGATCCTCCCGACCCCGCTCCGGGTCCACGCCCGGGCCGGCGTCCCGGACGCGACGGGCCGGCGCCGAGCCGCTCGAAGGTCGCACGTGTCATGGTCGTCAATTGTTCACCGCTTCAACGTGGTTACCCCGGATTTGACCCCGGCGGGTTGGAGATGGCGCCGGAGATCCAGCGCACTTCGAAAGCGCGGATCGGGGCGAACTCACGGGGTGGGCACCACATTCGGCGCCGGAGTCGGGGCCGACGGCGCGGCCGGGGGCACGGCACCGGCCCCGGAGGGAGCCGGACTCGCACCGGACGGGAGCGGATTCGCGCCCGGCGGTGCGGTCTGCGACGGAGACGGTCCGGCGGCCGCCGGTTCGCCGGATGCCGGTTGCGACGATGTGGGTTGCGACGGTGCGGATTGCGGTGTGGACGTCCCACCCGCCTCGGGTCCCGCGGAACCCGGTCCGCCGCCCAGCCCGATCGAGTCGTCGACCTGGCTCGGGTCGATCGATTCCGCGGGATCCGGTGCGGTATCGGGATTCAGGCTCCCCATCGGACGCCCGGACGCGGGCTCCGGCTTGCCCACCACGCTCGGGCGTCGCGGGTCGTCGACGATCATCCGAGCGGGGTTGTCGGCGGGGATCATGCCGAGACGTGCTGCCTTGTCGGACAATTCAGGCGCCGAGTTGCCCGATTCGTACGTGCGCTTGAGCGCGTCGCGCTGATCGATGAGGGACTGGTTCTGCGTCCGCTCGATTCCCAGCTTGTAGGAGTCCTGCGCCGCCTTGGTCGACAACCACAGGCTGAGACCGAGTCCGAGGACGAGCAGCGCGATCACCGGCACGACAAACGGGGTGTGCTGCAGTCGCTCTCGCAGGGACACCCCGGTCATGGACAGTCCGCCGCCGGTACGACGCGGCGGCGTGGCACGACCCGCCGCGGAGCGTCGGTGTCGACGGTCGAGCGCCCGCTGGGCGGCCCGCGATCGTGTCGCACGTTCGGACTCGATGCGGGTTCGGCGTGACCGTCGCGAATCGCGCTCGTCGCCGGCGGACCGCGACGGGGCCTCGTGCAGGATGGTCATGCTCAGCCCTTCTTCTCGACTCGTTCGATCGCGCGGACACGTACCGGCGCCGAGCGCGGGTTGGTGGCCAGTTCGTTCTCGTCCGGACGTTCGGCGCCCCGCGTGACGAGACGGAATTCCGGTGCCGTGCCGGGCAACTCGACCGGGAGCCCGGGAGGTGAGGTGGACGATGTGCGCGTCGCGAACTCGCGCTTGACGATCCGATCCTCGAGAGACTGGTAACTCATCACGGCGATCCGTCCGCCCACGGCGAGCGCTTCCAGCGCGGCCGGCAGAGCCTCTCGCAGGACATCCAATTCGTGGTTGACCTCGATGCGCAGCGCCTGGAAGGTCCGCTTCGCCGGGTGCCCGCCGGTCCGCCTGGTGGCGGCCGGGATGGCGTCGTAGAGCAGTTCGACGAGACGCGCGCTGGTCGAGAAGGGCTCCTTGTCCCGCTCCCGCAGGACCGCCGAGGCGATCCGGCCGGCGAAGCGCTCCTCCCCGTAATCGGAGAGTACGCGGGCCAATTCGCCGTGCGAGTACGTGTTGAGCACGTCGGCGGCGGTGAGCGGGTCGTCGGCGTTCATGCGCATGTCGAGCGGCGCATCCACCGCATAGGCGAAACCGCGTCCGGCCTGGTCCAGCTGCATCGACGACACCCCGAGATCGAACAGTGCGGCATCGATGACCGACTCCCCCGCTGCGTCCATCACGTCGCGGATCTCGTGAAAGGTGGCCTGGTGCAGCGAGATCCGGTCGGAGTACGACGTCAGGCGCTCGCGGGCGATCTCGAGTGCCGAGGCGTCCCGATCGATGCCGACCACGCGGACGTTCGGGAACGACTCGAGAACCAGTTGACTGTGCCCGCCCGCGCCGAGCGTGGCATCGAGGAAGACGCGCGGATCGTCGGAATCCAGTGCGGGGGTCAGCAGTTCGACGATGCGCGCACCCATGACGGGGATGTGGCCGAACTCGCCGGACCGACGCGGTTCGTCCTCGGCATCGACCATGATGAAGACCCCCCATCGGCATGTATGCGGTATCGGCGGTGGGCGGATGCCTCGGGTCGGCGAGAGCAGGCGGTCGGATGGAGCGGGGTCCCGACCCGATCACGCACCTGGCGTTGGGGAAGTACGCCAGGGTCGCCACCGGGCCGGGGCCTCGTGCCACCCGAAGCCGCTGGGCACCGAACTCGCCCATCGGTTGCTGTCTCTTCGGTCGGTCTCTGGTCGGTTGCTGTCGTTGGTGTTGCTGTCTCGGCGGTGTGGCGGGCCGGTCCTCCGGCTACAGCACCGCGTTCAGCGCGGCGGAGTTCGCGGCCGAGAAGTTCTCCTCGTGCCGCGTCTGGTACTCGTTCCATGCGGCCGAGTCCCAGATCTCGAGGTGATCGAAGCTGCCGAACACCACGCACTCCTTGGACAACCCCGCGTACACGCGATGGTCACCGGACAGGCTGATCCTGCCCTGACCGTCCGGTCGCTGCTCTTCCGAACCGGCGAAGAACGTTCGCTGGAACGCGCGCAGATCAGGGTCGTTCCGAGACGCCTCGACGATCCGAGCGGCTATCGCGTCGAACTCTTCGGTCCGGTACACCGACAAGCTGTGATCTTGGCCTTTGGTGACCACTACCCCTCCTGCCAGTGCATCGCGGAACTTGGCGGGCAACGTGAGCCGCCCTTTGTCGTCCAATTTGGGCGTGTAGGTACCGACGAATCGCACGGACACGTCGACACCTCCTGCCCACCGGGTTCCGCGTCGTATCTCGCCTCACCCAGTGATGCCACAGTACCCCACTTTCCACCACTTTCCACCCCCACCGCCCCCGCATTCACCCACTGAAAGCAAATTCCCAGTTCAGGGAGCTCAAGATGACGATGAACGCGCGTGTCGCCGGCGCGTCATGGGCGGAAAGAAGGGCAACCAGCGTGTGACCAGAGATACCGATGAGGTCCGAGAGGCGGGAAATCCAGGCGTAAATCCTCTAGTGGGGCAAAGTGGGGCGACCCGGTGGGGAGAAGTGGGGATCGCCGGTGGGGAGAAGTGGGGATCGCCGGTGGCGAGAAGTGGGGATCGCCACTATGGAAGCGCGAGGACCGTTGACCGGGCGTTCGATCCCGTCGACCATGCGCCCGGATCCGTTCAGCGTGCTCTGGATCGAGGACATGAAAGAGCCGCGTGCCCGAAGGCACGCGGCTCAGTCGAATATGCGAAGTTGCGGGAGTCGGTCAGCCGATCGACGAACGCGGAGTCGGGATCAGCGGATCACTCCTGCTCGAACCGACGATTGAATCGCTCCTCCATGCGTTCCGACAGCTTGCGCTTGCCGCCGGACGACCCCGATTGCTTCTTGCCGGACCTGGTCGACGACGAGCCCGCCTCGGCGGTGTTGTTGTCTCCCCAGAGAGCGAAGAGGCCAGCCCCGAACATCACCAGGAAGCCCAGGAGGCTCACGATCGGGAATCCGCCGATGTTGATGTTGACGATGAGTCCGCCGACCAGCATCACCAGGCCGACGACGAAGACCGCTGCCGCCTGCAGGCGACGACGACCGCTCGACTTCCCAAGGCGCCGACGCTTGACACTGGACGCAAACTTGGGGTCTTCCGCGTACAGCGCGCTCTCGATCTGTTCGAGCATGCGTTGCTCGTGCTCCGAAAGTGGCACCGACCCTCCTTCTCACTGATCCGTGACGCCGACGAAGGTCACCCGCGACCGGAAAGGCGTCTGCGCCTATATCGTCCCATGATACGAGGTGAAATCGACCGCGACCACCATTACTCGCTGTTGCCGACGACCGGGCGGTGCCAGAAACCGCAAAGTGTGGCCGGATTCACGCCGTCGCGCCGATCTGCGGCGCTTCGGCACCGAGTTTTCCTTGCTCGTAGGCGATGACCATCGTCTCGACCCGACGCAGGAAGTCGAGGACGAGCAGCCGCATACCGGCGACGCTGTCGGGGTCGATCGTGCGGATGATCCCGGACTCGATCTTCATCCGAACCGGCGACAGCGCGGCGAACCGGGCGGCGATCGGCGCCAGCTCTGGGGCGACCACACCGATGCGGGTCCAGGCGTTCGACGTCCTGCGCCGCACGGTCCCGACCGGTTCGTGCACGGCGAGGGCCGCGCCCGAGGCGCGGAGGGCAACGAGGTACAGCTGACGGAACCGCTCGACGTCGTCGTCGACGCCGTCGGCATTGTCGAAGAGCACGTGTGCACGCTCGAGGAGATCGCGCGCTCGACCGACCATCACCGGGTCGACGGGCGCCGCGTGGGTGAGAGCCGTGGCGCTGCGGTGTCTGGCCATGTCGTCCTCCTCGTGCGTATGGGCTGTGTCCGGCGGCAGACGCTTCCCTCGTCCGCCGCCGGACCGTGTCGTCGGATGAACGCGAACAGCTTGCGGAGGCACATTCATCGAACATCCGTTCGACACGTTCAATATAGCTATCCCGGCGTCGGCGTTCAAGACATCTGTGACCCGAAACCCCCGCCGGGGAGTACAACGCCACCACCTGCGGGCCGATTCCTGCCGAGTGTGCATCATCGATAGGACAATTCCCGGAAGTGGCCTGCGACGCGATGCCCCCGGCAGAGGGCGGCCCGCCCCAGCGGCAGCCGACCTCGTCTGCAGGTCGACGACGCAGGACGAACGATGCAGAGAACGGAAATCCGTTGACCATCCGCCTGGTGAGCCTGAGTGGCCAGGACGCCCGGGCCTGGCTCGAGCCGGCCCTGGAGATCTACGTGACCGCGATGAAATATCCGCGCGGTACGGAGATCCATCGGGCCGGGCTCTGGCGCGAACACATCGCGCGGCCCGGATGGCGTGCGGTGGGCGCGGTCGAGACGGTGACCCCACACGAGGCGCGGACCATGCCGGCCGCGCGGCGCCGGGTCGGTCCACCGGTCGGCTTCGGACCCGACGACCTGCTCGTCGGCATCGCCTACGGCTACACCGGCGCGACCGGTCAATGGTGGAACCAGCAGCTGCGGCTCGGACTCCGCCAGACGGGCCGACCGCCCGAGACGGTCGAGGCGATCGCGCGCGATTACTTCGAGCTCACCGAGCTGCACGTCCACCCGACCGCGCAGGGCCGTGGGATCGGACAGGCGCTCCTCGCCCGGCTGCTGGCCGATCGGCCCGAACGCCATGTGCTGCTGTCGACCCCGGAGATCCCCGCCGAGGACAACCGCGCGTGGTCGTTGTACCGGCGGATGGGTTTCACCGACGTCCTGCGCCACTTCACCTTCACCGGCGATCCGCGTCCGTTCGCGTTCCTCGGCCGTCCGCTCCCCCTGGAACTGCAACCCCCGGCCGCCGCCCGCCGCGCCGGTACCGGGAGCTGACGATGCACGGCACCCGGCGTGACGCCGTCGTTATCGGCGCGGGCCACAACGGCCTGATCGCCGCGGCCTACCTGGCACAGGCCGGACGGGATGTCGAGGTACTCGAGCGGGACGACATCCCCGGCGGCGCGGTCTCCACCGTCGAACGGTTCCCCGGACATCGGGTCGACCGGGGGTCGTCGTCGCATCTGATGATCCGTCACTCCCCCGTCCTCGACGACCTCGACCTCGTTGCGCACGGCCTGCGCTACGTCGACTGCGATCCGTGGGCGTTCGTCCCGGCCACCGCGACCGCCCCGCCGATCGTCTTCCGCACCGACCTCGACGCGACGTGCGCTTCCATCGAGAACGCCTGTGGTGCAGCCGATGCCGCCGCATATCGACGCTTCGTGGAGACGTGGACGCCGCGGGCGCGGGCGGTCATGGATGCGTTCTACCAACCCGCGACGA
The DNA here is from genome assembly GCF_001691435.1 of Gordonia sp. UCD-TK1. NCBI lineage: Bacteria > Bacillati > Actinomycetota > Actinomycetes > Mycobacteriales > Gordoniaceae > Gordonia > Gordonia sp. UCD-TK1. Next base: position 13,518 of record NZ_LZMP01000057.1, on the reverse strand, counting down.
TGGGGAAGTTCGGCCGGGCCTTCGGCGGGCTCGGCGGCACCGCCACCACGGCACGCACGGGGTTGTTCGGCCGGCGCGGCGGCCGGGTGCTGAACCTGACCGCCGAATTGATGGCCTCCGGCGATTCCCTCCTCGACGAGTATTTCGAGTCCGAACAACTCAAGGCGGGACTCGCGTGGTTCGGCGCCCAGTCCGGACCGCCCATGAGCGCACCGGGCACGGCGCCGATGATCGGATTCGCCGCACTCATGCACCGAATCCCGCCCGGACGCGCGATCGGGGGCAGCGGCGCACTCACCGAGGCCCTCGTGCACCGAATCCACCAGGACGGCGGCCGTGTCTCCTGCGGCGACCCCGCGGTCTCCGTCGCCCGCTGCGGCGACCACTGGCGGGTGCTCACCAGCACGGGTCAATCCCGTTGTGCCGCAACAGTCATCCACGCCTGCCACGTGCTCACCACGCTCGACCTCCTCGCCGCCGGCGGTTTCGACGCGGGCGTCATCGACCGGTGGCGACGCACCATCGTCGTGGGCAGCGGGATCGGGATGGCGGTTCGCCTGGGGACGACCGGCCTGCCCGACTACCAGGGGCTGCCCGGCGACCTGCCCGAGCACGGCGTCCATTCGGCTCTCGGACTGCTGGTCACCGACCGCGCCCACCTCACCCGAGCCCATGCCGCGGCGTCGGTGGGCGAGCTCCCGCCGCGCCCGGCCGTGGTCGCGATGAGCTATTCGGCGATCGATCCGACGCTCGCGCCCCCGGGCCGCTCCGTCATCAATCTCTGGGCACAGTGGCATCCGTACCGGCTGGCCGACGGCGACTGGCCGGCCGCGGCGGACCGCGCCGCGAAGGCCGTCGTCGACGAGGTGGACCGCCACGCGCCCGGTTTCGCCGAGTCGGTCGCGCATCGATACATCCAGACGCCGCGAGATCTGGCCGATGAGCTGGGCCTGATCGGCGGCAACATCATGCATGTCGAGATGTCCATCGACCAGATGTTCATGTGGCGTCCCACCCCCGACCTCGCCGGACACCGCGTCCCCGGTGCCGACGGCCTGCTCCTCGCCGGAGCGTCGACTCACCCCGGCGGAGGTGTCACCGGCGCGAGCGGTTACATCGCCGCCCACCTGGCGCTGCGACGCGGGCGTCGGGGTCTCGGCCGTCGGCCCTGACACCGCCGACACCCGACGCGGCGCGGTGTGACGGGTGCCCCGCGGTCCGGCCGGGGTCTGGCACGATGAGCACCGTGCGTTCGTCGAATCCCGTACCGGGTGCGCCCGGGTCCCGCCGAGCCCGGCGCCTGTTGCCGTCCGCGGTGGCCGTCGCTCTCGTCGCCCTCTCCCCGCTGATGGCCGGTTGTCTCGAACGGTCGACGACGGTGGGAGATCGCTACTCGGGGAGCGTCGTCGTGGCGACCACCCCGGACAATCCGCGCGGGACACCGCAGTTCGACCTCCCCGAGTCGATGATGGGGCAGGTCTCGGTGACCGACTACAAACAGGTTCCCGATCGTCCCGACGCGCCGTCGTCTCCGGGCGCCGGACCCGAGAACACGGCCGAATCCCCCTCCCCCTCCGAGCCCGCCGGAAACGACGAGGCCGGCGCGGACGAGAACCCCGACGAGGACGATCCCGCCACGCGCGTCGGAACGCGGGCGTCGTTCAGCGATCTCACCGCGGGACAGTTCGCCCAACTGGGCGACATCGTGGCCGACGCCTACGGCGACACCTCGCTGACGATGGACCTCACCGCCAAGCGCAGCGGGGAGGTGGTGCGGTTCCGCGGCGACGCCGATCTGACCGAGCTGGTCCCGGACCGCGACTACGTGCAACTGACCGTCACCTTCGGCGGTCCGGTGACCGCGACGAACGGCGAGCAGGTCGGCGAGTCCACCGTGACCTGGACCCCCGCTCCGGGTGAACCGTCGGATTTCAGCGCCGATGCCACCTATCCGGACCCGGCGACCGCCGCGGTCAGCAGTTGGTCGTGGTTCGTCGCGTTGCTGTGCGTCGTGGTCGTCCTGGTGATCGTCCGGATCGCCTACTCCAAGCGGTATCGCGGACCGCGGCCCGGACGTCCGGTGGCGGCTAAGACAAACCCTTCGTCGATCTCGGGTGAAGGACTCGCCGCTGCCGCCGATCCCGTGTCGGGTCCGTCATCGGCAACACCGCCCGCGGATCGAAAGCCACCCGCGGGCACATGATGCCGCGCCGGACCGGYGYCGRCRCCGGTCCGGCGGAACAGCTTCGGCCGTTCAGGCCGGGACGTGCAGCGCGGCGTCGACGTCCACGCCGAGTCGGCCCAGGACCTCCGTCGTGGCCTTGGCGAAGTTCAGACTGCAGAAATGCAGACACGGCGCACCCTCGGCGACCAGTCGCTGTGCCATCTCGGTGGCGAAGTCGATGCCGACGGCACGGACCGACGCACGATCCTCCTCGGCGCCGTTGCCCGCGGCCTTGGCGAAGCGTTCCTCGACGTCGGGCGGGATCACCGATCCCGACAGCTCGACCATGCGACGGACGGTGGCCAGCGACGTCACCGGCATGATGCCCGGGATGATCGGCTTGAGTCCCTGCTCGGGGTCGGCGGCCGCGACCCGGTCGCGCAGCCGCAGGTAGTGCTCGACGTCGAAGAACATCTGGGTGATGGAGTATTCGGCCCCGGCCCGCAACTTGCTGACGAGAGTGCGGGTGTCGTGTTCGATGTCGGGCGACCGGTGATGCGTCTCCGGGAACGACGCCACCCCCACGTGGAAGTCGCCGAGGGTGTCGATGAGCCGGACCAGTTGCTCGGCGTACTCGACGCCGTCGGGATGGGCGACCCACTCGCCGAGCGGATCGCCGGGCGGATCGCCGCGGAGCGCGAGGATGTTGGTGATGCCCTGGTCGGCGTAGGCACCGACGAGCGCCCTCAGTTCCGCGACGCTGTGGTTGACGGCGGTCAGGTGGGCCACCGGCAGCAGCGTGGTATGTGCGGCGAGCTCACCGGTGATGCGCACCGTGCGATCGCGCGTCGAACCGCCGGCACCGTAGGTCATCGAGACGAACGCCGGGGACAACCGCTCGAAGATGCGCACCGCCCGCCAGAGCCGGGACTCGGCCTCGGCGTCACGCGGCGGGAAGAACTCGACCGAGAACGGGACCGGGCCGCGGTGCGGGGCGGACAGGCGTTCGACGATCGAGGGTGCGGGAGCGGTTGGGGTCACCCGCACAGTGTACGGAGCAGGTCGCATAGCCTGGCAGGGTGACCTCCACGATCCCCACGCCCACCTCGCTCGATGCGGTTCCGGGCGCCGTCGAGGCCGAATTACGCGCCTTCTTCGACGACGCGGTCCCGGCCGCCGCCGCGATCGCACCGGTGGTCGGTGAGGCGGCCGAACTGATCCGGGAGTTCGTGCTGCGAGGAGGCAAACGCATTCGACCGGTCTTCGCCTTCGCCGGGTGGCGCTGCGGGACGTCGTCGTCGGACCGTGCCGTCGCCGGGGCCGCAGCCGAGGACGACGCCCCCGGCCCGCGGGACGCGCTGCGCGTCTGCGCCGCACTCGAACTCGTGCAGGCCTGCGCCCTGATCCACGACGACATCATCGACCGGTCGGACACCCGGCGCGGGTACCCGACCGTGCACCGGGAGTTCGAGTCACGGCACGCGAGCGCGGAGTGGGCCGGGGACTCCGGCGCCCACGGGGTGGCGGCCGCGATCCTCGCCGGCGACTTCGCGCTCGCCTGGGCGGACGACCTGGTCCACGGTCACCGGCCGGGGGTTTCGACAGGCTCAACCGGCGGGGACCGCTCAACCGGCGGGGACCGCTCAACCGGCGGGGACCGCTCAACCGGCAGGGACCGCTCAACCGGCAGGGACGGCGACCACCCGCTGCCCGCGGAGGTGGGCGCGACGTGGGCGGCGATGCGGACCGAGGTGCTCGGCGGCCAGTTCCTGGACATCGTGAACGAGGCCGGCGGCGACGACTCGACCGAGGCCGCCTACCGGGTGATGGAGTTCAAGACCGCCGCCTACACCGTCGCGCGACCGCTCGAGCTGGGTGCGCGACTCGCCGGTGCGTCCGAGCAGCTGGTACGGACGCTGCGTGCGATCGGGCACGACCTCGGCATCGCCTTCCAGCTCCGCGACGATCTGCTCGGCGTCTTCGGCGATCCCGAACGCACGGGTAAACCGTCCGGGGACGATCTGGTCTCGGACAAGCACACGGCCCTGCGCGCGATCGCGCTGCAACGCGCCGATGCGGCCGACCCGACCCTCGGCGCGCGGTTGCGCTCCTACTTCGGCCGCCGGCTCGACAGCGACGAATTGGGTTCCGCGCGAGACCTGTTGGTCGATCTCGGCGCGGTGGCCGAGGTGGAGAACTCGATCGACGAGCTGTTGGGGTCGGCGTTGACCGCGCTCGACGCCGCCGACATCGGCGACGACATCCGTGCCGAGCTGATCGCGGTCGCCCATCGCGTCGCGCACCGTCAGGCGTGAGCACTTCCGTGACAGGTGCCGCCACGGCCGGTCGGGGCGATCTGATCCTCGGCGCGATCGGGTCCGTGCTGGTCTGTCTCGGCAGCTTCGGGGTCGGCGACCCGCCGCGCAACTCCGCTCTTCTCTCCGATCTGGGTCTGAGCTGGATCACGTACGGGCACGGCAAGAACGTCTTCGGGACGCTGTTCTGGCTGGGCGTGTTCCTCATGGTGTTCGGGTGGGTCCGGCTGGGGCGTCGGATCATCTCCTCCACCACCGACACCGCGCCGACGACGCGGACGCTGAGCCGATGGGTGCTCGTGTGGACCGCTCCCCTGCTCGTCGCGGTGCCGGTGTACTCGCGCGACGTCTACGCCTATCTCGCCCAGGGCGCGGTGTTCGGCGCCGGTTTCGACCCGTATGCCGACGGTCCCGCCCACCTGCCCGGTCCGCTCGTCGACAGCATGGCGCAGGTCTGGGCGACCACGACGGCACCGTACGGCCCCTTCTTCATGGGCATGCTGCGCGTCGTCACCGAGATCACCGGCGACCAGGTCGTCCTCGGCGTGCTGGCCATCCGGCTGGTGCTGCTGCCCGGACTCTTCCTGTCCCTCTGGGCGATACCCCGATTGGCGGAGCGGTTCGGGGCCTCCCCGCAAGCCGGACTGTGGCTGGTGCTGTTCAACCCGCTGGTCCTGATCCATCTCGTGGCGGGACCGCACGTTGAGCTGCTGATGATGGGCGTCCTCGTCACCGGGATCGTCCTGGTGGTCGACGGCCGGCACGTGGTGGGCACAGCCGTCCTGGCGCTCGCGGTGTCGATCAAGATCACCGCCGGCATCGCACTGCCGTTCGTCTTGTGGATCTGGTTGTCGCACATCCGTTCCCGGCGACCGGTGACCGTCCGCGACGTGGTGACGGTGTTCGCATCCATCGTCGGGATCGCGGTCGCGGTGTTCGGCCTGTGGACCCTGGTGATCGGTTTGGGACTCGGCTGGCTCACCGGCCTGGGGTGGGCCGACGTCATCATCAACTGGTTCACGATTCCCACCCTGGCCGCCCATGTCGTGACCCTCGTCGCGGCGCCGTTCGTCGCCCTCAATCTGCAACCGGTGCTGGAGGTCACGCGGGCAATCGGTTCGGTGGTCCTCGCGGTCACGCTGGTCGCGCTCTGGTGGCGCCACCGCCACGACGTGCGGGACGCGGTCGCCGGGATGGCGTGGGCGATGCTGGCCGTACTCCTGCTCGAGCCGTCGACGCTGCCCTGGTACTACACGTGGGTGCTGGTGATCGCGGTGGCCTTCGACCTGCCGATGTGGGTGCGGGCCTCGGTCGTCGGTGCCTCGACGTTCCTGCTCATCGTGTTCCAGCCCGACGACGCGATCGTCTTCTACAAACCTGTCGAGGTGACGCTGGCGGCCGCACTGGCCGGCGTCGCGGCCTGGTCGCTGACCCGTCGGGACCCGTTGCGGCTGGGCCGGTTCGGGAGGTGGGCGTGGGGCGCGACCCCGGCCGGCGAGGGCACTCTCGCGTCGGATGTCCTCGCGGAGACGGGCGTCGAGGAGTCGGGGCGCGCCGAGGCCGAGCACCGGGAGTCCGGACCCCGGGGGTTCGGGGCCGGGGCGTCGCTCAGAAAGCCTGGGCCTGCGCCCGGCGGATGACCTCGCGGGCGAGATCCGTGTGCAGCGCTGCCGCCGGGTGGAGTCCGAGATCTTCCTGCTCGGTGAACAGCCACTCCATCACCTCGTCGCGCGTGTAACCGCCGTCGATCAGGACCGCCACGAGCCCGTAGAAGTGTTTCGCGACGCCGCCCTCGTCCACGAAGAGCGCCGGAATCGCCGGGTATCCGTTGTGGGAGACCGCGAGCAGGTGATGGTCACGGATGAGTGTCCGCACCCGGTTGGTCGACACCCCGAGGCGGTCGGCGACATCGTCGATCGACAGGAACTCGGTGTCGGAAGGCAGAGTGTCAGGCGACAACGGTAGGGAACCCACGTCGAAAGGGTAGCCGGTAGTCGGGAGCGGGAGAAACCGTCGGGTCGCGACGACATGACGAACGAGACCCGCGAACGCCCCGGCGGCGACACCCTCGGTCGGCATCGTGCCGATGCTCTCGACCGGCCCGGGCTGCAGGTAGATTCGGCAGCGTGAACTCCCCCGTCGACACGATGCTCGGGACCGTCCTCGAGGACCGGTACCGGATCGACGCGCCCATCGCGCGCGGCGGCATGTCGGCGGTCTACCTCGCCGTCGACCTGCGGCTGGGACGCGACGTGGCGGTGAAGGTGATGGACTCCCGGTACTCGGGAGACCCACAGTTCTTGCGCCGCTTCGAGTTCGAGGCACGCGCGGTCGCCGGCCTGAAACATCCCGGGCTCGTCGCGGTGTACGACCAGGGCATCGACGACGGCATCGCGTTCCTGGTGATGGAACTGGTCGACGGGGGCAGCCTGCGCGAACTGTTGCGCGAACGCGGCCCGATGCCACCCCATGCCGTCGTCGCGGTGGCCGCGCCGGTACTCGGCGGGCTCGGCACCGCACATGCCGCGGGTCTGGTGCACCGGGACGTGAAACCCGAGAACGTGCTCATCTCCGACGAGGGCGAGGTGAAGGTCGCGGACTTCGGACTGGTGCGAGCCGTGGCCGAGGCCGGGGTGACCTCGGCCAGCGTGATCCTCGGGACCGCTGCCTACCTCTCCCCCGAACAGGTCGAGTCCACCCACGCCGACGCTCGCAGCGATGTCTACTCCATGGGTGTGATGATGTTCGAACTCCTCACGGGCAGAACACCTTTCTCGGGCGACTCACCCCTGGCTCTCGCCTACCAGCGACTCAGCTTCGACGTGCCGGCGCCGGGCGACGTGATCCCGGGGGTGCCGGAGGAGTTCGACGAGATCGTGCTGCGCGCGACCGAACGCAACCCCGCCGATCGATATGCCGACGGCTTCGACATGCAACGGGCCCTGCTCGCCGTCGCCGACGAACTCGGCCTCCCGCCGTTCACGGTGCCCGCGCCGCGCCGGTCGGCCGAGCGTCAGACGGTGTCGCGCTACCGGGGCCCCGATCCCGGCGGCCATGGCACCCGGGTCCAGTCGGTGCCCGGCCCGGCGCGGCCCGCGGACACAGCCACACCCGTGGAGCAACCTGCGGCCGAGCGCGACGACGTCGGCTCCGCGCCGCGTCCGGTGACCCGTCGTACCTCACGGCCGATGGCCGTYGAGCCCGAACTCATCGGCGGCAGCCGGCTCGGCGCGCTGGTCTGGATAGTCGTCGTGCTGGTGCTGGTCGGCGGCCTCGGCGCCCTCGGTTTCTGGGTCGGCAGCACGTTCCTGGCGATCGGCTGACGCCCCGCTCCCTCAGCCGCGCAGCATCTCCGCGACGAGGAACGCCAGCTCGAGCGACTGCTGCGTGTTCAACCGCGGATCGCAGGCGGTCTCGTAGCGTCCCCCGAGGTCGAGATCCGAGATCTCCTGTGCACCACCGAGACATTCGGTGACGTCCTCGCCGGTCAACTCGACGTGGACGCCACCGGGATGGCTGCCCAACGCGCGATGCACCTCGAAGAACCCCTGCACCTCGTCGACGATGCGGTCGAAGTGCCGGGTCTTGAAGCCGGTCGACGCCTCATGGGTGTTGCCGTGCATCGGATCGCACTGCCAGATGACCTTGTGGCCGGTCGCCTCGACGGCGCCGACGATGGCCGGCAGCACGTCGCGGACCTTGCCGTTGCCCATCCGCGCGACGAGCGTGAGTCGCCCCGGCACGTTGTGCGGATCGAGACGCTCGACGTATTCGACGGCCTGCTCGGGCGTCGTCGTGGGCCCGATCTTGACGCCGATCGGATTGCTGATGAGCTCCGCGAACGCGATGTGGGCGCCGTCGAGCTGGCGGGTCCTCTCCCCGATCCACAGGAAGTGCGCGGAGAGGTCGTAGAGGACCTTGCCGGCACCCCCGGGGTCGTCGGCCAGCCGCAGCATGGCGCGTTCGTAGTCGAGGACGAGCGCTTCGTGCGAGGCGAAGATGGAGGCGGAGTTCAGATTCGAATCGGTGACGCCGCAGGCGTCCATGAACCGCAGGCCGCGATCGATCTCGGACGCCAGGGCCTCGTAGCGTGCGCCGGCGGGTGACGTGCGCACGAACTCGCGGTTCCAGTCGTGCACCCGGCTCAGATCCGCCTCGGCCTGGGTGAGGGCGCGGACCAGGTTCATCGCGGCGGCGGCATTCGCGTAGGCGCGCACCAGCCGGGACGGGTCGTGTGCCCGCACCGCCGCGTCGGCCACGAACCCGTTGACCATGTCGCCGCGGTAGGAGGGCAGCCCCAGGGCGTCGGTGTCGGATGATCGCGGCTTGGCGTACTGGCCGGCGATCCGGGCGACCTTGACCACCGGCATGCTGGCGCCGTAGGTGAGCACGACCGCCATCTGCAACAACGTGCGGATATTGCCCTTGATGTGCGGTTCGGTGTTGTCGGCGAACGTCTCCGCGCAGTCACCGCCCTGCAGGAGGAATGCACGCCCCTCGGCGACGTCGGCCAGCTGCGCGGCGAGCGTCTGGACCTCGGCGGGCATACAGATCGGCGGGACCGACTCGAGGACAGTCCGCATCTTGCGCGCCTCGTCGGCCGGCCAGCTCGGCTGCTGTACCGCCGGGCGGCTGATCGCGTCGTCGAAGCGCGTCTGGAGATCCCCCGGAAGCGGCGGGAGCTCGGGAAGGTCGTCGATCGGAACGTCTACGGTCCAGTTCACCACCCGTCCAGGGTAGAGGAGACGTGGCCGTGGATTCGTCCGCGGGTCAGACGCGGGCCTTCTCGATCGCCTCCCACCGGCGCAGGTTGTGCCGGGCGTCGCTCAGCGCGTCGTGCGCGTCCGACGGCGTGGGCGGCAACGCCGGTCGGCCCGCGGCCTCCCAGTGCTGCCGCAGCTCACGGGTGAACCGCGGGATCTCGCGCGGCAGCGCGGTCATGGGACCCCACAACTGGCACAGCACGACATGGTCGTACGCGCCCACCCAGGCCCACAGCTCGATGTCGGAGCCGTCGGCGGTGAGGAACTCGAGGAGATCTTCCCGGATGCGTCGACGGTCCCGCCACGCGGACGACGACGGCGAGGGCAGTTTCGGCAACACGTTGGCCCGCACCCAGTCCCCCGCCCGGCCGGGGTCGAAATCGGTCGACACCGCATAGAACTCGCGGCCGTCCTCACCGACGACCCCGATCGAGACCAGCTCGATGGTGGTGCCGTCCTCGATGAACTCCGAGTCGTAGAAGAAACGCATGGGTCAAGTATTCACACACCCTCCTGCCGACCCGCTCACCGCGCACCGTTTCGCCATACCGCCCTCCGGCTGTCTACCCTGGTATTTCGTGCGCTCCAGGTCCGTGCTGGCGACCGCTCTCCTGGCGGCGTCGATCATCGCGCGGCTCGTCTGGGACACGCTGACCGTGAACGGCAGGAACTTCGTGGACCTGCACGTTTACCGCGACGGTTCGGCGGGTCTCGCCGACGGGTCGCTCTATCTCTTCACCTACGCCGGTGAGACCGACTTCGCCCTGCCCTTCACGTATCCGCCGTTCGCGGCCGTCGTGCTGTACCCGTTGTCTCTCGTGCCATGGGACCTGGTGGCCATCGGCTGGCAGCTCGCGACGTTCGGAGCCCTGTACACCTGCGTCGTCCTCGCCTTACGCCTGTGCGGGTCGACGACCGACGTCTACGCCGTGGCCGCACTCTGGACCGCCCCCGCGATCTGGTGCGAACCGGTCCGGGTCACCCTGGACTACGGCCAGATCAACGTCTTCCTGATGCTGGGCACCCTGCTGGCGGTCACCTGGGCGCGCAGCGACCGCGGGGTGCTCGCCGGCGGCGCACTCATCGGTCTGATGGCCGGGGTCAAGCTCACCCCGGCGATCTCCGGGCTCTGGTATCTCGCCGCCCGCAAACCCCTGGGCGCCCTGGCCGCCGCGGTCGCCTTCGTCTTCACCGTCCTCGGTTGCCTGCTGCTCTTCCCCGACGTCACCCGCACCTACTACGGGACCCTACTCGGCGACGCCGAGCGCATCGGCCCCGTCGAGGCGGTGATCAATCAGAGCCTGCGCGGCACCCTGTCCCGCTTCGTGGGCTTCGACGTGGGGTCGGGCTGGATCTGGATGGTCGGCGTCCTGGTCGCGGTCGTGGTGGCGGTGTTCGCCGGCCGCGCGGTGTCCGACGCGCTCGGCATCCTGCTGGTGGTCCAGCTCTTCGGACTCCTGGTGTCGCCGATCTCGTGGGTCCATCACTGGGTGTGGATCATCCCGCTGGGAATCTGGCTCGTGCACGGCACCGGTTCGCGGCGCCGGGGCGCGCGGGCGGTCCTCGCGATGTGGATCGTGGTCGCGGGCCTCGGGATTCCGTGGTTGCTCCGGGTCACGATCGAGTACGGTCCCCATCCCCCGGCGGCACTCGAGGCGATCTTCGGGGCCGCGTGGCCGGCGGCAACCTTCGTCACCTTCGCCTGGATGATCGCGACGCGCGCCGCGCGCGACGAACCCCGCGACACCCGACCGCGCGACGTCGTCGCCGCGGCGATCGTCGCCGACGGCCGGCTGCTGCTGGCGCAGCGGTCCCGTCCCGCCGAACTCGCCGGTCTGTGGGAACTGCCCGGCGGTCGTGTCGAGTCGGGGGAAACCCATGCGGCGGCGCTGGTTCGGGAGATCCGCGAGGAGCTCGGAGCCGAGGTCGAAGCCGGCGAGGGCGTCGGCTCCCCGGTCGCGCTGCCCGGTGGCCTGACCCTGCACGCCTACGTTGCGCGGTTGCGTTCGGGGACTCCGACCGCGCTCGAGCACCTCGCCGTGCGCTGGTTCTCCGCCGACGAGCTACGACACCTCGACGCAGCCGAGATCGTCCCGGCAGATCGCGACTGGATTCCGGAGCTGTGCGCCGTCCTGGACGGCACCCGGGTCGGCGACGCCGGCTGACCGACTGCGGCGGGTGCTCCCCGAGGAGTGCCCGGAGGGCGCAACCAACCACCGCTCCCTGGGAGCGCCCGGAGCTTGCGGAGGGCGCAACCAACCACCGCTCCCTGAGGAGCGCCCGGAGCTTGCGGAGGGCGCGTCACGAAGGGTCCTGGTGAGATGCGTCGCCAACCCTTCGTGGCTCGTCGCTAGCGCTCCTCGCACCTCAGGGAGCAGAGGGAGGTCAGAGACTTCCTCAAGCGGCGGCGTCGGCCGCCGGGGGCTCGACCGGCGGGGCCTGGTTCTTCAGGCTCGCGGCGTAGACGTCGACGTACTGCTGACCCGAGAGCTGCATCAGCTCGTACATGATCTCGTCGGTGACCGCGCGTTCGATGTAGCGGTTGCCCTCCATGCCCTCGTAGCGCGAGAAGTCCAGAGGCTTGCCGATACGCACCGACACCCGGGTGGGTCGCGGCAGGATGCTGCCCGGCGGGTTGAACTTGTGGGTGTCGATCATCGCGACGGGGATCACCGGCACCCCGGTGTCCATGGCCAGCCGGGCGAGACCGGTCTTTCCCTTGTAGAGGCGTCCGTCGGGCGATCGGGTGCCCTCGGGGTACATCCCCATCAGCTTGCCCTTGTCGAGCTGGCGGCGTGCCGCGGTGAGCGCACCCTCGGCGGCCTCGGCCCCCGACCGATCGATGGGGATCTGACCGACCGCGGTGAAGAACCAGCGCTGGAAGCCACCCTTGAGCCCCGTACCGGTGAAGTACTCGCTCTTGGCGAGGAAGTAGATGCGGCGATCCACCATCAGCGGCAGGAAGAAGCTGTCCATCACCGCGAGGTGATTGCTCGCCAGGATCGCCGGGCCGTCGGTCGGGATGTTCTCGTGTCCTTCGATCGTCGGCCGGCCGAGGACCCGCAGGATCGGACCGAGAAAGATGTACTTGAACGCCCAGTACCACATGAGAATCTCCTCGCCGCGCACACCGACCCGATGACCACCGCCGGACAACCGCGCCGCGGAGACCGCGGAACCGAGGAGTGTCCCGACGCCAAGACCTTACCCGCGTCGCACTCTACCGTCCGGCCGGGACCGCTCGGGGTCTCGCCGGGAGCACTCAGAGCCCGGAGACCGGCCGTGTCTCGGGGTGCGGGTCGGCCAGAGGGCGTGCGGCCGTCCGGATCGCCTGTCGCGCAACCTCGGCCGCGCCCACGACGCCGGCGGTCTCGCCGAGCTGGGTACCGCGGATACGCGCGAGCTGACGGTGTCCGGCACCGGTGACCTGGCGGGCGTAGTGCTCCCGGGCCTCGTCGAGGAACAGCCCCGACGCCGCGCCGACGCCGCCGGCCAGGACGATGAGGTCGGGGTCGAAGATGTCGGCGATCATCGCGAGCCCCTGGCCGAGCGACGTCGCGAACCGCGCGAACGCGGCCAGCGCGACGGCGTCCCCGTCGGCGGCCGCGCGGGCGACCCGACGGCCGGTCAGCGACCCGGGGTCCGCGGCGACATCGGCGGCGAGTTGGCTGCGCCCCCAGTCGCCGTCGGCGAGCAACTCGACCACGGTGTCCACGAGTGCGGTGCCGCTGCAGTACCGCTCCCAGCAGCCGCGTTTGCCACAGGCACAGGCGCGCCCGTCGGGGACGATCGTCAGATGTCCGAGTTCCGGCGCGACGCCGTAACTTCCGCGATAGATCTCCCCGTCGATCACGAACCCGGCGCCGATCCCGGTCCCGATCGCGAGGACGACGGTGTTGTGTCCACGGGCCGCCGCGCCGAACCGCCATTCGGCCACCGCGGCGGCGTTGGCGTCGTGTTCGGCGAAGACCGGGATCCCGACGCGGCGGGTCATCTCCTCGGCGACCGGCGCCTCGCGCCAGGGCAGATGCGGCGCGAACCGGACGATGCTGCGGTCGGTGGTCAGGAAGCCGGCGATCGCGAGCCCGACGGCCTTCGCGTCCCAGCGCGAGGTCAGTTCGCCGACCAACCGGTCCAGGCAGTGCTCGAGCGCGGCCGCGGTCGGCGGGGTCTGCGCGCGGAGGGTGTCGAGCATCGTCCCCCGGTCGTCGACCACCGAGGCGCGCACGCTGGTGCCGCCGATGTCGATACCGATCGTCAGGTCGTCGTCAGGTCG
>NZ_LZMP01000056.1:0-5440 GCF_001691435.1 Gordonia sp. UCD-TK1 | reverse complement strand
AAGGGAAAGAGAGGAAGGGGGGGGAAAGGAGGGAGAAAAAGAGAAAAAAAAAGAAAGAGAAAGGGGAGAGGGAAGAGGAGAAAAGGGAGAAGAAAAAGGAAAAAAAAAAAAAGAAAGGGAAAAAGAGGAAGGAGGGGAGAGAAAGGAGAGGGGAAGAAGGGAAAAAGAAGGAAAAGGAGGGGGAAAGAGAGGGAAAGGGAGGAGAGGGAGGAAAAGAAGAAAAAAAGGAGGGGAAAAGAGAAAGGGAGGAAGGGGAAGAAGAAAGGGAAAAGAAGGGAAAGGAAGAAGGAAAGGAGAGGGAAAAGAAGAAGGAAAAAAAAAAGAAGGAGAGAAGGAGGAGGGGGAAGAAGGAGAAGGGAGAAAAGAGGAAGAAAGAAAAAGAAGAAAAAGAGAAAGAAAAGAGGAAAGAAAAGAAGGGGGAGGAGAAGAAAAAGAAGAGAAGAGGGAGGAAGAAAAAGGGAGAGGGGAAAAAAAGAGAAAAAAAAAAGAAGAAGGAGAAGGGAGAAGGGAAGGAAGAAAAAGAGGAAGAGAAAAGAAGAGAAGAGAGGGAAGAGGGGAGGAAGAAAGAAAGAGGGAAAAAGAAGAAGGAAGAAAGGGAGGGGGGGGGGAAGGAGAAGAAGAGAGAAGAGAAGGAAGAGGGAGGGAAGAAGAAAGAGGGAGGAAAAAAGGAGGAAAAGGAGGAGAGGGAGAGAAAAAAAAGGGGGAGGAAAAGGAGGGGAGGGGGGAGAGAGGGGGAGGAAGAGAAAGGGGGGGGAGAAAAGGGGAGAAGGGGGAAAAGGAAGAAAGGAAAGGAGAAGGAAAAGAGAAAAAAGAAGAAAGAAAGGAAGAAGAAGAAGGAGGGAAGGAAAAAGAAAGAGAAAAAGGAGAGAAAGAAAAGAAAGGAAGAAGAAAAGAAAGAAGAGAGGAAAAGAGAGGGAGGAGGGGAGAAAGAGGAGGAGGGAAGAAAAGAAGGGGGGAGGGAGAAAGAGGAGAAAGGAAAAAAGAAGAAAGAGAAGGGGGAAGAGAAGAGAGAAGAGAAAAGGAAAAAGAAGAAGAGGGAAAGGAAGAAGGGGAAGAAGAAAGAAAMAGAAAAAAGAAGAMAAGAGGGGGAGGAAGGAAAAAAGAAAAGGGGGAGGGGGGAAAGAAGGAAGGGGAGGGAAGAGAAAAAGGAGAGAAAAGAAAAGAAGAGGGAAAGGAGGGAAAGAAAGGGGGAAAAGGAGAGGAAAAAGAGGGAGAAAGAAAAGGAAAAAGAGAAAAAAAAAAAGAAGAAGAAGAAGGGAAGAAAGGAGAAAGAGAAGGGGAAGGAGAGAAAAGAGGAGAAGAGAAAGAAAGAGGAGGAGGAGGGGGAGGAGGAAAGAAGGAAAAAGAAGAAAGAAAAGGGAGAGGAAGGGAGGGGAGGGGGGAAGGGGGAAAAGAAGGAAAAGAAGGGGGAGAGGGAGGAAGAAGGGGGAGAAGAAGAGAGGAAAAAGGAGGGGGAGGGGAAAGAGGGGGGGGGGAAAGAAGAGAAGAAAAGAGAGAAGGAGAAGAAGGAGGGGGAGAAGAAAGAAGAGAAGGGGGGGAAGAGAAAGGGGAGGGAGGAGGAGGGAGGGAAGGAGAAGAAGGAAGGAAAGAAAGAGAGGGGGGAGGAGAAGGGGGAAGAGAGGAAAGAGAGGGAGGAGGGGAAAGGGGAAGGGGAGGAAGAGAGGGGGGAGGAGAAAAGAAGGAGGAAAAAAGAAAAGAAGAGGAAGAAGAAGAAGAAGAAAGAGAAAAAGAAGGAAGAGAAGGAAAGGAAGAAGAAAGAGAAGAAAGAGGAGAAGGGAAGGGAGAAGAGGAAGAAGGGAAAAAAAGGAAAAAAAAAGAAAGAAAAGGAGAAGAAAAGGAAGAAGGGAAAGAAGGAAAAGGAAAGGAAAGAAGGAAGGGAAAAGAGGGAGAAAGAGAAAAAGAAAAAAAAAGAGGGAAGGAAGAAGAAGGGGGAGGAAAAGGAGAGAAGGGAAGGGAAGAGGGAAGAAAAGAAGAAAAAAGGAAGAAAGGAGGGGGAGAGGGAGAAAGAAAAGAAAAGGGAAGGAAAAAGGAGGAGGAGGGGGGAAAGAAGAAAAAAAAGGGAGAAAGGGAGAAAAAAGAAAGAGAAGAAGAAAGAAAGAAAGAAAGAGAAAAAAAAAGAAAGAAAAGAAAGGAAGGGGAGGGAGAAAAAGAAGAGAGGGAAGAAAAGGAGGAAGAGAAAAAAAGAAGAGGAAGGGAGGAGAGGGAAAGGGAGAAAAAAAAAGGAAAAAAAAAGAAAAAGGAGGGAAAGGAGGAAGGGGAAGGAAGGAAAGAGGAAAAAAGGAAGGGAAGGGAGAAGAAAAAAAAGAAGGGAGAAAAGAAAAAGGAGAAAAAGAAGAGGAAGGAGGGAGGGGAGGAGGAAAAGAAGAAGAAGAAAAGAGAAAAAAAAAGGAAAAAAAGGGAGGGGAGGAAGAAAAAGAAAGAGAAGAAAAAAAAGAAAAAAAAGGAGGAGAGGAGGGGAAAGAGGGAGAAAGAGGAAGGAAAGGAAGAAAAAAAAAAGGAAAAGAAGGAAAAGGAAAAAGAGAAAAAGAGAAAGGGGAAGAGGGAGAGGGAGGGGGAGGGAAAAAAGGGGAAGAAGAAGAGGGAGGAAAAGAAGGGAGAAAAAGAGGAGAAGAAAAAAAGGGGGAAGGAGGGAGAGAAAGAAAAGGAGGAAAAAGGAGGAAAAGAAGAAGAAGAAAAAAGAAAGAGAGGAGAGGGGGAAAAAAAGAAGAGGAAAAAAGGAAAAGGGGGAAAGAGGAGGAGGGAGAAAAGAAAAAGAAAGAGGGGAGAAAGAAGGAAGGAGGGAAGAGAGAGGGGGAGGAAGAGGGAGAGAAAAGGGAAAAGGAAAGGGAAAAGGAAGAGGAAAAGGAAAAAAAGGAAAGGAAGGGAAAAAAGGGGAAGAAGAAGGGGGGAGAAGAAGGAAGAGGGAGGGAAAAGAAAAAGAAGGAGGGGAAGGAAGGAAGGGGAAGAAGGAAAGAAGGGGAGAAGAAGGAGAAAAAGAAGAAGGAGAAGAAAGAGAAAAAGGAAAAGAAGAAAGAGGAAAAGGAGGAGAAGAAGAAAAAGAAAGGAAAAAAGAAGGAAGAGAAAGGGAAAGAGGAGGAAAGGGGAAAGAAAAAAAAGGGGAGAAAGAAAGAGAGGGAGAAGGAAAAGAAAAGGGAGAGGGAAGGGAAGGAAGAGAGGGAGGAGAAGGAGGAGGAAAAAGAAAAAGAGAAAGAGGAAAAAGAGGGAAAGGAGAAGGAAAAAAGAAAAGAGGAAAAGAAGGGGGAGAGGGAGGGGGAAAAAGAAAAGAAAAAGGGAAGAAAGAAGGGGGGGAAGGGAAAGAAAAAGAAGAGAAAGAGGAAAAGAGAGGAGAGAGAAGGAAAAGGAAAGGAAGGGGGGAAGAGGAAGAAGAGGGGGGAAAGAAAAAGGAAGAAAGAAAAGAAGGGGAAAGAGGAAGGAAGGAAGAAAGGGAGGGGGAAGGAGGAAAAGGAGAAGAAGAAGAGGGAAGAAAAAGAAGGGCAAGAGAGGGGGGAGAAGGAGGCAGGGGGAGAGAAAGCGCAGGCGCAGGAGGAAGAGGAGAAGGACAAAGGGGGGGGAGAGGGAAGAAAAGGAAAAAAGAAAGAGAAGAAGAGGGAGGAAGAGAAGGAGGGGGAGAAGAGGGAAGGGAAGGAAGAAAAGGAGAGGGAAAAGAGGGGGGAGAGAGAGGAAAAGAAAAAGGAAAAAAAGGAGGAGGGAGGGGAGGGGGAGAAGGGGGAAGAGGGAAAAGAAAAGAGGAAGGGGAAAGAGAAAAAGGAGGGGGAAAAGGAGGGAGAGGAGGGGAAGGAAAAAAAGAAGGAAGGAAAGGAAGAAAAGGGGAAAAAGAAAAGGGAAGAGGAGGGAAAGAAAAAGGAAAAAGGGAGAAAGGAGAGGAAAGAGAAAGGAAAAGAAGAAAGGGAGAAAGAAGGAGAGAGAAAAAGGAGGAAAGAGAGAAGGAGGAGAAAGAGAGAAAAGGAGGAGGGGAAAGGGGAAGAAGAAGAAAAAGAGGAAAAGAAAGGAAGAAAAGAGGGGAAAGGGAAGGAGGAAGAAGAGAGGAGAAAGGGGGAAGAGGAGAAAGAAGGGAGAAGAAAGGAAGGGGAAGAAGAAAAGGAAAGGAAAAGGGGGGAAAAAAGAAAGAAAAAAGAAGAGAGAAGGGAAGAGGGAAGGGAGGAAAGAGAAAAGGAGGAGGAAGAAAAGGGAGAGAGAAAGAAAGGGGGGGAAAGGGAGAAAGGAAAGAAAGAAGGAGGAAAGGAAGGGGGGAAGAAAGGGGGAGGAGGAGGAAGGAAGAAAGGAAGGGGGGAAGGAGAGGAAAAGAAAGGGAAAAGAGAAAAAGGAAGAGGAGGGAAAAGGAAGAGAGAAGAAAGGAAGAAGGGGGGAAGGAAAGGAAGAGAAGGAAAGGAGGAGAAAGGAAGGGGGAAGGGGGAAGGGAGGAAAAGAAGAAGAAAGGAAGGAAGAAAGAAAAGAAAAAGGAGAAGGAAAGAGAGGGGAGAAGAAAAAGGAAAGAGGAAAAGAAAAGAAAGAAGAAAAGAAGAGAAGAGAAAGAGAGAGGGAAGGAGAAAGAAAAAAGGGGGGAAGAGGAAGAAAAGAGAAAGAAGAGGAGGGGAAAGAAAAAAAGGAAGAAGAAGGAAGGAGAGGAAGAGAGGAAAAAGAGGGAGGGAAAAGGAAGGAGGGGGAAGGAAAGGGAAGAAGGAGGGAGGAAAGAGGAGGGGGGGAAAAGAAGAGGAAGAAGAGAGGAAGAAAAGAGAGGGGAAAAGGGAAAAAAGAGAAGAGAGAAAAGGAAAAAAAGGGGAAGAAGAGAGAAAAAAGGAAGGGAAGAAAGGGAAAAGAAGAGGAAGAAAAGGAGAAGAAGAAAAAGAGGAAGGGGGGGAAAGAAGAGGGAGGGGAGGGAGAAAGGGAGAAAAGGAAGAGAGGAGAGAGAGGAGAAAGGAGAGGGAGAAGGGGAGAAGGGGAAGAAAGAAGGAAAAGGAGAGGGAAGGAGGAAAAAAGAAGGAGGAAGGAAGGAGGGAGAAAGAGAAGGGGGAGAAGAAGAAGAAAGAGAAGAAAGGGGGAAAGGAGGAGGAAGGGAAGAGAGAAAAAGAGGAAGGGGGGAGAAGAAAAGAAGGGGGAGAGAAGAGAGAAGAAAGGGGAGAAGAGGGGGAGGAAAAGGGGGAGAAGAAAAAAAGGAGGAGAAAGGAAAGGGGAAAAGAAGAAAGAGAAGAGAGAGGGGGGAGGGAGGAGGAAAGAGAGGGGGGAAAGGAGGAGAGGAGGAAAAAAGAGGGGGAAGGGGGAGGAAGAAAGAAGGGGAAAGAGGGGGAAGGGGGAGAAGGGGAAGAAAGAAGGGGAGGAGAAGGAGGAGGAGGAAAAGAGGAGGGGGAAGGAGAGAAAGAGGGGGGGGGAGGGAGGGGGGAAAGGAGGGAGAGAAGAGAAAGGGAGAAGAAAGGGAAAGAGAGGAAGGGGGGGGAAAGGAGGGAGAAAAAGAGAAAAAAAAAGA
>NZ_LZMP01000055.1:0-5483 GCF_001691435.1 Gordonia sp. UCD-TK1 | reverse complement strand
TACTGGTAACCGTGAATATCGAACAGATCAAGTCCCGTTAGGACGAACACGCCTCGTCTGTATGCAGCGTCCGAGGACTGGACTGTGCCGTAGTCAGTCACTCACCCAGAGATGAGAACTCGGGTGCAGCTTTGCGCTGGTTCATCTGCTCCCGTATGAATCGACGCGTTCGCCTTGGCCCCAGCGAAGGGGACTTGGACCTAAGGTCGTCGATCATCGCTGCGATCTCGGGTGTCAGTGGTTCGGAGCGAGCAATTCCGAAATAGATTGGAACGCGGTCAGCATCGCTACTAGAGTGCGCAGAATGATCACGCTTAAACCTTACCAACTGCGCTAGGAATTGCGGATTTATAACCGGCGAGGTTATGTGGCGGCCGAGTTCTTCACCGATCACTCGGGAAAACCTTTTAGCGTGCCGGTCCTCGGTTAGAAGCCAATCCTGATCCCCGACGGGGTTTGTCGACGCATTTCCTCGTAATTGCAGGACCCCTACTGTGTTCTCAAGGTCGTGTCGCGCTAGTTTTGCAATCTCTGATGGGTCGCTTGTGGTGCCACGCCGCGTCTCTGTCACCTCGTCCCAGAAACGTTCGGCAGATTCGTAAAGGTCTTTGGGGGCTCGGGACAACGGGTCCGCAAGGTCTCGTACTTTGATGTTGAACTCTTCGGAGAGGAACTCCTGGATATCGAAGATCGGATCACCGAGTCCACGGAATTCCTCTTGCCATGCGTAGAATTCCGAACGGCTTCCGCCGTTACGTATGTACTGGTCCAAGATAAAAGGGATTCGGGCAATCGAAGTGGAACGGGCCGCATTCACACAGAGGGTAAGATGGGCATCCACTTCTTCAATCACTCCAGGCGTTACATACAGTGCCACATCTGCAGCCCGGCTGGCTTCAACAAGGTGCGTATAGGGGGAATCAACTCCGTACATCGTCTCGACCAGCAGTGGGAGAACGACGGACGTATCGAGCCAAATCCTTCCTCCGGTAAATATCTTGCGCATCGTTTTCTGGACGTCTGAAGTTGATTGGAGTAGCGCCATGGTTGTGTAGGCATCCAGGAGTTTACGCAGATGCCGCTGGGTGGTTTCGTTTCCGTGCACGCACACTTCCTCGATTACCTCTAGAAGGTCTCCGGCTGGAATCGGCGATGAAATGCTGTGGTTAGACGCGATTGAAGTGAGGCTCTCAGTCAGGGCTTGCTCGGGGATCGTGCCGGTCGCGAGGAAGATGGAAAACTGCTCGCCGAAGTCGAGTAGTAGATATTCGAATAGCTGTCGTATTGAGGAGACTTGAGAAGAGTAGTCCGCAGAGTTCGTAGTAACGTCTGAGTCGTTCAAGTATAGCGCTGCGTGGATATCTGCCTCAAGGCTCTTCTGGCCAGAAAGGAAAGCCTCTGCTTGGGCGGCGGCGTGTTCGCGCTCGCTATGGGATATGTGATATGAAGCTTCTTTGCTTCGGTACTTTATGCGGCCTCGTTTAGCCGAAAGCCGGTCAAGTGCTGAATCAACTTGCGCGATTGCTGTATCGCGTGTCGTTGACTTAAGCAGGGGGAGGAGTCGTTCTATTATAACTTCGCGCGGCATGGGATTCTCGGCGGTGCTGCCATGTAGTATGGAAAGTATCAAAGCGTCAATAGCTAGCTTCGTTAGATTTCGATCACTGGCGCGCTCGCTCATTTCGATACTGAGATGGAGGAATGCAATACGTTCTTCCATGGTAGACAATGCTCTACCGACTGATGCTCCGAGGCTTTCGCTGGCCAACAACGGGTCGACGAATGCGCGTTCGAGGCGCTGACATGCAGATATGCAGCTCTCGGAGGAGCTCCTTCGATCTACAAAGTAAGTGCAGTCGCGTATGTCTAGGGAGATATTCTTCTTTATTAAACGGGATTTAATTTGGTCGCCTTGAGCTCCGATATCTTGATTTGTTACGTAGATCAGTACGCGTGGAAGTCCAGTGTTCTCAAGGCGTCTAACTGTGGCGTTAATCTTGGCGCTCCAATCCTCGGATACTGAGAACTGTAGCTTTACGTCACCGCTATTGTTGATATTGTACAGCTCGCCATCGCGGCCCTTGTCACCTGATTGTGTCGCCATATTCCTAAAGTCTGGAAATTCGGAAGTAAGAAACTCTGACGCAAACTCTTCGAACCTTTCCCAGTCGCCGGGCTTTATCTGCGAAAGGGCCAACTTAAGTCGCTCGTTACCCATTGTAAATCAGCTCCAGATGTTAGTAGTTGGTATTGTCAAGAATTGCCTGATCTTAGCCTGGTTGCTTGCGATATAGAGCTGACGTAGCGCGCGTATGTGGTGGCGGCGAGAGCGGCATGACGTTCGGTAACTTGGCAGCTGAAGCCGAGCATGTCCGCCACGATCGGCGGTGGCGCAAGTTGTACGAGGTTGGCTAGCGCACTATTGCGGCTGCCGCGCAAGTTAATTCCGAGCCGGCGGAGCGTGTGCATCACTGTCTGCGAGCCAATGTGTCGGCCTGGTCGATAGCCCGGGAACAGGTACATCGTGTCCGCGCCGGCTGTCTGCAGGTTTGGCCTGTGTTCAAGCAACTCATAGATCAGAACTGCGAATGGTTCCGGCACAGGTGTTGGCTCGCTACCAAGGCTGATTCGCATCTCGGTAGGCGTGAGCTCGAGGTCGCCGATTTGCAGTGTTACAACCCTGCTCAACGGTTGGGCATAGAGCACCAGCAGGAGGCCGGCGACCCGTTGGTGAAGGCTGGTGACGTCGCCCTCCATGAGAGTTCGGATCCACCGCATCCGATCCTCATCGGTCAAGCTAGGGGTTGATCTGGCGTACCGGTGCTCAACTGTCACGCTGGTATTAATGCGAAGTGCGCGGCACCAGACAAAGAAGGTGCGGATCAGCTGGCGGGTCGTCGGCCCTGGTTTCAGATACTGATCCACGTCTTCCTGTGTGGCGTTCTCCACGGTGCGGTGATGGACTCTGTTAAGCCAGTTGAGAAACTTGATGACCTCGGTTATCTCCTGCTTGGCAGAACGCACCGAACCTTCGCTGGATTGGCGAGGTGACGAGTTGGCGCGGATTCGTCGGAGGTGATGCCACGTCGCGAACCGGTGGGCGGTGGCCCACACCTCGGGGGTGTCGGCTGCAGACTGTTTGCTCTCAAGCCACCGCTCGAACAGTGCAAGATAATGATCGCGCGGTTCGAGTAGCGTGTGCTGCTCAAGGATCGACCGGATGTGTTCGACAGTCTTGGATGGGGGGATGCTGTCGAGGGCTTCGTGTGTACATGGAATGGATCCAGTCATCAAGCCGTGCAGGAGTGCCCGCACCTGGGCGTCGCGCATCCACGTCATTACACTCTCTGGCCGTTGCGCCTGAGTTAGCGCGTCAATCAAGGTGGTTCGCAATTCCTTCAGAGCTGCGCGGCGTGGAGGCGGTGCTAGCTGCTCCAACTTGTCCCGCAACGAACATCTGGCGCATTGGCCTCGCCGATACATCTCACCCTCGTGCCCGCAGATGGTGCAACGATAGTCAGCTGGATTGATACCGCCGCATTTCAGACAACAGGGTCTCGGATCGTTGGCTCGCGACCGAGCGGGGAGGACGCCGTTATGACCGCAGATTGGGCACTCTCCGAATGTGCGCATCGCAAGGTAAAAGCAACTGTTGCAGAGTCGTTCTCCGGGCCAATGAACCCGGTGCTTGCCCATGACCCGCCCGCACCGATCGCAAAAACGCTCGCCGGTGGTACGTCTCGGGCGTCCTCGCGGCCGCCGCCCCCCAGTAAGTGGCTCACTCATCACGGATTACCCGGGCGCGCTTGGGTCGTGCGGTGCGATTGAGATCTACCACGTTCTCGGTTGCGGCGCGTTTGCGACGTTTATCAACAGCGGTTACGGTGACGAGATCACCTGGGGTGCAGGCGAATACATCGCAGATGGCGGCCATCACTTGCAAAGACACGCGCTCAGGCTGGCCCGCCACCAATCGGTAGACCTGTGACGCCGATAAGTCGATTCCACGTTCGCGAAGGAGGGGCACTAGATCGGTGCTGTTGTGCATGCCGGCCGCGGCCATCAACTCCGCCAGGCGCCAGCGGTACTCCACAGTACGTGCTGCCATCAGTTGCCCGCTTCCTCATCTGGGTGTTCGCCGATATTCATTGCATCCCGCACAGTCGAGTCGAGCGCGTCGCGAAGGGTGGTCTGACGATAGTCCGTCGAAGTACAGTCGTAAATGCCCGTGGTGGAAGCAAACTCGTGCCCAAGTTGGTCCTGAACGAACTTCTGATCAACGCCGGCCTCAATCAAATGTGTCGCGTACGACCGGCGCATCGAGTGAAGATCGAGTCCCGGAGCCAGTCCAAGCTCCTCGCAGTAGCGCGAGAATCTCTGCCGTACACAATTTACCGTCACGAGCGTGCCTCGTTCGCTGGTGAAGAGGTCTAACTTTCCAGTCTCGCCACCAAGGTGTGCGGCAGAAATCCAGTCAGCGACGACGTCAGGGGACCAGTCGAAAACTGTTAGGACGGATCGACGCTTCGGGGGAGAACCACGATGAGGTTTGCCGTAGCGAACATGCAGGATGCCGTGCTTGCCGAATTCGCGCGCTTTCGGGTTGCGATAGAAATCAGTGGTCTGCAGATGACGGATCTCATTACCGCGAAGTCCCCATGCGTACGCAACTTTGAACCAGGTTGCATCGCGGTAGGCCGGCCACTGACCCTTGCGGCCGCTCGTCGCGAGCCGATCGACTTCATCGTCAGCATGATCGAAAAATCGTTGCAGTTCAGCGCGACTGAAAGCCCGCTTACGTGGATCGGACTCGCACTCTTGTGCGTGGCGAGCCGAGTTCCAATCGTGGCAAACCTGTACTGGATGAGTTCCGAACAAATCAACGCAGAGATCACACCAGCCATACTCGGACGATCCGACATAGTCGCAGAACAGCCGTAGCGCTGTTTGATAACCACGCACCGTCGTTTGCCGCGCGTGACGGATACTCCGCAGGTCGCCGAAGAACTCGTCGACCATCGCCGGGGACCACTTCCACGGGTACTCGTTGACATAGTCAGCAAAGCGGGTAATTAGCTGACAACGCTGCTCAATGGTCCCGAAGGTTAGGTTTCTGGACAGCTGCTGATTGCGCCATCCATCCAACATCTCCGCGAACACAGCATCCTGGTTGCTCAGATATCGAACGCCCGGCACCAGCACCAAGCGCCCAGAGTCGTCGACCGTCACGCGGCATCATCTCCAGGCTGGGTGCATTAGATGCTCATATCATGCATCTATTGCAGGGTCGGTGTCAATCATCAAGTCGCTCAGCCCTGCTCGTATGACAGGTCCCTGCGCAAACTGCAGCTTCGATTCGGCGTTCGCACTCACAATAGACCGTCTGAACCCACATCAGAGCAGGTCAGGCGCCCAGACCGATAAGAATCTGAACGTTGCAAAGGAGGAGGGTTCGACTGCATCTGCTGCAACATTACTCTTTT
>NZ_LZMP01000054.1:0-5535 GCF_001691435.1 Gordonia sp. UCD-TK1 | reverse complement strand
CCACGACGCGCGCGTCGGGACCGACCGTGCCGAGCAGATAGCGGGCGACACCGGCCGTGGCTCGGGTGACCACGGCGACGTTCATCCGCGACTCGCCCGCACCGCCGGCCTGCGCGGCGAGGTCGGTGCGGGCGAGTCGCGGATGAACGTCGCCGTGGTCACCCGAGCCACGGCCGGTGTCGCCCGCTATCTGCTCGGCACGGTCGGTCCCGACGCGCGCGTCGTGGTCGGGTGCGACGCCCGGCACGGATCCGCCGAGTTCTTCGACGCGGCAACCGAAGTGCTTGCGGCGCAGGGGCTCACGGTGTTCGCGCTGCCACCCCGGTTGCCGACGCCGGTCACCGCTCATGCGACGCGTGCGCTCGACTGCGACGCCGGTGTGATGATCACCGCCTCGCACAACCCACCGGCCGACAACGGTTACAAGGTGTATCTCGGCGGGCGTGTCACCGACGATGCGGGCAGGGGAGTGCAGATCATCGCGCCGGCCGACGCCGACATCGCGGACCGGATCGCGCAGGCACCGCCCGCCGACGAGGTGTCCCGCGACCCCGCGGCGGTCATCCACCTCGACGACGAGACCGTGCGGACCTATGTCGAGCGCACCGCGCGGCTTCGACCCGGCGGCGGCCCGTCGCCGGTGCGCGTCGTACTGACGCCGATGCACGGGGTCGGGGGTGCGGTCGCCCGAGACGTGTTGCGGGCCGCGGGAATCGGCGACGTCCACGTGGTGGCGGCGCAGTCCGCTCCCGATCCGGACTTCCCGACGGTGCCGTTCCCGAACCCGGAGGAGCCCGGTGCCCTCGACCTCGCGCTCGATCTCGCACGCGACGTCGACGCGGACGTCGTGATCGCCCTCGACCCCGATGCCGACCGCTGCTCGGTGGCGACGGTCGGTCCCGATGGGCAGTGGCGGCAGCTGACCGGCGACGAGATCGGCGCGCTGCTGGGGGAGCAGGCGGCACGGGATGCGACGCGCCCCGGTGACACCCTGGCGTGTTCGATCGTGTCGAGCCGGCTGCTCGGCCGGGTCGCCGCGGTCCACGGGCTGCGGTTCGCCGCGACGCTCACCGGCTTCAAGTGGATCGCCCGGACTTCCAGCCTGCGTTTCGGTTACGAGGAGGCCATCGGCTACTGCACCGACCCCGACACCGTCCGCGACAAGGACGGCATCGGTGCGATGGTCCGGGTCATCTCCCTCGTCGAGGAACTCGGGAAGGACGGCCGCACGCTGACCGACGAACTCGACCGGCTCGCCCGTCGCCACGGCCTGCATGCCACCGCACCGTTGACGATCCGCGTCGAGGACACCGCTCTGATCGGCGAGATGATGCAGCGCCTGCGTTCGTCGCCGATCGAACGACTGGCCGGCTCGCCGGTGGTGGAGAACCGCGACCTGGCACATGGATCCGCTGATCTCCCGCCGACCGACGGCGTCCTGGTGCGGACCGCCGCCGACGACCGCGTCGTCGTGCGTCCCTCCGGCACCGAGCCGAAACTGAAGTGCTATCTGGAAGTCGTCCTCGACTGCCCGGGCGGCGCCGTACCGCGGGACGAGGCCGCACGCCGTCTCGACGCCCTCGGTGCGGACATCTCGGCGGTGCTCGGGGTCTGAGCGCACTACGATCGATCCGTGCCGCGAACCGATTCCGATCAGCGCCTGCGCGACCTGACCCTGCTGCGTCGGGTCCGCGATCGCATCGACCGCGAGTACGCGCAGCCGCTCGACGTCGAGGCGCTCGCGCGCGGGGTGAGCATGTCGGCCGGTCACCTGAGCCGGAAGTTCCGCCAGACCTACGGCGAATCGCCCTACTCGTACTTGATGACTCGCCGTATCGAACGGGCGATGACGCTGCTGCGGCGCGGCGACCTGACCGTCACCGAGGTCTGCTTCGAGGTGGGCTGCTCGTCGTTGGGCACGTTCAGCACCCGGTTCACCGAACTCGTCGGGGTCCCGCCGACGGTCTATCGCGAACAGTCGGCCGACGCGACGGACGGGATACCGGCGTGCCTGGCGAAGAACATCACGAGACCGATCAGGAATCGAGAAGCACAGCGCGGGTGAGACTGCCTAGCCTGATCGCATGAACATCACGATCCAATACACGTTCCTCCCACACACCGACGGCGACGCCGCCCTGGGCTTCTACCGCGACCTCCTCGGTTTCGAACTCCGCAAGGATGTCGGCTACGAGGGCATGCGGTGGCTGACCGTCGGCCCGCCCGGACAGCCGGGCACGTCGATCGTCCTGCATCCGCCGGCTGCCGATCCCGGTATCTCCGAGGAGGAACGACAGACGATCCTCGAGCTGATCGCCAAGGGGAGTTACGGCGCGCTGACGCTGGCGACCGACGACCTCGACGGGCTGTTCGACAAGTTGCAGTCCAGCGGCGTCGACATCGTGCAGGAGCCGATGGATCAGCCGTATGGCGTTCGCGACGCCGCCGTTCGTGACCCGGCGGGCAATCTCATCCGTATCGACCAGGCCGGCTGAGAGATGTGCGGACCCGGTCGATACCCGCCCCCGGAAGCACTCGGCGCGGTCGTCGACCGACAACACCCCGCGGACGTGTCCTCCACCCTGGTTAGATCGACCGGGAGTCCGCGCACCGACCTCGCGGCAACGGACCTCCGGAATGACACGAGCACCCCGAACGCCGACGACCGCCCGCCCGCGGTCGCCACATTGATGGAGAGACGATGAGCCGAACCGCCACCCGTCCCGCACGGAAGGTCGACGCCGTGCGGGCCGACGGCATTCACCCCGCCGATACGCACGACATCATCCGCGTCCATGGCGCCCGGGAGAACAACCTCAAGGACGTCAGCGTCGATCTGCCGAAGCGTCGGCTGACGGTCTTCACCGGGGTGTCGGGTTCCGGGAAGAGTTCACTGGTCTTCAGCACCATCGCCGCGGAATCCCAGCGCCTCATCAACGAGACGTACAGCGCGTTCGTCCAGGGCTTCATGCCGTCGATGGCTCGTCCGGACGTCGACATCCTGGAGGGTCTGACGACGGCGATCATCGTCGACCAGGAGCGGATGGGTGCCAACGTCCGGTCGACCGTCGGCACAGCCACCGACGCGAACGCGATGCTGCGTATCCTGTTCAGTCGCTTGGGAACTCCGCACATCGGTTCGCCGCAGGCGTTCTCGTTCAACGTCGCCTCGATCAGCGGGGCGGGTGCGGTGACCATCGAGAAGGGCGGGCAGAAGGTCAAGGAGCGTCGAAGCTTCTCCATCACCGGCGGCATGTGCCCGCGATGCGAGGGACGTGGCGACGTCTCCGACTTCGACCTCACCGCACTCTACGACTCGTCGAAGTCGCTCAACGAGGGCGCGCTGACGATCCCCGGCTACTCGATGGACGGCTGGTACGGCCGGATCTACCGCGGCTGCGGCTTCTTCGACCCCGACAAGCCGATCGCGAAGTACACCAAGAAGCAGCTCAACGACCTGCTCTACAAAGAGCCCACCAAGATCAAGGTCGAGGGCATCAACATCACCTTCGAGGGTCTGATCCCGAAGATTCAGAAGTCGATGCTGAGCAAGGACCGTGAGGCCATGCAACCGCACATCCGTGCCTTCGTCGACCGGGCGATCACCTTCGCGCAGTGCCCGGACTGTGAGGGCACCCGCCTCACCGCCGAGACCCGTTCGTCGAAGATCAAGGGCATCAGCATCGCCGACGCATGCGCGATGCAGATCAGCGATCTCGCCCAGTGGGTCGCCGACCTCGACGATCCGTCCGCGGCCCCGCTGATCACCGCGCTGCGAGACCACCTCAACGCGTTCGTCGACATCGGACTCGGCTACCTGTCCCTGGAACGCCCGGCCGGCACCCTGTCCGGCGGAGAGGCGCAGCGCACTAAGCTGATCCGTCACCTCGGTTCGTCGCTGACCGACGTGACCTATGTGTTCGACGAGCCGTCGATCGGTCTGCACCCGCACGACATCACCCGGATGAATGATCTGCTGCGCGCATTGCGGGACAAGGGCAACACGGTGCTGGTGGTCGAGCACAAGCCGGAGGTGATCGCGATCGCCGACCGCGTCGTCGACATCGGCCCGGGAGCGGGCACCGACGGCGGCACGATCGTGTTCGAAGGCACCGTCGACGAACTGCGGGCCGCGGACACGCTCACCGGGCGCCACCTGGAGGACCGCGCCGCCGTCAAGGACGAAGTCCGCACGCCCAATGGTCATCTCGAGGTCCGCGGGGCCGACGCCAACAATCTGCGCGATGTCGACGTCGACATCCCGCTCGGTGTGCTGGTCGTGCTCACCGGCGTCGCGGGCTCGGGCAAGAGTTCGTTGATCAACTCGACGGTCGCCAAGGAAGACGGGGTCGTCTCCATCGACCAGAGCGCCATCAAGGGGTCGCGGCGTTCCAATCCGGCGACCTACACCGGTCTGCTCGAGCCGATCCGCAAGGCGTTCGCCAAGGCCAACGGCGTGAAACCCGCCTTGTTCAGCGCGAACTCGGAGGGTGCCTGCCCCAACTGCAACGGTGCAGGCGTCGTCTACTCCGACCTCGCGATGATGGCCGGCGTCGCCGCGCCCTGCGAGGTGTGCGAGGGCAAGCGATTCCAGGCCGAGGTGCTCGACTACACCTTCGGCGGCCGCAACATCAGCGAGGTGCTCGAGATGTCGGTCGCCCAGGCGGAGGCCTTCTTCGCCGAGGGTGACGCCAAACTCCCGGCGGCGCACAAGATCCTGCACCGGATGGTCGACGTCGGGCTCGGCTACATCAAGGTCGGTCAACCGCTGACCACCCTGTCCGGCGGCGAACGCCAGCGATTGAAGTTGGCCAGCCACATGGGGGAGAAGGGCGACGTCTACATCCTCGACGAGCCCACCACCGGCCTCCACCTCGCCGACGTGGAACAGCTCCTCGGGCTGCTCGACCGTCTCGTCGACTCCGGGAAGTCGGTGATCGTCATCGAACACCATCAGGCCGTGATGGCCCACGCCGACTGGATCATCGACCTCGGCCCGGGCGCCGGCCACGACGGCGGCCGGATCGTCTTCGAGGGCACGCCCGCCGACATCGTCGCCGACCGGTCCACGCTCACCGGTCAGCACCTCGCCAAGTACGTCGGTGCCTGAAGTGGTGTGCTATCAGGCCCCGCGAAGGGTTCGGCGCCCGAGACTTCGATAACCCTTTTGTGTCGAGCCTCCCTCCGCTCCCTGAGGTGTGAGGAGCGCAAGCCGCCGGGCCGAGCAAGCGACGAAGGAGCGCGTCGAGGTCGACGAGAGGGTCCTATAGCTTGTCAAGTGCTCCGAGGTCGGTGGTGAGGTCGCGGAACACTTCGCGGGCGATGTAGCGCTTGAGGCAGCGGAGGATGTCTTTCTTCGTTTTGTGTTCGGCGGAACGTCGCTCGACGTAGGCGCGGGTGGGGGCGTGGGATTTCATGCGTCCGACCGCGATCATGTGCAGAGCACTGTTGGCTTGCCGGTCCCCGCCCCGGTTGAGTCGGTGACGGCTGGTTTTGCCTGAGGATGCCGGTAACGGGGCGGCGCCGACGAGTTTG
>NZ_LZMP01000053.1:0-6697 GCF_001691435.1 Gordonia sp. UCD-TK1 | reverse complement strand
GGACCGGGACGGACGAACCTCTGGTGTGCCAGTTGTCCCGCCAGGGGCACTGCTGGTTAGCTACGTTCGGAAGGGATAACCGCTGAAAGCATCTAAGCGGGAAGCCTGTTCCAAGATGAGGTTTCTCACCCCCTTCGCGGGGTTAAGGCCCCCCACAGACCATGGGGTTGATAGGCCAGAACTGTACGCACAGCAATGTGTTCAGGTGACTGGTACTAATCGGCCGAGGACTTACCAACAACACCCACAACATCACCAAACACGGATTTGGTGTGTTCGCATCCACTATGTACTTCTGAAACAACACACAACAAAAAACAAACACTGTTGTGTGACAGTTGTTTCACAAAGTTACGGCGGCTATAGCGGAGGGGAAACGCCCGGCCCCATTCCGAACCCGGAAGCTAAGCCCTCCAGCGCCAATGGTACTGCACCCTAATCAGTGTGGGAGAGTAGGACACCGCCGAACACAATTTCAGAAAGGCCCCGTATTCGATGATTTCTTTCGTCGGATACGGGGTCTTTCTCGTGCGTCGGTCGCCTGATGCGTCATCGTCGGGCGGCACTACTCAGCAAGGTTCGAGGGCATAGATTGGCAGCTATGAGTGATCGTGATCGTCCGCGCCGCGACGGGCGCGGCCAGCGGGACACACGTGGACAGCGGGATGGCGGYCGAGGTGGCCGGAATGATCGTCCGGGGCGTGACCGCGGATCTGATCGCGGCAGCCGGCAGCCCGGGCCACCGCTACCCGAGGACATCGCGGCGTCGGATCTCGATCCCGAGGTGCGCCGTGATCTGCTGACGCTCGACAAGGCCAACGCCGAGATCGTCGCGCGGCACCTGGTGATGGTGTCGCGCATCCTGCTCGAGGATCCCGTCCAGGCGCTGGAACATGCACGTGCCGCACGCGCTCGCGCTTCCCGGGTCGGCGTCGTTCGCGAGACCGTCGGCATCGCTGCCTACAACGCGGGCGAGTGGCAGGAGTCGGCGACCGAACTCCGCGCAGCCAAGCGGATCACCGGCAACCCGGCCCTGTTGCCGCTCATCGCCGACTGCGAACGCGGACTCGGGCGCCCCGACCGTGCCGTCGAGATCGCGCGCGGTGACGAGGGACGGTCACTGACCGGCGACGATGCCACCGAGATGCGGATCGTCGAAGCCGGTGCCCGCATGGACCTCGGTGAACCGGAGAAAGCGGTCGTCACGCTGCAGGCCGAGAACCTCAAGCCCGGGCAGCTCGGTACCGGACCGGCCCGTCTCTTCTATGCATATGCGTCTGCCCTGGAAGCTGCCGGTCGTCGCGACGACGCGATCACCTGGTTCATGAACGCGGCGGCCGCCGACGTCGACGACGTCACCGATGCCGAGTTCCGGCTGACCGAGCTGGCCAACGACGATCAGCCGTCCGAGAGTGTGGGAGTGAACGGCGCTGCGCCAGGCGAGCTCGACAGCCCGCTGTCGGTGCCGGCTGTCGATAGGGACATCGACTCCGATGCGGACCCGATCCCGCCCGCCTCGGCGCCTGCGCCCGATGTCACTCCCGCAATCGATTCACCTGCTGCGTCCGGTGCCATCGAGAACGACACCATCGAGAAGGACACCATCGAGGCCGTTCCGGGTACGGCCGACCTGTCACAGACCTCGAATTCGGTGGCGGTGTCAGCCGTTGCCGAGGAAGAGGGAGATGCCGGCGATGACGTGATCGCCGAGTCGACCATCGTGGAAGGGGTGCCCAATCCCCTCGCCACCCTGGACGAGTCGTCGGGAACCGAGTCTGCGGCCGAACCCGCCATCACATCGCCGTCCGACTCCGTGACCCTTGTCGATCGTCACGACGCACTGCTCCTCGACCTCGACGGCACGGTGTTCGCCGGGCACCACGCGCTGCCGAATGCGCTCGATGCCCTCGCCCGGCTGAACATCCCGCGGTTCTTCGTGACCAACAACGCGAGCCGGCGGCCGTCCGAGGTGGCCGCGCACCTGCGTGAGCTGGGGTTCGAGGCGACCGACGACCTCGTCGTCACGAGTGCACAGTCGGGCGCGCGGCTGCTGTCCGAACATCTCGAGCCGGGTTCGCGTGCACTGGTGATCGGTACCGACGGACTCGCGCAGGAAGTCCGCGAAGTCGGTGTCGGGGTGACGCGTAGTGCCGACGACCGACCGGCCGCGGTGATCCAGGGACACTCGCCGGACACCGGTTGGGCGCAACTGTCGGAGGCGGCGCTCGCGATCCGGGCCGGCGCGCTGTGGATCGCGACGAACATCGACGCCACCCTGCCGTCCGAGCGGGGCCTGCTCGTGGGGAACGGTTCAATGGTCGCCGCGCTGCGCAACGCGACGGGCAAGGAGCCCATGGTGGCCGGCAAGCCCGCCGCACCGTTGATGGCCGACGCGATCGCGCGTGCTCGGGCGAGTGCGCCGCTCGTGGTCGGGGACCGGCTGGACACCGACATCGAGGGCGGCCATGCCGTCGGTATCGAGAGCGCTCTGGTCCTGACCGGTGTGAGCACGGTCGACGATCTGCTGTCGGCGCCCCCGGAGCAGCGGCCCACCTACGTTCTCGACGACCTCGCCGGCCTGTTCGTCGACATCGACGCCGTGCGGGTGTCCGACCAGCCCGGTTGGGACATCACCGTCGAGGGTTCGACCGTGCGGGTCGCCGGTTCCGGCGCGGAGGCGGGACTGGTGCCCGCGCTCGCCGCCGCCACCTGGGCCGCGGTCGATGCGGGGTCCGCGGATCCGGACGAATTGCGGGTGATCGCGGAGGGGGCCGCGAGGACCAAGCTCGAGTCCCTCGGTGTCACAGTCGTCGGCTAGCGTGGTCCACGATGACTCACCCGACCGCCTCCCCGGCTGACCCAGGACCGTCCCGGCCCACACCGGGAGCGATGCCGCGTCGACAGTTCGACCCCGTCGCCGACGCATTCGCCATTGCCGATGGGGCCGGGGAGCTGCCCGACGTGGAGGCCGAGGTCACCGAGATCCTCGCGCAGGTCGACGAGATCCGTGAATCGGCGGGTGAYGCCTTCTCGCTGGCGGCGCTCGAACGTCAGGCGGCGCTTCTCGAACAGGCCCATGACTCGCTGACCGCGGCCCTCGACGCCGTGGACCGACGATGAGACCGGCCTCGGTGCGGACGCCGGAGTCGTCCACGAGGGAGCGGTTCTGACCATGGTCGCCAGAGCACGACTCGATGCCGAACTCGTCCGCCGAGGTCTCGCCCGATCGCGCGAACAGGCGCGTGAGCTCGTCGATGCCGGGTCGGTCCGGGTCAACGGGACCATCGCGTCGAAGGCGGCCACCGGGGTCACCCGGGACACCCCGATCGTCGTCGACGAGGGTCCGCGAGACGACTGGGCGTCACGAGGCGCGCACAAGCTCCTCGGTGCGCTCGAGGCGTTCGAGCCGGGTGGCCTGACGGTGGAGGGGCGTCGGTGCCTCGACGCCGGCGCATCGACCGGGGGATTCACCGATGTGCTGCTGCGCCGCGGGGCCCGCGAGGTGGTCGCCGCGGACGTCGGATACGGACAACTCATCTGGCGGTTGCAGAACGACGAGCGCGTCGTGGTCCATGACCGGACGAACGTCCGGCACCTCGAGCCCGGGTCCATCGGCGGCCCGGTCGACGTCGTGGTCGCCGACCTGTCGTTCATCTCGTTGGGCCTGGTGCTGCCCGCGCTGGCCCGCTGTTGCGCGCCGGGCGCCGACCTGCTGCCGATGGTCAAACCGCAGTTCGAGGTCGGCAAGGATCGGGTGGGGTCGGGCGGCGTGGTCCGCGATCCCGCGCTGCGCGCCGAGGCGGTACTCGGGGTGGCGACCGAGGCCGCCGCGCACGGACTGCGGACGCGCGGTGTGGTGGCGAGCCCGCTGCCGGGGCCGTCCGGGAACGTCGAGTACTTCCTGTGGTTGCACAACGAGCACGTCGACCGGACGGGCGAGGAGTCGGGGTGGGGCGATAGGGTCGACCGGGCGGACTCGACCGACGCGGATCGCCTCGCCGGGTCCACGGACGAACTCCGGGCCATGATCGAACAGGCGGTCGCCGCGGGACCGCGCTGACCGCTGGGCCCGCGTCTCCGTACCGACACCGCACTCGTCCCAGACCGCACTTCGATGGAGGGGATCACCAGTGACCGACGATTCGGCACCGGACCACACCGGTGCCCGTGAGTTCTTGGTGGTCGCCCACACCGGACGCGAGAACGTGCTCGAGACCATCGAGGCGATCGCGCGCCACTGCGCGGCCGCCGACGTCGCGCTGCGCGTGGTCGACCACGACACCCTCGACCGCGACGCCCCCGATCACGATGTGCTGTACCGGAACAACGAGGGCGAGTCGCCCAGTCCCCGCAACGTACCGGTCGACCCTGAATACCTGCGTTCGCTCGGCGCGGTCGTCGAGGTCACGACGGCCGAGTCCGCGACGGCAGAGGGCTGCGAACTCGTCATCGTCCTGGGCGGTGACGGCACCTTCCTCCGGGCCGCCGAGCTGGCCTATCCCGCCGAGGTTCCGGTCCTGGGTATCAATCTCGGACACATCGGCTTCCTCGCCGAGGCCGAGGCGCATCGCGTCGACGAGGTCATGACCCAGCTGATCGCCCGGGACTACCGCATCGAACCGCGGATGACCCTCGACATCGCCATCGTGGACCCGGCCGACCCGGATCCGCCGACCGCGTGCAGCTGGGCGCTCAACGAGGTCGCGGTCCTGAACACGAGCAACAACGGTGTCCTCGAGCTCGTGACCGAGGTCGACGGCCGGCCGGTCTCGGCCTTCGGCGCCGACGGAGTGCTGGTGTCGACACCGACCGGATCGACGGCCTACGCGTTCTCCGCCGGCGGGCCGGTGATGTGGCCCGACCTCGAGGCCATCCTGGTCGTGCCGAACAACGCCCACGCCCTGTTCGCCCGGCCGATGGTGACGAGTCCGCGATCGCGGATCGCGGTGGAGGTGGACAAGAACGGGCGGTCTGCGCTGGCGCTGTGCGACGGCCGACGCGCACTCGACGTGCCCGCGGGAGCGCGGGTCGAGGTGGTGCGCAGCGAACGGTCGGTGCGTTGGATCCGGATCGATTCCGACCCCTTCGCCGACCGACTGGTCACCAAGTTCGCCCTCCCGGTCACGGGATGGCGAGGGAGGCAGGCATAGTCGTGCTCGAAGAGATCTCGATCACCGGTCTCGGTGTCATCGAGGAGGCACAGGCGCGCTTCCATCCGGGATTCACGGTGCTCACCGGCGAGACCGGAGCGGGCAAGACGATGATCGTCACCAGCCTGCACCTGCTGTCCGGTGCGCGCGCCGACGCGACGCGCGTCCGGACCGGCAGCCCCAAGGCAGTCGTCGAGGGCCGGTTCCGGCTCGCGAACAACGGCGGAGCGCACCGGGATCCGGTCGTCGCCGACATCCTGGACTCCACCGGGGCCGAACTCGACGACGACGACACCGTCATCGCGGTCCGGTCGGTCAGCGCCGACGGACGATCCCGCGCCCATCTGGGCGGCCGGTCCGTCCCGGTGGGCGTCATGGGCCAACTCACCACGGCGGTCCTGGCCATCCACGGCCAGAACGACCAGTTGCGGCTCCTCCGCCCCGAACACCAGCGCGCGGCACTCGACACGTTCGCCGGCCCGAAGGCGGCTGCGGCGCTGGACTCATACCGGAAGGCACGAACGGCCTGGGTCGAGGTCCTCGACGAACTCGACGCCCGCCGCGCCAACTACCGGGAACTCGCGCAGGAAGCCGACCGGCTGCGGTTCGGCATCGACGAGATCGCCGCCGTCGATCCGGTGCCCGGCGAGGACGAGGAGCTGACCGCGACGATCCGTCGGCTCTCCGACCTGGAGTCCATCCGTGGTGCCGCCGACCAGGCGCACGCCATCGTCGCCGGGGATTCGGGATCATCGGTCATCGAAGGACTCGGAACGGTGCGCACGCTGCTGGAGACCGCGGCCGACGACACGCTGCGTGATCTCGTCCCGCGCGTCGCCGAGGCGCTCACCGTCATCACCGATGTCGGCGCCGAACTGACCGCCTTCACGTCGGGCCTACCCGCCGACGCCGAGGAGCTCGACAAGTTGCTTGCCCGTCAGGCCGAGCTGAAGACGCTCGTCCGCAAGTACGCGCCGGATGTCGACGGAGTGATCGACTGGCGCCACAAGGCCGAGGCCAGGCTCGCGGAGATCGAGGACCCACGGGCCTCCATCGAGGAGCTCGAGGTCGCCGCGACCGCGGCCCGGGACAAGGTGCAGGCCGCGGCGGACAAGTTGCACACGCTGCGGTCGAAGGCCGCGAAGTCGATGGCCGACAAGGTGTCTCGCGAGCTCAAGGGACTGGCAATGGGGGACTCGGCGCTGGCGGTCGCGGTCAACCCGGACGCGGCGACGCCCGACGACCGGCTGACCGTCACCGTCGCGGGCACCGCCGCGCACGCCGGCGCCGACGGCGCGGACAAGGTCGAATTCGCACTTCTCGCCCATCCCGGCGCCACGCCGCTGCCCATCGCGAAGTCGGCGTCGGGCGGCGAACTCTCGCGGGTCATGCTCGCCCTCGAAGTCGTCCTCGCCGCACCCACCTCGGGATCGGTGATGGTCTTCGACGAGGTCGACGCCGGGGTCGGTGGTCGCGCGGCCGTGGAGATCGGGAAGCGGTTGTCGAGGCTGGCCGTGGAGATCGGGAAGCGGTTGTCGAGGCTGGCC
>NZ_LZMP01000052.1:0-10280 GCF_001691435.1 Gordonia sp. UCD-TK1 | reverse complement strand
ACGTCGTGCTGGCCCGCCATATCCGCAACACCCGCCTCAACGCCGCCGCCATGGCGATGGCGCAAAGCGCGCTGACCGGCAGTCCCGGCGCCCGCGTCTACTACGACAGCCTGCGAGATCAGAAGAAGTCCCACCCCCAAGCCTTGCGTGCGCTCGCCAACCGGCTCATCGGCATCCTCCACGGCTGCCTCAAACACCGCACCCTCTACAACGAACACACCGCCTGGAACCACCGCGCCAACCTCGCCGCTTGACACCTTGCACCCCTGGGATGTCTTCRTGGCTCGTCGCTGGCGCTCCTCGCACCGCAGGGAGCGGAGGGAGGGGGTCGCTTGCACCCCACAGACCAGCGGTTTGGTGGTTCCTCGGATTAGGGTGCAGAGGGGTCAGGTCGGCCCCGATCGACTCAGCGCAGTGTCGCCAGGTTCGAGATCGACTTGTGCACATCGGACTCCAGGATCTTGGCGACGAGCCTGCCGACCGAGCCGTTGAGCAGACCGCCGGACAACTCGGCCGACAGATCGAAGTGCGAACCGTCGGCGATCTCGTCGACCTTCATCGCCAGATCGATGTCTACCCCGCCGCGGCCGGTTCCCGAGAGCGCGATGAGCCGCGGCTCGTCGTAGTCGGTGACGGTCCAATGGATCACGTTGCGGAAGCCCTTGACCTTGATGAGGGAGGAGATGGTGGTGCCCTCGGCGATCGTGTCGGGGACCGGCGAGCGCCACCCGCCGAAGATGGTCATCCACTCGTCGAAGCGCGAGAGGTTGCTGGCGAGCGCCCATGCTGCGCTCGGTTCGAGGTCGGAGTCGATGCCGACGGAGACTGTGGCCACGGATCTGCTCCCATCGCGGAAGGTGGTGTGCTCACCGGAGGTGACTTCCCGGTGGCTCGCGTACTCGGGTGATGGCATTCGGGTCGTGACCCCCGAATGTACGCGAAGGTCGGCGCCACAGCGCGATGGCCGGGGGTCTCGTCGGGCTTGGCGATCTACTCGGCGGCCGCCGTCGGCCCAGGTCGGGCGGCGTCGAGGAGGGCCTCGGTCAGGGCCTCCACACAGAGCGCCCGCTGCCATGTGCGGGCGCCGGCGGCGGCCAGATGTGCATCGACCGCCTCGGTCGTGATCGGTTCCGGCAACCCGTCCCAGCACAGCTGTCGCACCACATCGGGTGCGAGGAGGTTCTCCACCGGCAGGGTGTGACCTTCGGCGATCTGTTTGAGCACCGGCCGGACCGCCTGCAGCCGCGCCGCGGCCTCCGGATTGCGCTGATCCCACCGGCTGACCGGGGGCAGACCCGGCCCGGTCGACTTCCGCGAGGGCAGCTTGCTGTCGGGGATCTCGCGCGCCCGCTGCAGCGCGGACATCCAGATCCCGGCCTGACGGCGCTGACGCGGGCCGCCGAAGACCGGCAGCTTGGTGAGTTCGGCGATGGACTGGGGGTTCACGGTCGCGGCGTTGACGATGGCGGTGTCGGGCAGGACACGTCCGGGCGCGACATCCCGACGCTGCGCCAGTTCCTCACGCGCGGTCCACAATTCGCGGACCGCGGCGAGCGCGCGGGTGGACTTCACGGTGTGCACGTTCGACGTCTTGCGCCACCGGTCGGTGCGCGGCGGTGCCGGCGGCCGACCCAGGACGTACGCGAATTCCTCTCGCGCCCAGCCGTCTTTGCCTGCTTCCGCGAGTGCGGCGTCCATGGCGTCGCGCAGTTCGACGAGGACCTCGACGTCGAGCGCGGCATAGTTCAGCCACTCGTCGGGCAGCGGGCGGCGCGACCAGTCGGCGGCGCCGTGTCCCTTGAGGAGTCCCAGCCCGAGGAACTCCGCCACCATCGCGGCGAGGTTGACCTTCGCCAGGCCCAGGAGGCGTCCGGCCAGCTCGGTGTCGTACAGCTCGACGCACTCGAAACCGAGTTCGCGGAGGCACGGGAGGTCCTGATCGGCCGCGTGCAGCACCCATTCCGGTCCGCGCATCGCGTCGATGACGGGCGCCAGCGCGCCGGGATCACCGATCGGGTCCAGCAGGAAGCTCCCCGATCCGCGTCGTTTGATCTGGATCAGATAGGCGCGTTGCGAGTACCGGTAGCCCGACGCGCGTTCGGTGTCGACGGCGATCGGCCCGTCGCCGGCTGCCAGAGCGGCTGCCGCGTCGGCGAATTCGCTGGCGGTCGCCAGTACCGGGGGCACGCCGTCGGCCGGCCGGAGCAACGGGGTGACCTCCGGCGCGGGGTCCGGCTCGATCGGGTTCTCGGCCGCATCCCCGGGGGTGGAGTCGTTCACGTCGCGCCGAGTTCGGTGACCCCGACCGGCGGGAGGCCGGCGGCGGAGGCGAGCACGTCGCAGAACGCCTCGAGGTGGTTGTTCAGGCCGTCCGAGCTCAGGGCGGTCCACGAGGCGCGCACCTCGAGCTGATGTGCGCGAGGAGGTCCGGCGA
The DNA here is from genome assembly GCF_001691435.1 of Gordonia sp. UCD-TK1. NCBI lineage: Bacteria > Bacillati > Actinomycetota > Actinomycetes > Mycobacteriales > Gordoniaceae > Gordonia > Gordonia sp. UCD-TK1. The sequence goes on along the minus strand of NZ_LZMP01000052.1, from coordinate 7,846 downwards.
TGTCGCCGTACCGGACCGACGTCGTTGAGGTGACGGTGCCGCCGAGCGCGGTCACCTCGACGCGGTGGGCGGAACCGTCGGGGGTGGCGGTCGCACCCACCGGGACGCCGAGGGCGTCGCTGAGCCAGCTCCAGGCCACCTCGGGCAGCAGCGGATCCATGGCCAGGGCGGCCTCCACCTCCGCCTGGAGGAACGCGACGAGGCGCATGGTGCCGTTCCACGCGTCCTGTCCGGCGGGATCGAACAGCAGGATGAGGCGCCCGAAGGCGCTGCCCTGCGAATCCGTGGGCACGACGTCGAGGTCCTCGGGCGGGCGCACCTCGGCGCCGACGGCGTAGCTGTACGGCGCCAGGCGCTGCGGCGGGCGGATGGGCCCGACCTCGATCTCGCGGCGCACCCGGGCAGCATGCAGCGACTCCACCGCCGCGCGGAAATCAGCAGGCTCGTCCGGAGCTCCCGAAGAGGTCACCGTTCGACCGTAGGGCTGGGGTGCCCGGCCACGGCGGAGGCGCGCCGAGGACCACCCGTGCGCAGATCGAGGGGCATGGCAGAGTAAGCGGTGATGTCGAACGCAACTGGTACCCGGGTCCATAGGTCGAACCTGCCGCTCGTCGCCGCGGCCACCGGCGCGACCCCGTCACGCCGTCCGGTGTGGTTCATGCGGCAAGCGGGCCGCTCGCTGCCCGAATACCGGGCCATCCGCGCCGATCACGGCATGCTGGAATCCTGCTTCGACGCCGAACTGGTCTGCGAGATCACCATGCAGCCCGTCCGCCGGCACGACGTCGACGCGGCGATCCTGTTCTCCGACATCGTGGTGCCGCTCAAGGCCGCCGGCATCGACCTCGACATCGTCGCGGGCACCGGGCCGGTGATCGCCGAGCCGGTGCGCTCGCCCGACGCGGTGTCGCGCATCCCGCGGCTGGAACCGGCAGCGGTCGGCTCGATCGCGCGGGCCATCGAACTGCTGCTCGGCGAGCTGGGGGACCAGGTGGCGCTGATCGGCTTCGCCGGAGCGCCGTTCACCTTGGCCTCGTACCTCATCGAGGGCGGCCCGAGCCGCAACTACGAGCGGACCAAGGCGATGATGCACGGCGACCCGGAGACGTGGGCCGAGCTGATGGCGCGCCTCGCCGACATCACCATCGCGTTCCTGCGTGTCCAACTGGAGGCCGGAGTCGACGCGATCCAGCTCTTCGACTCGTGGGCGGGCATGCTGTCGGCCGCCGACTACCAGCGTTTCGTCGCACCGCACAGCGCTCGTGTCCTGGCCGAGGTCGCCGGGTACGGCGTCCCGCGCATCCACTTCGGCGTCGGCACCGGTGAGCTGCTCGCCCCGATGGCGCATGTCGGTGCCGATGTCATCGGCGTCGACTGGCGCGTGCCGCTCGAGGAGGCCGTGCGCCGGGTGGGCCCGGCCAAGGCCGTGCAGGGCAACCTCGATCCGACACTGCTGTTCGCCGGCCCCGACGTCGTCGACGCCGAGGTCCGCCGGGTGGTCGCCGACGGTGACCGGGCGATCGCCGCCGGGGCGGTCGGGCACATCTTCAACCTCGGACACGGCGTGCTGCCCGGCACCGACCCGGACGTGCTGACCCGGGCCGTCGAAGTAATCCACAGCCTCTGATGTCCCCGCGGGTCCGGATCGCGATCGTCGGCGGCGGGATCTCCGGTCTGACCGCCGCCTACCGCCTTCGTCGTGCGCTCGGGCCCGACGCGCACCTCGACCTGCTCGAGGCCTCCGGACGGGTGGGCGGGGTCCTGCACACCACGACGGTCGGCGGTCGGGCCGTCGACGTCGGGGCCGAGGCGTTCATCGTCCGGCGACCCGAGGCGCTCGAACTCGTCACCGAACTGGGCCTCGCCGACCGGATCGTCTCGCCGACGCCGCGCCGTCCCGCGGTGTGGTCGGGTAAGCGGTTGCATCCGTTGCCCAGTCCGGCGCTGATGGGCATCCCGGCCGGACCGGCCGTCGTCGACGGTCTCGCCGACCCCGAGGACGTCGACCGCATGTCCGGTGAACCCGACCGTTCGATGCGGTGGGAAGCCGGGACCGATACGTCGGTCGGGCACCTGGTCGCCGACCGGTTCGGGCCCTCGGTGGTGGCGCGCAGCGTCGACCCGATGCTCGGGGGTGTGTACTCCAGTCTCGCCGGCGACATCGGGGTCCGCGAGGCGCTACCGGCGCTGGCCACGCGCCTCGACGCGGGCGCGCCGTCGCTCACCGCTGCCGTCGGCGACCTCATCGCCGCGGGGGCCGGGGCCTCGGGGCCGGTCTTCGGCGCCCTCGTGGGCGGATACCAAGTCCTCCTCGACGCCCTGCGGGCCGCGGCCGGCGTCGAACCCGAGATCTCGTGTCCGGTCACCGATGTCACTCCGTCGGGGGCCGGGTGGGTGCTCGACTTCGGTACGGCTCGCGACCCGCGACCGTACGACACCGTGCTCCTGGCCGTGCCGGCCTGGGCGGCGGGGGAGCTCCTGGGTCGGTCCGCGCCGGACCTGTCCGCGCCGTTACGCGCGGTCCGGGGCGCCTCGTCGGTGGTGGTGTCGATCGCGCTCGCGCCGGGGACCGAGCTGCCCGATCACTCCGGTGTGCTGGTGGGGACCGGAGAAGGATTGCGCGCCAAGGCTTTCACGTTCAGCTCGCAGAAGTGGGCGCATCTGTCGGATGCGGACCGGCCGGTCTCGGTGCGGGCGTCGTTCGGGAGGTTCGGTGCGGTGGTACCGGATGAGACGACCGAACCCGGCGTCGACGACCGGCTGCGTCGTGAGGCACTCGAAGACCTCGACGAGGTGTGCCGCGCCGCCGGTGTCGCACCGGTGTCGTCGCGGGTCGTCGACGCATACGTCCAGCGTTGGGACGACGGACTGCCGGTGTATGCGCCCGGGCACCTCGCCGCGATGTCGCAGGTGCTGGCCGCGCGGCCGTCGCGTCTGGCCTTGGCCGGGTCGTCGTATGCCGGGGTCGGGGTGCCGGCCTGTATCGGTCGGGCCGGTCGCGCGGCGGCCGAACTGCTGGCAGATCTGACGTGACCCGACTCCGCTGACCTGCCTGGTCGCCGGGTGGGCGCCGGTGGCACGATGGCATCCATGAGCCGCTTGGATTACGCAGAACTCAACTCGACGATCCGCTACCTGATGTTCTCGGTGTTCGCGGTCCGCCCAGGTGAACTGGGTGCTGATCGCGATCAGGCCAAATCCGACGCCGCGGACTTCTTCAAGTCCCTCGAGGACACCGGCGTCGTCGTCCGCGGTGTCTACGACGTGTCGGGTCTGCGCGCCGACGCCGACTTCATGATCTGGTGGCACGCCGAGGACGTCGAGCCGATCCAGGCCGCCTACGCGAAGTTCCGCCGCGAGACCGTTCTGGGACGGGCGTGCAACGCGGTGTGGAGCAACGTCGCGCTGCACCGGCCCGCCGAGTTCAACAAGAGCCACATCCCGGCGTTCCTCGCGGGCGAGGACCCCGGCAACTACATCTGCGTGTACCCGTTCGTGCGGTCCTATGAGTGGTACCTGCTGCCCGACGAGGAGCGGCGCAAGATGCTCGCCGACCACGGGAAGGCAGCGCGTGCGTACAAGGACGTCCGCGCCAACACGGTGTCGTCGTTCGCGCTGGGCGACTACGAGTGGCTGCTGGCCTTCGAGGCGCCGGAGCTGCACCGCATCGTCGATCTCATGCGTGATCTGCGCGCCACGGAGGCGCGGATGCACGTGCGCGAGGAGACCCCGTTCTTCACCGGACCGCGGGTCGAGGTGCCGGCGCTGATCGACGCCCTGCCCTGAGCCGCGCCGAGGGACCGGCTGCTACTCGGCCGGTTCCAGCGTCAGGCTGATGGAGTTGRTGCAGTAGCGCAGGTCGGTGGGGGTGTCGTAGCCCTCACCGGCGAAGACGTGGCCGAGGTGGCTCTTGCAGTTCGCGCAGAGCACCTCGACGCGCCGCATGCCCAACGAGTTGTCCTCGACCTCGATGATCTTGTCGCCGGCGAGCGGGGAGAAGAACGACGGCCAGCCGCAGTGCGATTCGAACTTCTGCTCGCTACGGAACAGTTCGGTGTTGCAGGCGCGGCACCGGTAGATGCCGACCGTCTTGGTGTCGGTGTACTCACCGGTGAACGGCGCCTCGGTGCCCGCCTGGCGGAGGACACGGTACTCGGCCGGCGTCAGGCGCTGGCGCCACTGCTCGTCGGTGAGTTCGGCGAGATTCTCGGCGTCGGTCGACGGGGTGCTGTCGGTCATGTCCTCCACGGTAGCGCCCCCGGCAGGATCGACTGTGTCAGCGCTGTTTCGACAGGCCTACGGTCTCGTTCTCGGTGGCACCGGTCTCGGCGGCGGGGATGCGTGGCGCGTCGGTCTCCGAGCGGACCGGCGGCACCATGCCGGCCACCCCGTCGGACCGCATGTCGAGGTAGCGGAACAGCAGCGAGCAGAACACCGCGATCATCAGGAGTGACCAACCCCAGGTGACCTTGTTGTACTCGACCATCCAGCCGAACGCCGTCCAGCGGTCGGAGTAGAAACCGTCGAAGGTCATGCACCCGTAGACACCGAGCCAGGCGGGCCAGTTGCGCATCGGCGATCCGGGCAGCAGCACCGTCATCAGGAGCGGGAACAGGAGCATCGAGTAGTAGCCCTGGCCGAGCGAACCGACGAGGAAGGTCGTGCACAGCAGCACCCCCRACGATGCCGTGATCCACAGCAACTCGTTGGTCTTGCGGTAGTAGCGGTACAGGAACCACAGCGAGAACGCGGCCATCGCGACGAAGGCGACGCGAAGCAGTAGTACCAGCCAGGGTGCGACGCCGAAGTACGCGCCGTTGCCGGCGATCGAGCTGTTGTAGTAGTCGCGCGCCTCGCCGAGGTACGGGACGGTCCGGCTGATGAAGTCGTTCGCGTCGACCGACAGGGGCCAGGCGACGATCGTCAGGACGACCGGAACCACGATGGCGAGCGCGAACACCCGCCACTGCCGGTTGAGCAGCGGGAGCAGCATGAGCGGCGCCAGCACCGGTTTCACCGCGAGGGTGAGGCCCATCGGCACGCCCGCCCACCAGTCGTGCCGGCTGAGCATCAGCATCAGGAAGGCGAGGAGGCCGAGGAGCACGAACGAGTTGAAGTTCGTGAAGATCAGTGTGTGCGAGACGGTCTCGGTGCTGAAGAAGAAGAACAGGACCGTCGGCATGACCCACGAGTTGAACGCGAATCCGAACATGCGGGTGAGCAGGTAGGCGCAGATCAGCAGCGCGATGACGCTCGCGGCGATGAAGGCCCAGCGGGCGCGCTCGTAGTCGATGACGGCGACCGGCGCCATCAGCAGGGTGCCCGACGGCGGGTAGAGGTAGTGCGGGTCGACCGTGGCGTAGTTCTCGCCGTAGACCGGCAGGCCGTTGAGGAAGTTGTAGGCCGCGGCGTACACCGGTTTGAAGTCGTCGGTGCGGTCACCGTTGACACCGAGGAACACCGAGCGGTGCACGACCATGAGCAGGCTGATCGGCCACAGGACCATCGGGATGATCCGCTGAGCACTCATCGGGGGATAGAGATACCTGTCGAGATTGGCCACCCGCGAACCGTACTACGCGCGCCGCCGAGCTCAGAACCGTGCGGCGTGGTCCGGGGACTCAGGTGGGGCAGCCCCGCTGGGTCGGACCCTGCAGCGGCGCCCGATCGACGTACTCCGCGACGACCCCGGCGGCGCACGCACTGCGTCCCAGGACCGAATACCCGAGGCCGTCCCAGGTGACGGTCACTGGCTCGGCCTCGGCGTTCATGAACAGCGGCACCAGCGCATTGGCTCCCTCGCCACCGTTGATCGGGTCGCGCGTCCCGTTGAGGATCAACGGGTCGGCGGGCAGCGACGTGGGTGGCCGGACCGGATTGCCCGACGCCCAGCCGTTGCACCGGACGAGTGACAGCGCACTGTTCGCGCCGGTGAGGGGGTTCTGCTTGGACCACGCGTCCACCAGACCCGGCACCTCGTTCTGACCGACCGGGCCGGTCACGTCGTTGCAGCGGGACACCAGGGCGCCGTCGGGGAGCCGCAGGGTCGCGGCGCGATCGGCGAGGCGGACCAGCGCCGCGGTCTGGCCGCGGTCGGCCGCTGCGATGGCATCTGCGAGGTCGAGCAACGATTGCGGGCGGTCCGGCGCCAGGGCCAGGGTCGTGGTGATCGCATCGAGAGCGGCCGTGTCGGAGAGCGACTCGAGGTCGCCCGCCCGTGCCTTGCCCAGCATGCGGGTCATCGTCGCGACCCCGTTGGACCCGAGCGCGCAGCCCGGTAGGGCCGAGCACCGCTGTGCGAAGCCCTGGAGCGCCACCTGGACGCCCTGCGCCTGCGACTGCGCGCGATCGCGTGCGTTCGCGCCGAACGGGGTCGGGGTGTCGAGGATGATCCGCCCGGCACGTCCGCCGTACATGGAGGCGTAGGTGAGCACGACGTCGGAACCCTCACCGGTGCCGATGAGCCCCAGATGTTCGACGCCCCAGCGCTGGCGAAGGGACTCGAGGTCCGCGGCGGCGTTCGCGGCCCCGAAACTCAGTTGGTAGGGGGTGAGCGTCTCCGTGCACCCGTCCGAGGCCGATGATGCGGCCGCGGACAGGCGCGAGATCCGCGCGTCCGTCGTCGTGGCGCGGTCGACGAGGCCGTTGTTGGCGATCGTCGTGCGTTCGAGTCGGGTCATGCAGTCGATGTCGCTGCTGAGCGGGATGCCGCGATGGTCGACCGCGACCACGGGGTGCGAGGAGAGGAACGCCCGGCCCTGGCCGGCGGCCATCACCATCAGGGTCCGCGACGACGGCAGATCGGAACCGGAGGTGAGGACGAGCGGCGCGGCGTCGGGTGGGGTGTCCGCGGTCCGGGCGCGCGTCACCGCGATCGACACGACCTCGCCGTCGGGCTGGTCGCGGTCGATGGGCGAGYCGTATTCGGCGCATTCGATCGTCACGCCCTCCGGACGCGGCACCCCGTACCGTTCGCTGGTCTCGGCGGCGCACTCGCTCCACTCGAGGTCGGTCTTCGGCACCGCGAGCGCGGGGGCGGGGGGAGCGGTCGACGACGACGGTGCCGGTCCCTCCTGACCGCCGCCGCCCGGGATCAGGTCGGGGCCACGGTCTGGACCGACGGCACAAGAGGACAGGACGATCGCCGCGATCACGCCGGCGACCACACCCGCGAGAGCCCTCGGGCGGAAGTTCGGTGCTGCGCCGACGGCCGGGGTGTGCGCTCTTGGCATGTCCGCGAGCGTAGTCAACGAATCCGCGAGGACGCTCGAGCCGGGTGTCGGGGTGAGTCCCGAACGGGGACCGGACCGCTCACCGGGTGGACGGGCGGCCGTCGCGGACCCAGCGGGTGAACACGAACCCGTCGTCATCGGTCATGATCGACGCCGGGTGCAGTGCGCGCAGGACCGCCGCCCCCTCGTCGGTGACCGCGATGCGGCCGGCGATCCCGCCGACGAGGTGCGGGCTCGTGGTCAGACACAGCTCGTCCACGGCATCGGCCGCCACGAGCGAACCGAGCAGACTCGGACCGCCCTCGCAGAGCACCCGGGACCATCCGCGAACACCGCAGTGCTCCAGGATGGCCGGGGTCGACACGGTGGCGTCGCCGCAGTCCACCAGCGTCGCGCCGGCATCGAGCAGAGCCCGCCGGCGATCGGCGGGCGCGTTCGAACAGGTGAGGACGACGGTGTTCTCGTGGGACACGGGCTCGAAGTCGGGCGGTATCGACAGCGACCGGGACACGAGCGCGAGTGCCGGGGCGGGCGCCTGCCCCTGCGATCGCCGGACTGCGGCGAGGGCGTCGTCGGGCTCGGGTTGCCCATATACCTCGGTGGTACCTCGGTGG
>NZ_LZMP01000051.1:0-11727 GCF_001691435.1 Gordonia sp. UCD-TK1 | reverse complement strand
ACAGCCCACCACCCCGCCGGCACCGACACATTGATGCCCGCGTGGCGGTACCACTCGTTTTTCACCAACACCACCGACGACACCGTCACCGCCGACCTCATCCACCGCCGCCACGCCATCATCGAAACCGTGTTCGCCGACCTCATCGACGGACCACTGGCCCACCTGCCCTCCGGACGGTTCGGCGCCAACGCCGCCTGGCTGGCCCTGACCGCGATCAGCCACAACCTGATGCGCACCCTCGCCGCACTCACCAACACCCCCACACTGCGAGCCGCGCGGGGCGCTACGCTGCGCCGCACCCTCATCGCGATACCCGCCCGACTAGCGCGACCAGCACGAACACCGGTGCTGCACCTACCCCGACACTGGCCCACCCAACACGCCTTCACCGCGCTGTGGGCCGCGGCCAACACCACCTGACCTGACGTCGCCACCCGCCCACCCACGACCAAGGAACCCCAGTGAAAAGGCTGACACAGGTCAGCGAATACCACACGCCCACAACACAATCAGGCGATCACGCGCCCCAACCCCACCCCACCTGAACTCCTTCCACGGATCCAGGCTCAGGGAGCAGGGGGTGACGCTCGCAAGCTCGCTCCTCAGGGAGCAGGGGGTGACGCTCGCAAGCTCGCTCCTCAGGGAGCAGGAGGGGTCCGCACGACAAGGGCCGGTGACCCGAAGGTCACCGGCCCTTGTCAGAGGGTCTGACTCAGAAGAAGGCGGGGCGGAAGGTCTTGGCCCACGACTCCTTGAAGGTGCTCTGCCAGTAGTCCCACCAGTGCGCACCGTCCGGGGTGATCCGGGTGGTGAGCTTGACGCCCGGGACGAGCGCGAGGCGGCCGATGTAGAGCTGGCTGGAGGTCGACGCGGCGACCTCGAGCGGGATCATCTGCGCGAATTTGACGGGGTCGAAGTTGGCGCTGGCCGGGTTGACCGACGAGTCGTACTTGCTGCCGACACCGCTACCCGACGAGACGTAGACGTTCTTGCCCGCCAGGTTGCCCGCGCTCAGGAACGGGTCGTTCTGGAACCAGGTGCCCGCGGGGTAGAAGCCCCACATGTTGAACGGGTTACCGCCGACCTCCGCGACCGAGGCCATGATGCCCTGGGTGAAGCCCGGCATGGTGACCGTCGGGTAGCCGCTGTAGGACGCGACCGCCTTGTAGAAGTTCGGGTGGCGCGATGCGAGGTTCAGCGCCGAGGTGCCCGACATCGAGAGTCCGGCGATGCCGTTGCGACGGCTGTCGCTGCCGTGACGCGCAGCCATGTACCGCGGCAGTTCGCGGGTCAGGAACGTCTCCCACTTGTTGACACCCAGCTTGGGATCGGGGGTCTGCCAGTCGGTGTAGAAGCTGCCTGCGCCACCGAACGGGATGGCGACGTTGGTGCCCTTGCCGGCCATGTAGCGGGCGACGTCGGTGTTGATCAGCCAGCCGCTGTTGTTGTTCGGGGCACGGAGTCCGTCGAGCAGGTAGAGCGTCGGCTTGGGTCCGCCGCCGCCGGCCGAGACGATGCACACGGGCACGGTCCGGTTCATGGCGTTCGAGCGGACGTACTCGACATTGCAACCGTTGGCCGCGGAGGCCTCCGGCGGAGCTGCGACCAGCGTCGCACCCGACACGGCCACGAGAGCCACGAGTCCGGCGACGAGGCGCTTACGGGCGCGTGTCAGCATTCGTCAGTTTTCCTTTGGATCACCACGGCCGGAGCCGGCCGCTTGCGGGTCTTGCCTACCGGGTACTGCTGCGGGCTTGCATACGGAGTCGTACGTAGGGGGGATTGTATTGGTCCCCCCGGGCAGCGGTACCCGTCGTGCTGAAGTGTAACGGCACGATAACGCCTCGGCAAAGGCGAGAGCGAGTCCTGTGATGACATCTTTCGGTGGTGCACGTCACAGCGGTCGCCGCTGAACAGCTCATTTCGTACATAGGCGGCGCATGTGGCGAATTCTTCGTCTGTTCGGGCCACACATCCGCGATCGGCCCGTTACCGGTTTGCGCGGGCAACGGTGACGTCCGGTTCTCCGGTGACGGGCCGGACGCCGGACTGGCCGGGCCATCGGCGCCAAGTCCGCTCGGCCCGCTCCCCGAACAACTAGGGTCGGGACGTGCACATGGGCGAGTATCTGTCCGCGGACGCGACCACCCTGGCCGGTCTCGTGGCCGCCGGCGAGGTGACCGCCGCCGAACTCCTCGACCTCGCACGAGCCCGTGCAGACGCGGTCAATCCGTCGCTCAACGCCATCGTGATCCGCATGGATGCCGAAGCCGACGCCCGCGTCCGCAGTGACCTCACCGGGCCTTTCGCCGGCGTCCCGTTCCTCATCAAGGACCTCGCGCAGGACTACCGCGGGTATCCGACGACCCGCGGCTCGCGCGCACTCGCCACCCACATCGCCCGCGAACACTCCTTCGGCGTGCGCCGGTTCCTCGACGCCGGCCTCGTCGTCTTCGGAAAGACGAACACCCCCGAGTTCGGCGCGAAGGCCATCACCGAACCCACCCTGTGGGGTCCCGCGCGCAATCCGTGGGACCTCGACGTGACCCCCGGCGGATCGTCGGGCGGCAGTGCGGCCGCGGTGGCCGCCGGGATCGTGCCGGCGGCCGGGGCGAGCGATGGCGGCGGTTCCATCCGCATCCCGGCCGCGTGTACCGGGTTGTTCGGGCTCAAGAGCTCGCGTGGCCTGATGCCGTTCGGTCCGCAGACCGGTGAACCGCTGTTCGGGATGGGCGTCGAAGGTGTGGTGACGCGGACCGTCCGTGATGCTGCCGCACTGTACGACGCACTGATCGGACCGACGCCGTCGTCGACCTACCCGGCGCCGCTGCACACCGAGACCTACAGCGCCCGGATCGCGACCCCGCCCCGGTTGCTGCGGATCGGGTACACCACGACCTCGGCGATCAACGCGAATCCGCACCCGGAGGCCGTCGCTGCGGTCGAGCACGCGGCGTCGATCCTGACCGAACTCGGCCACCAGGTCGAGGAGGTCGATCCGCCGCACGACGACGCCGCCCTCGCCCGCGACTTCCTCGACATCTGGTTCGCCAAGTGCGCCGCCCAGGTCGACGAGGTCCGACGCCTCACCGGCGCTCCCGACTCCCACTTCGAGGCCGACACCCTGACGCTGGCGGAACTGGGCCGGGCCGCCGGCGTCGTCCCGCTGTTCACCGCGCTCGACCACATCAACGACCACGTCCTGGCACTCGACCGCTTCCACCAGACCCACGACCTGCTGCTGACGCCCACCCTCGCGGTACCGCCGCCGCGGGTCGGGTCGATGACCACGCCGCCGGTGCTGCAGCGCGCGTCGCGGCTCGCCTCCCGCGCGCGGTCCGGGCGTGCGATCTCCCGCTTGGGGATCGTCGACAAGCTCATCTACGAGAGCCTCGGCTGGGTGCCGTACACGCAGCTCGCCAACCTCACGGGCCGGCCGGCGATGAGCGTGCCGCTGCACTGGACCGATGCCGGCCTCCCGCTCGGCGTGCAGTTCGTCGGCCGACTCGGCGCCGACGGCGATCTCCTCGCCCTCGCCGCGGGCCTCGAAGCCGCCGCGCCGTGGTTCCACCGGTACGCCGACATCGCGCTGTAGTACGGGGCTAATCTCGTCTGCGAATGCACATGTCCCGGGACCGGCCCGGTCATTTTGGCGGTGTGAGGAGATGCGGTGGCGGAGCACGGGGCCGACGCGGTGGTCGTCGGCGCGGGACTGGCGGGTCTGGTGGCGACATACGAACTCACCAAGGCCGGACGCCGCGTCGTCGTGGTCGACCAGGAGAATCGCAACAACCTTGGCGCGCAGGCATTCTGGTCGCTGGGCGGGTTGTTCATGGTGGACACGCCGGAGCAGCGTCGGCTGGGCATCAAAGACTCCGCGGATCTCGCCCTGCAGGACTGGATGGGGTCGGCCGGTTTCGATCGTGACGACGAGGACTATTGGCCGCGCCAGTGGGCCCGCGCCTACGTGGACTTCGCGGCCACCGAGAAACGGCAGTACCTTCACGACCTCGGGTTGCGCATCACCCCGATCGTCGGGTGGGCCGAACGCGGCGGCGGATTCGCCGACGGCCACGGCAACTCGGTGCCCCGCTTCCACCTCACCTGGGGAACCGGACCCGAGGTCGTGCGGGTCTTCGCCGAGCCGGTCCTGGAGGCGGAGAAGCGCGGGCTCGTCGAGTTCCGGTTCCGGCATCGCGTCGACGAGCTCATCGTCGACGACGGCGCCGCCGTCGGCGTACGGGGTGTCACGCTCGCCCCGACCGACGCCGAACGCGGCCAGGCGTCGAACCGGGATGTGGTGGGCGACTTCGAGATCCGTGCCGGGTCGGTCATCGTCACCTCGGGCGGCATCGGCCACAATCACGACCTGATCCGCAAGAACTGGCCAGTCGACCGTCTCGGTCCCGCGCCGGAGACGATGATCTCGGGTGTCCCGGCGCACGTCGACGGCCGGATGCTGGAGATCAGCGAGACCGCCGGCGCGAACATCGTCAACCGTGACCGGATGTGGCATTACACCGAGGGCATCCACAACTGGGACCCGATCTGGCCCGACCACGCGATCCGCATCATCCCCGGCCCGTCCTCGCTGTGGCTCGACGCCAACGGCAACCGCCTCGCACCGCCGAACTTCCCCGGTTTCGACACCATCTCGACGATGAAGGCCATCCTGGCGGCCGGCCACGACTATTCGTGGTTCGTCCTCACCCAGACGATCGTGGAGAAGGAGTTCATGCTGTCGGGTTCGGAGCAGAACCCCGACATCACCGCGAAGGACGTCAAGCTGGCCGCGAAGAGCCGGCTGGCGAAGGGCGCCGCGGGACCGGTCGACGCCTTCGTGCGCAACGGCGTCGACTTCGTGGTCGCCGACAACCTCCCGGAACTGGTCGCCGGGATGAACAAGATCGCCCGCGGCCCCGAACTCGACCTCGCGCACCTCGAACGCATCATCTCCGCACGCGACGCCGAGATCGGCAACAAGTTCTCCAAGGACGCACAGCTGATGGCGATCACCAATGCCCGACAGTTCGTCGGCGACAAGATCGTTCGGGTCGCCAAGCCGCATCGACTGCTCGATCCCGAACACGGCCCGCTGATCGCGGTCCGGCTCAACATCCTGACCCGCAAGACCCTGGGCGGGCTCGAGACCAATCTCGACTCCCAGGTCCTGCGGCCGGACGGCACCGCCTTCGACGGCCTGTTCGCCGCCGGCGAGGTCGCGGGCTTCGGCGGCGGTGGCGTCCACGGGTACAACGCACTCGAGGGGACGTTCCTCGGCGGATGCATCTTCTCCGGCCGCGCCGCCGGCCGGGCGGTGGCGCGGGCCACAACGCGCCGCTGACCCGTCACCGGTCAGCGTCGAAAAGGGTTGCCTGCCCTATACATTCGCGGCACGATCTGCTGCCCCACGGTTTGTACGCATGGGCTAGTGTGTTCAGCGTGCCGGTGCCCCAGACGATCCTGACGCGGAAGACCAAGTCGGCGATCTTCCTCGTCTTCACCATCGACGACGGCGGTGAAGACGCGGTTCGCGCTGCGCTGGAAGACATCCCCGGCCTGAACAACGCGGTGTCCTCGCGGGCTCCCGAGGCGGCACTGGCCGGGATCGTGTCGATCGGCTCCGCGGCGTGGGACCGCCTGTTCACCGGCCCGCGACCACGCTCGTTGCGGCCGTTCGTCCCCTACGAGGGCGATGTCCACACCGCCCCGGCGACGCCCGCCGATCTGCTCGTGCACATCAAGTCCGACGACATGGGCCTGTGTTACGAACTCGGCGCCAAGATCACCGAGGCATTCGGGGACGCGGTCACCGTCGTCGACGAAGTGCACGGGTTCCGCTACTTCGACCTGCGCGACCTCATCGGCTTCGTCGACGGCACCGAGAACCCGATCGGACAGGCGGCGATCGACGCGATCACGGTCGGCGGGGAGGACCCGGACTTCGAGGGCGGCAGCTACGTCGCCATCCAGCGTTACGTACACGACCTGTCGTCGTGGAACGACCTGAGCACCGAGGAGCAGGAAGCCGCGATCGGGCGCACCAAGCTCGACAACGTCGAGATGGCCGACGACGTGAAGCCCCCGAACTCCCACATCGCGCTGAACGTCGTCGAGGACGAGAACGGCGAGGAGATCGACGTCGTGCGGGACAACATGCCGTACGGCGACGTCTCGGGTGCCGGTGTCAACGGCACGTTCTACATCGCCTACTCGGCAGCGCCCGACGTCACCGAGGAGATGCTGCGCAAGATGTTCATCGGCGACCCGCCCGGCACCTACGACCGCCTCCTCGACTTCACCACCGCGGTCACCGGGTCCCAGTTCTTCACCCCGACACTCGACTTCCTCGAAGACCTGCCACCCGCGCCCGACGCCGCACCCACGGCTTCCCCCGCCCCGACGACCCGTTCCGACGGCTCGCTGGGCATCGGGTCACTGCACTGACGACACCCGCCATCCGACCACCGCATCCGCCACAACCCGGCCGCACCAGGAGGACACCATGAACAACCTGCATCGCGAACTCGCACCGATCTCCGACGCGGCCTGGGCGGAGATCGAAGAGGAGGCGACCCGCTCCTTCAAGCGCAACGTCGCGGGCCGGCGCCTCGTCGACGTGACCGGGCCGCTCGGCTCCGACACCGCATCGGTGACGCTCGGACATCGCACCAAGATCGACTCACCGTCGCAGGGGATCACCGCCTTCCAGCGGCGCACCCAGTCGCTCGTGGAACTCAAGGTCCCGTTCACGGTGTCCCGCGAGGCCATCGACGACGTCGACCGCGGCGCGAAGGACTCCGACTGGGACCCGGTCGTGGAAGCCGCGCGCGAACTCGCGCTCGCCGAGGACCGGGCGATCTTCGAGGGTTACGCCGCGGCGTCGATCACCGGCATCCGCGCCGAGGCCGCCGCCACCCCCATCCCGCTGCCCGCCGACGTGCGCGACTACCCGGAGGCGGTCAGCCAGGCGCTGAGCACACTGCGCCTGGCGTCGGTCGACGGTCCGTACGCGGTGGCCCTGTCGGCCGAGGCCTACACCCAGGTCAACGAGACGTCGAACCACGGCTACCCGATCCTCGAACACATCCAGCGCCTGTTCACCGGCGACATCGTGTGGGCGCCCGCGATCAGCGGCGCGTTCGTGATGAGCACCCGCGGCGGTGACTTCGAACTGACCATCGGCCAGGACGTGTCGATCGGCTACGACTCACACGACGCCGACGTGGTGAACCTGTACTTCCAGGAGTCGTTCACCTTCCTCACCCACACCGCCGAGGCAGCCGTCGCGCTGACCGAGCCGCCCACCGTCTGAGCGGCTGCCCACGGTCCCCGCCTGCGCGGATTCCCGGTGGGCAGATACTCGGCGGCGTCCGTTGCGAGCGGCAACTAGTCTGGCGCACGTGATCGCAGTGAACTCCGGCCGGCTCTCGCTCCCGGCGCCTACCGTTGCCTTCGGCCCGCTCGCTTCGCTCCCGGCGCCTAGATGCTGACCCGACTCGTCCGCACCTACCTCTCCCGGTACCGCATCAACGTCGCGCTCGTCATCGTGCTGCAACTGCTGGCGACCATCGCGATGCTGTACCTGCCGAGCCTCAACGCCGACATCATCGACAACGGCGTCGCCCGCGGGGACACCGGTTACATCCTGCGCATCGGCGGCTGGATGCTGCTGGTGAGCGTCGCCCAGATCATCGTGACGGTGACCGCGCAGTACTTCGGCGCGCGCGCCGCGCTCGGGGTCGGGCGCGACATCCGGGGCGACCTCCTGCACCGGGTGAACTCCTTCTCCGCACGCGAGGTCGGCACGTTCGGCGCGCCGTCACTGATCACCCGCACCACCAACGACGTCCAGCAGGTGCAGCTGCTCATCGTGATGAGCAGCGCGATCCTGGTGATGGCGCCGATCATGTGCATCGGCGGGATCGTCATGGGCGTCCGGGAGGCGCCGGCCCTGTCCTGGGTCATCGCCATCGCGGTGCCCATCCTCGGGGTGTCGATGGGGGCCATCATCGCGAAGATGATCCCCGGCTTCCGGGCGATGCAGGAACGGATCGACAACGTCAACCGCGTCCTGCGCGAGCAGATCACCGGCATCCGGGTTGTGCGGGCGTTCGTGCGAGAAGACTACGAACGCAAGCGTTTCGCCGTGGCCAACGACCACCTCGCCGACGCGGCCCTGCACGTCGGCCGATTGATGGCCCTGATGTTCCCGGTCGTCATGGTGATCACCAACGTCACCATCGTCGCGGTGATCTGGTTCGGCGGGCACGCGGTCTCCGACGGTTCGCTGGAGATCGGCGCACTGACCGCGGTGATGAGCTACGTGATGCAGATCCTGATGTCGGTGATGATGGCGTCGTTCCTGGCGATGATGGCCCCGCGCGCGGCGGTCTGCGCCGAACGCATCTCCGAGGTCCTCGCCACCGACACCTCGGTCCATCCGCCGAGTGAACCGGTCGGTTTCGCCACCCACCCCGGCACGGTGGAGTTCGATGCCGCCGAGTTCCGCTATCCCGGCGCCGACGACCCGGTGTTGAGCGGCATCGACTTCCGCGTCGAGCCGGGCACCACGACCGCGATCGTCGGCTCGACGGGGTCGGGCAAGACCACCCTCGTCGGGCTGGTGCCGCGGCTGATCGACACGACCTCCGGCGCGGTCCGGGTCGGCGGCACCGACGTCAAGCGGCTCGATCCCGACGAGCTACGGTCGGTCGTCGGGCTGGTGCCCCAGCGGCCGTACCTGTTCTCGGGAACCATCCGCTCGAACCTGCTGCACGGCAAGGCCGACGCCACCGACGATGAGATCTGGGAGGCGCTGCGCATCGCGCAGGCGGAGGACTTCGTGTCCGCGATGCCCGACGGCCTGGACACCAAGGTGTCCCAGGGCGGTACGACCGTCTCCGGCGGGCAGCGGCAGCGCCTGGCGATCGCACGCGCCCTCATCCGACGGCCCGCGATCTACCTCTTCGACGACTCGTTCTCCGCGCTCGACCTGACCACCGATGCGCGGCTGCGCGCCGCATTGCGTCCCGCCACCCGCGACGCCGCGGTCATCGTCGTGGCGCAACGAATCTCGACCATCGTCGACGCCGAGCAGATCGTCGTGCTCGATCGCGGCCGGGTCGTCGGGCTCGGTACCCACGACGAGCTGCGGCAGTCGTGCCCGACCTATGCCGAGATCGTCGAATCGCAGATGGCGATGGAGGAGCGCTCATGACCCGGCCCGGAGGCCCGCCGATGGCGGCCGGACCCGAATCCAAGCCTCGCTCGTTCTGGCCGTCGGTCAAACGCGTTGTCGCACAACTTGCGTCGTATCGACTGCTGATGTCGATCACGCTCGCGTCGCTGGTCGGCTCGGTGGTGCTGATCGCGATCGCGCCCCGCGTGCTGGGGTACGCCACCGACCTCGTCTTCGACGGCGTGATCGGCCGCACCCTGCCCGAGGGACTCACCAAGGAGCAGGCGGTGGCCGGTCTCCGCGAGAGCGGTGACGACACGTTCGCCGACATGGTCTCGTCGATGAACGTGACCCCCGGCGTCGGAGTGGATTTCGGCGCCGTGGGGCGCGTGCTGCTGATCACCCTCGTGCTGTACGTGGTGTCCTCGGCGCTCGCCTGGCTCGCCGGGTACCTGCTCAACATCGTCGTCGTCGGCACCATCCGCCGGCTCCGCGACGACGTCGAGGCCAAGGTGCATCGGCTGCCGCTGCGCTACTACGACACGATGCCGCGCGGCGAGCTGTTGAGCCGGGTGACCAACGATCTCGACAACCTGTCGCAGAGCATGCAACAGACCATCTCCCAGTTCGCCAACTCGGTGCTGACGGTGATCGCGCTGCTGATCATGATGATCTGGATCTCGCCGCTGCTGGCGCTCATCGCGGTGGCCACGGTGCCGCTGGCGATCATCGCGACCGGCATCATCGCGAAGCGTTCGAAGCCGCACTTCTCGGCGCAGTGGTCGTCGACGGGCGCGCTCAATGCTCAGGTCGAGGAGGCCTTCACCGGGCATGAGCTGGTGACCGCCTTCGGTCGTCAGCGCGAGATCGAGGCGACCTTCGACGAACGCAACGAGAAACTGTACGAGTCGAGTTGGCGCGCACAGTTCATCTCCGGCGTCATCATGCCGACGATCATGTTCCTGGGAAACCTCAACTACGTGGCGGTCGCGGTCGTCGGTGGTCTGCGCGTGGCGTCGGGCTCGCTGAGTCTCGGTGAGGTGCAGGCGTTCATCCAGTACTCGCGCCAGTTCACGCAGCCGCTGACGCAGATCGGTTCGATGATCAACCTGATGCAGAGCGGTGTCGCCTCCGCCGAGCGGATCTTCGACATCCTGGACGCCGACGAGCAGTCGCCCGACGCCGCGAATCCGAAGACGCCCGCCGACGACAAGGGACTCATCGAGTTCGACGACGTCTCCTTCCGCTACGTCGAGGACAAGCCGCTCATCGAGAACCTCAGTCTGGTGGCACGCCCCGGGCACATGGTCGCGATCGTCGGCCCGACCGGCGCGGGCAAGACCACCCTGGTCAACCTGATCATGCGGTTCTACGACGTCGATTCCGGTGTCATCCGGGTCGACGGCGTCGACTCCACGGACATGACGCGAGACGACCTGCGCGAGCGCACCGGCATGGTGCTGCAGGACTCGTGGCTGTTCGGCGGCACGATCTACGACAACATCGCCTACGGCGATCCCACCGCCTCGCGAGAGGAGGTGCTCGACGCCGCCCGGATGAGTCATGTCCACCACTTCGTGCGGACCCTCCCCGACGGCTATGACACCGTGCTCGACGACGAGGGCGGTGGCGTCAGTGCCGGTGAGCGGCAGCTCATCACGATCGCGCGGGCCTTCCTCGCCCGGCCCACGATCCTCATCCTCGACGAGGCGACGAGTTCCGTCGACACCCGCACCGAGCTGCTCATCCAGAAGGCGATGGCCAATCTGCGGTCGGATCGCACGAGTTTCGTCATCGCGCACCGACTCTCCACGGTGCGCGACGCCGACGTCATCGTCGTCATGGAGGACGGGCACATCGTCGAGCAGGGCAACCACGACGAACTGCTCGCCGCCCGCGGCGCCTACTGCCGGCTGTACGAAAGCCAGTTCACCGGGGCCATCGAGGCGGGCTGAGACCCTTCGTGACGCTCGCAAGCTCGCTCCTCAGGGAGCACAAGAAGGCTCGCTTCGCTCGCACCTTAGGGAGCAGGAAAAGCGCGTCCCCACCCCGCTCCCTAATCCGAGAGCGCCACACACCCATTGGTCCCTGAGGTGCGAGGAGCGATAGCGACGAGCCACGAAGGGCCTGGTAAGGCACCTTGCGAGCCCCTTCGTGGCTCGCTTCGCTCGCACCTCAGGGAGCACAAGTAGGCTCGCTTCGCTCGCACCTCAGGGAGCACAAGCAGGCTCGCTTCGCTCGCGCCTTAGGAGCCTGCTGAATTAGGGTCCAGCCTGGGTTGAGGTTCCTGCTGCGGGGATGTGTCGGTTCCGGGGTGTGGTCGTGGTGATCGATCTAGGTGGGGCGGCGGTGCCGCGGTTCAGGCGGTGGCCAGTGTCCAGGTGCCGTTGGTGGTAGTCAGTCCGAGGGTGATCAGGCGGCGTAGGTTGATCGCGGCGGCGCGGTGGTGCAGCCAGTTGTTGTTGCGTTCGATTCCACGGTAGGGCACCCGCCGGTTACCGCGGGTGAGCCAGGCAATCGTCCGTTCGACCATGGGTCGATGC
>NZ_LZMP01000050.1:0-12008 GCF_001691435.1 Gordonia sp. UCD-TK1 | reverse complement strand
TGAAAAGTTCTGCGCGCCACGATGCGGGAGTCGTGATCGACCACAGCGACAACTTGCTTTTTCGACGCCAGATCAATCGCTGCGACCGCGTAGTCACGGCGCACGATGCCCCGGAACTTGCTCAACCGATCGTTGCGACGCTTGTCTCCACGACTCAAACGACTAGCCTTAGACATTGACATCCTCCTTTTGTGGTTGGGATAACCAAGCCCCTTATGACCACATCAGGAGGATGTCCCAGTTACCAGCCCTTCCAGCTATTACTAGGTGCGAGGAGCGATAGCGACGAGCCACGAAGGGTCACCCGACCGCCGTCAGCATCGCCCGCGGCCCGGCGAACACCGTCTCGCGGACGTGGTTCCGGGCGAGAGTCCAGGCGGGACAGTCACATCGGGCCGCGACACCGCGCGCGTCGACGCCCTGGTCGCGGCACAACGCGATGGCACGGCGCAGGTGGAAATTCTGCGTCACGATGACCACCTCGTCGACGCCGAACACCTCGCGGGCGCGTCGGCAGCTCGCCGCGGTGTCGAGGCCGGCCGGGTCGTCGACGATCGCCCGCGGGTGGACACCACGTTCCTCGAGATAGCTTCGCATCACCGCGGGTTCGTTTCCGGCCTCCTCGGAACCGTTGCCCGAGTTGATGATCCGGTCCACTCCCCCGGACCGGTACAGCTCCAGCGCCGTGTCGAGCCGGCCTCGCACGTAGTCGCCGGGCGAGCCGTCGTCGTAGACGAGGGAACCCAGCACCAGCAGCGTGGACCGGCGGGCCGGCGCCGTCGCGTCGTCGATCCTGCCGACCGACGAGAAGTACATCCAGGTGACGGCCAGGGTGATCCACAGTTCGACCAGCACCATCAGCACCGGTACGACGAGACGAGCACCTGACCTCACCCCTACAACGTAGGGGGACCGACTCCCAACATGCCCATTCGAGCCCCGACCCGGCAGTCGCTCCGTGATACTGAGGGGACCTCGGTCGCGCTCAGCCTGTGCGCGCATCCATTTCGTGGTGTGAAAGTGATGGTGCGATGCCGTACATGCCGGTCACCTCGTCGATGTTCCTCCTCGCCGAGACGCGGGAGCAGCCCATGCACGTGGGCGGACTCCAACTGTTCGTACCGCGCGAAGGACAATCGTCGAGCGAACTCGCCGAAGAGATCATCGAAGCGTTCTGCGGCTGCACCGAAGTCCATCCGACCTTCCGCAAACGGCCGGCGGTCCCGGTGACCCTGCTGGGCAACGTGGCGTGGTCCTTCGACGACGAGATCGACTTCGACTACCACGTCCGCCGGACCGTGCTCCCCCGCCCCGGCCGCGTCCGCGAGCTGCTGCGATACGTCTCCCTCAACCATGGGGCCCTGATGGACCGGTTCCGACCGATGTGGGAGATCCACGTCATCGAGGGTCTCGACGACGGCCGGGTGGCGCTCTACAGCAAGATCCACCACTCCGTCGTCGACGGCGTCTCCGCGTTGCGCCTGCTCCAGCGGACCTTGTCCGACGACCCCGACGACCGGTCGGGTACTGCACCCTGGGACCCGGCGCTGGTCGAGCGTCGACCCCCGCGCCCCTCGCCGAGTCTGCGCAGCCGGGTGTCCGGCCTGGCGAACGTGGCAGGCCAGGTCGCCGGCCTCGGGCCCGCGGCCGCGAAGGTCGCGGTGGCCGGCCTCCGCGACCCGGAGTTCGTCGCCCCACTTGGACGGGCCCCGCGCACGATTCTCGACGTCGCGATCGGGAGCGCCCGCCGATTCGCCTCGCAGCAGTGGGAGATCGACCGTCTTCGGGCAGTGGCCGATGCCCGGAACATCACCCTCAACGACGTGATCGTCGCGATGTGTTCAGGAGCCCTGCGGTCGTACCTCATCGACCAGGACGCCCTGCCCGACGCCCCGCTCATCGCGGCGGTGCCGGTGTCGATGCACACCGACGGCGATGACGACGGCAACGCGGTGACCGCCATCCTGGTGAGTCTCGCGACCGATGAGCCGGATCCCGAACGCCGCCTGGACAAACTCGTCGAGTCGGCGCGCCACAGCAAGTCGGTGGTCCGGGGCCTTCGTCCGCTGCAGGCGCTCGCGCTGGGAGCGGCGAATTTCGCGCCGCTCGCCTTCGCGACCGTGCCCGGCTTCGTCCAGTACGTCCCCCCGCAGTTCAACATCATCATCAGCAACGTCCCCGGGCCGTCGAAGCACCTGTACTGGAACGGCGCCCGCCTCGACGGCGTGTACCCGGTCTCCATCCCGACGCAGGGCCTCGCGCTCAACATCACCGTGACCAGCACTGCCGAGCACATCAACTTCGGGCTGATCGGCGCCCGGGCCCAGCTCCCGAGCCTGCAACGCCTGCTCACGCACCTCGACACGGCGCTGGAAGAACTCGAGAAGGTCGCGCGAACCCGGTGACGTCTCCGGGCACCCGCGGCCCGGACGTGGCCTCGGACACCCTGACTCGACAGTAAGTTACTCGCGAGTATCATCGGATATGAGGTAGACCAGCGTAATTAGGCCAGCCTTGGCAGCGCGCCGGTGGCGCAACGAATTACGGTTACCTGTAGTACACCGCCCCGTGGTACCCAGCCTCGCGTTCCGCGACCGGGGGCGGACGACCTAGACGAAAGGCCGGTACGCGCCCGTGACTACCACGACGATTGCCATCGGCACGACAGCCGCGGTGATCAGCCTCCTCTGCTGGTACCTGTTCCTCGGTGGCGTGGTGCGGATCTTCCGCACCATCAAGCTCGGGCACAAGGTCGACAGCTCCCGCTTCTGGCCCATCCTCCCGCGCTTCCTGACGATGATGAAGGAATTCATCGTCCACACGCGCATGGTGAAGTTCCGCACCGTCGGCTGGGCGCACTGGCTCGTGATGGTCGGCTTCCTCGGCGGATTCCTGCTGTGGTTCGAGGCTTACGGACAGTCCATCAACCCGGAGTTCCACTGGCCCGTCTTCGGTGACACCTTCGCGTGGCACCTCTGGGACGAACTCCTCGGCATCGCCACCGTCGTCGGCATCATCGTGCTGATCGTGATCCGCCAGCTCAACCACCCGCGCGTCCCCGAGCGGTTGTCGCGCTTCGGCGGTTCGCGCTTCGGACCGGCCTACTTCGTCGAGGTCATCGTGCTGCTCGAGGGCCTGGGCATGATCCTGGTCAAGGCGTCGAAGATCGCGACCTACGGCCACGCGAACGCCTACTCCGACTTCTTCACCATGCAGGTCGCGAAGATCCTCCCGGCCTCGCCGACCCTGGTGTCGATCTTCGCCGTGATCAAGCTGATGAGCGGCATGGTCTGGCTGGCGATGGTCGGCATGAACATCAGCTGGGGCGTTGCCTGGCACCGTTTCTCGGCCTTCTTCAACATCTACTTCAAGCGCGAGCAGGACGGCGGCGTCGCCCTCGGTGCCGCGAAGCCGATGATGAGCCAGGGCAAGGTCCTCGACATGGAGACCGCCGATCCCGATGTCGACGCGTTCGGCGCCGGCAAGATCGAGGACTTCTCCTGGAAGGGATGGCTCGACTTCACCACGTGTACCGAGTGTGGCCGCTGCCAGTCGCAGTGTCCGGCGTGGAACACCGGCAAGCCGCTGAGCCCGAAGCTGCTCATCATGTCGCTGCGCGACCACGGCAACGCCAAGGCCCCGTACCTGCTCGCCGGTGGCCGCAAGGACATGGGCGGCGACGAGGTAGGCCTCGTCGACGCCGACGGCAACGTCCTCGAGGACAAGCTCAACGCGATCCCGGAATCGGCGCGTGCCGAGGCGGCCCGCAAGCTCGTCGGCGAGTCCAAGGGCGATCTCGGCGGCGGTCAGGTCGTCGAAGCCGTGGAGGGTGAGTTCGATCCCGAGGCGCTCGGTGCCGTCATCGACACCGAGACCCTGTGGAGCTGCACCACCTGCGGTGCCTGCGTCGAGCAGTGCCCCGTTGACATCGAGCACGTCGACCACATCCTCGACATGCGCCGCTACCAGGTCCTGATCGAGTCGGACTTCCCGACCGAGCTGGCCGGCATGTTCAAGAACCTCGAGAACAAGGGCAACCCGTGGGGCCAGAACGCCTCCGCGCGCACCGCCTGGATCGACGAGATGGACATCGAGATCCCGGTCTTCGGCAAGGACGTCGAGTCGTTCGAGGGCTTCGAGTACCTGTTCTGGGTCGGCTGTGCCGGTGCTTACGAAGACCGCGCGAAGAAGACCACCAAGGCCGTCGCCGAGCTCCTCGACATGGCAGCGGTGAACTTCATGGTCCTCGGCGAGGGCGAGACCTGTACCGGTGACTCCGCACGACGCGCCGGCAACGAGTTCCTCTTCCAGATGCTCGCGCAGCAGAACATCGAGATGCTCGGCGAGGTCTTCGCGACCGCGCCCGAGCAGCGCAAGAAGGTCGTCGTCACCTGTGCGCACTGCTTCAATGCGCTGGGCAACGAGTACCCGCAGCTGGGCGCGAAATACGAGGTCGTCCACCACACGCAGCTGCTGAACCGTCTCGTGCGCGAGAAGCGGCTCGTCCCCGTCGCACCGCTCGGCGAGGGCGTCACCTACCACGACCCGTGCTACCTGGGCCGTCACAACAAGGTCTATGACGCACCGCGTGAGTTGATGGGTGCGGCCGGTTCGACGCTGACCGAGATGCCGCGTCACGGCGAACGGTCCATGTGCTGTGGTGCCGGCGGCGCCCGGATGTGGATGGAAGAGCAGATCGGCAAGCGGATCAACATCGACCGGGTCGACGAGGCGCTGGACACGCTCGGCGACACGACCGGCGATCAGGTCAAGAAGGTCGCGACCGGCTGTCCGTTCTGCCGCGTCATGCTCACCGACGGTGTCACCGCCCGGACGAGCGGTACCGAGTCCGAGGGCAAGGTCGAGGTCGTCGACGTCGCGCAGTTGCTGCTCGAATCGGTGAAGCGCGACCGGACCGAGGTCAAACTCGGCGGCCGGTTCCTCGGACCGCGTCCCACCCTCGCCGAACCGGAGCCGGAACCCGAGCCCGAGAAGGTGCCCGCGGCGGCGACTGCGTCGGCCGCGGCCACCGAGGCCGCGCCGAAGCCGAAGGTCGGCCTGGGCATGAAGGGCGGCAAGAAGCCGGGCGCGGCGGCCAAGACCGCGGCACCGGAAGCACCCGCCGAGAAGGCACCCGCCGAGAAGAAGCCGGCATCGAAGGGCTTCGGCATGAAGGGCGGCAAGAAGCCCGGTGCCGCAGCGGCGTCGGCCGCCCCGGAGCCGGCAGCCGCCGAGACCGCAGCCGAGGCACCCGCCGAGAAGAAGCCCGCAGCCAAGGGCTTCGGCATGAAGGGCGGCGCCAAGCGTCCCGGTGCCGCGAGCAAGCCCGCCGGTGGTACCGCCGAGCCGGTGCCGGCCGAGGCCGAGTCGTCCGAGGCGGTCAAGGAGGAGGTCGCCGAGGCCACCACCGAGACGCCGCAGGCCGAGAAGAAGCCCGCATCCAAGGGCTTCGGCATGGGCAAGGCCAAGCGCCCGGGTCAGAAGACCACCAACGCGGCGGCCCCCGCCGCCGGGGTGACCGCGCCCGCCGAGAGCAAGGTCGACGAGAGCGAGTCGGCCCCGGACGCCGCCCCGACCGTGGACACGGAATCGGCTTCGGCGACAGCGGGAACGACGACAGCGGAGTCGGCTACCGCGGGATCGGCGACGGAATCACCCGTTGCTGCGGCAACGGAAGAGAAGCCCGGCAAGGCCAAGGGCTTCGGGATGTCCGCGGGCAAGAAGCGGCCCGGCGGTATCGGCAAGGCCGCGGCCAAGCCGGCCGCGGCACCTGCCGAGGCTGCGGACGCCCCCGCTCCCGAGGCGGAAGTCGAACCGGCCGAGACCGCCGAGGCACCGGCTGCCGAGGCTACGGCTGCTGAGACTCCAGCCGCCGAGGCACCGCAGGGCGGCTCGGCCGCCGTGCTGACCGAGGAGAAGCCGGCCAAGGCCAAGGGCTTCGGCATGGCCGCGGGCAAGAAGCGACCGGGCGGCGCGAGCAAGGCCGCACCGGCAGCTGCTCCGACTCCGGAATCGGCTGAGCCAGAACCCGAGGCCCCGCAGGCCGAGGAGGCACCAGCCGAGGCCGCAGCGACCGAAGCGCCTGTGAACGAGGCCCCGGCCGCCGAGGCTCCGGTAACAGAGGCCGACGACGCGGAGACGGCCGAGGTCGAGACCGCGGGCGACGCAGACGACGCCGACACAGAGGCGGCGCCTGCGGCGTCGAGCAACGGTTCGTCCGCCGCTCGCACGGTCGCCGAGACCGGGGCGTCGAAGGCCAAGGGCTTCGGCATCGCGGCCGGCAAGAAGCGGCCCGGCCACAAGTAGAACTCTCAGCAAGGCAGACAGATGTCGTCTTTCGTGGCGCCCATCGCCACGAAAGACGACATCTCTCGTTTCGGGTGACCTCAGCTTCGACACGCGCCAGAAACGCATTTGCCACCGGCTGCGACAATGTACCCGTGAGTAGGCCCCATGTTTCGCACCTCAACCAGAACCTCAAGCCGCTCGAGCAGTCGCTCAAGCTGCAGAACGTGTGCTACGAGATCCGCGGTCCCGTCCACGCGCACGCGCAGCGGCTCGAGGCGGAGGGCCATCGAATCCTCAAGCTGAACATCGGCAACCCGGCGCTGTTCGGTTTCGAGGCCCCCGACGTGATCATGCGCGACATGATCCACGCCCTCCCCTACGCGCAGGGCTACTCCGAGTCGGCCGGTGTCCTGTCCGCGCGTCGTGCCGTGGTGACCCGCTACGAGCTCATCCCCGACTTCCCGTACTTCGACGTCGACGACGTCATCCTGGGCAACGGCGTGTCCGAGCTCATCACGATGACGATGCAGGCGCTGCTGAACGACGGCGACGAGGTCCTGATCCCGGCGCCCGACTACCCGCTGTGGACCGCGATGACCTCTCTGTCCGGCGGGCAGCCCGTGCACTACCGCTGCGACGAGGAGAACGGGTGGAACCCCGACGTCGCCGACATCGCCGCGAAGATCACCGACCGCACCAAGGCGATCGTCATCATCAACCCGAACAATCCGACCGGCGCGGTCTACTCACGGGAGGTCCTCGAGCAGCTCGTCGAACTCGCCCGTGAGCATTCGCTGTTGATCCTCGCCGACGAGATCTACGACAAGATCATCTACGACGACGCCGAGCATGTGAACGTGGCGTCGCTGGCGCCGGATCTGTTGTGCCTCACCTTCAACGGTCTGTCGAAGGCGTACCGCGTCTGCGGTTACCGCGCCGGGTGGGTCGTGATGACCGGACCGAAGGACCACGCGCGCGGGTTCATCGAGGGCATGGGCATTCTGGCGTCGACGCGCCTGTGCGCCAACGTGCCGGGCCAGCACGCGATCCAGGTGGCCCTCGGCGGTTACCAGTCCATCGAGGCCCTCGTCTCCCCTGGCGGCCGGTTGTACGAACAGCGGAACGTGACCTGGGAGAAGCTGAACGAGATCCCCGGGGTCAGCTGCGTCAAGCCCAAGGGCGCGCTGTACGCCTTCCCCCGCCTCGATCCCGAGATCTACGAGATCCACAACGACGAACTGTTCGTCCAGGACCTGCTGCTGCAGGAGAAGATCCTGGTGGTGCAGGGCACCGGGTTCAACCTCGACGACCACAACCACTTCCGCATCGTCACGCTGCCGTGGTCCCGGGATCTGACCGAGGCCGTGGAGCGGATCGGCAACTTCCTGTCGTCGTATCGACAGTGATCCCGCGGAGTTCCGCGAGAAGTCCCTGGTGAGGGCCCGGTCATCCGACCGGGCCCTCACTGCTTTTCCGGGGTCTGGACATTTGTGTAACCGTTGGTAACGTGTACCTCCATCGGCGGGGCACACACAACGAGGTGACAGATGGCTCAACAGGCGATTCGACGACCCGAGTGGCGTCCGGGGACCGTCAGCAACAACGGGATCCGGCTGGCCACCTACGAGCTGGGCGATCCGTCGACACCGACGGTGCTGCTGGTGCACGGCTGGCCGGACACCCACCACCTGTGGACCCACATCGCGCCGCGGCTGGCGGAGCAGTATCACGTGGTCGCCTATGACTGCCGCGGCTTCGGCGAGAGCGACCGCCCCCGGCAGGTCGCCGCCTACCGCCTCGACGAGCTCGCCGACGACCTGTACGCGGTCGCGGAGTCGGTGAGTCCCGACGACGCCGTACACGTGGTGGCACACGACTGGGGATCGGTGCAGACATGGGAGGCCGTCAGCCGCCCGCGCGCCAACGCCCGCATCGCCTCATTCGTCTCGGTGTCCGGCCCCAACCTCGACCACCTCGGTCAGTTCGTCCGCGATCAGGTCGCCAGCCCCACCCCTCGACACCTGCGCAATGTGCTCGCGCAGTCGATGTCGTCGGCTTACACAGGGCTGTTCCAGCTTCCGGTGCTCCCCAACGTGTTGTTGCGCGCGATGGGCAATCCGGCGGTGTGGAAACAGTTCCTGCGCGCGGTCGAGGGCACGCCACCGGAGAACGTCGACGTCGCCGACTCGTTGCGCCGCGACATGGTGAGCGGCCTCGCCCTGTACCGCGCGAACATCCGCGCCAAACTCCTGCGGCCCGATCCGCGGACCACCACGGTGCCGGTGCTCCAGGTGGTCAACGAACGCGACATCGCGCTGCGGCCGGCCATCTACGACATCACGCCGACGTACGTCGCGAAACTCTGGCGCCGCGACACCCCGACCGGACATTGGCTGCCCTACACCCACCCCGACTATCTGACCGATCTCGTCCTGGATTTCCTTGCGGTGCAGACCAACAGTGGAGCCCCGGCCCCGGTCATCGAGCGGGCTCGCCTGTTCACCGAACCGAAACCGCTGGCGGACAAACTCGTCGTGATCACCGGTGCGGGCAGCGGCATCGGACGCGAGACGGCCCTGGCACTGGCCGAACGCGGGTGCGAGCTCGTCCTGGCCGACCTCGACCTCGCGTCCGCCGACGAGACCGCCCGCGCCTGCAAGGCCGCGGGGTCGGCCGCGCACGCCTACCTCCTCGACGTCTCGGACACCGCCGAGTTCGCCACCTTCGCCGCTCGCGTCCGAGAGACCCACGGCATTCCCGACATCGTGGTCAACAACGCCGGAATCGGTTTGGCCGGCGGGGTGTTGGCGGCCACCGACGAGCAGGTCGACCGGCTCCTCGACGTCAACCTGCGCGGCGTCGTCACCGGCAGCCGGGAGTTCGGCCGGCAGATGGTCGAGCGCGGGGTCGGCGGGCACATCGTCAACATCGCGTCGGCCGCGGCGYTCACGCCGTCACGCAGCCTCGGCCTGTACTCGGCGTCGAAGGCGGGCGTCCTCCTCTTCTCCGAGTCGCTCCGCGCCGAGCTCGCCGAACACCGCATCGGCGTCAGTGCGATCTGTCCCGGGCTCGTCGACACCAACATCGTCTCCTCGACGCCGATCGCCGGCCTCGACGCCGAGACCGAACAAGCACGCCGCGATCGGCTCGACCGGTTCTACCAGCGCCGGGGGTTCACGCCGGACCGGGCCGCAAGTGAGATCGTCGCGGCCATCGAGCACAACAAGGCGGTGGTGCCGGTGACCGTGGAGGCGAAGGTGGGATACCGGATCTACCGCTTCGCGCCGTGGCTGTCGCGCATCGGCGCCCGTCAGAACGTCACGGGGTGAACCACATGACGCACACCGAGGATCACGCACACGACGACGCTTCGGCCGATCCCGGCCCCGTCGAACTGCACGCCCGGAACGTGGCATTCGACTGGGATGACGTCCCGCTGCATTGGATTCCCGGCCATCCGGTCGCGTCGAACTTCATCAGTGTGCTCAATCTCCTCCTGCCCGAGGGCGAACGATGGTTCGTGCAGACCTACAACGAGGCCCTGCCGCTGGTCGACGACGAGGAACTCGCCTCTCGCATGCGAGGATTCATCGGCCAGGAGGCGATGCACGCCGAGGCCCACGATCACGTCCTGTGGGAGTTCCTCGATCACCACGGCATCGACCCGCGGCCCTACCAGCTGCAGATGGAGTGGATCTTCCGCAAGGTGCTCGGCCCGCTGGAGGGTGGCACCCAGGCGGCCCGCGACAAACACCTCGTCGAACGCCTCTGGCTCATCGCGGCTTTGGAGCACTACACCGCCATCCTCGGCGACTTCGCGTTGAACAACACCTGGACCCGGGTCGGGGCGCACCCCACGATGACCGACCTGTTCATGTGGCATGGCGCCGAGGAGGTGGAGCACCGCGCGGTGGCACACGATGTCGCCGCGTACTTCGGCGACGGATATCTGCGTCGCGGCCGGGCGATGTTCGTGGTGCTGCCGATCCTGTTGATCCTCATCCAGCGGGGTTACCGATTCATCATGGGCCAGGACAGGTCGTTGTCGTACAACTACTTCCAGAAGACCTGGCATTACCACCGCGGGGTGCGGGCCGGCGTGCTCCCGAAGATGCGGACGATCGTCTTCGCCACCTTCAGCTACTTCCGGCCCGGGTTCCGGCCGGAGGACATCGGCAGCACCGCACAGGCGGTCGCGTATCTCGCGAGCTCGCCGGCCGCGCGCAACGCGGCGTGAGTGCGGACGGGAGAGCAGGGTCATGAACCAACGCGCGCATCCGCATTCGACAACGCTCACGCAACCACCGCCGCACCTGCACGGTCGCTGGCGGCACGATCCGCTGCTCACCGTCGGCACCATGATGTTCCGGGCGTGGTGGCCGGTCTGGCGGCCGCTGTCACCGCTGCGCCGAGGTGCGGTGCGCGACGGGACCACCCGGGTCCGGATCGTCGGACGCGAGGTGGTCGCGCGCGACGAGAACGTCATCGCGCTCACCCTCGCCGCCGCGGACGGTGATGCGCTGCCGAACTGGCACGCCGGGGCGCACATCGATCTGTTGTTGCCGTCGGGACGCATGCGGGAGTACTCGCTGTGCGGTGACACCGCGGATCGGGAGCACTACCGGATCGCGGTGCGCCGGATTCCCGACGGCGGTGGCGGTTCGGTCGAGGTCCACGACTCGTTGCGTATCGGCGACGTCTTCTCGATCAAGGGTCCCCGCAACGCCTTTCCGTTCGCGGTCCCCAGCCACGGATCACCTGCGCGCCGAATCCGCTTCGTCGCGGCCGGCATCGGCATCACCCCGATCCTGCCGATGCTCGCCACGGCCGAACGCTTCGGGCTGGACTGGTCGATGATCTACACCGGCCGCACCGCCGAATCGATCCCGTTTCTCGACGAGGTGGCCGCGTTCGGCGACCGCGTCACCATCCGGACCGACGACGTCCACGGACTGCCGAGCATGGCCGATCTGGTCGGTCCCGTCGACGCCCCCGCCGACCTCGCCGTCTACTGTTGCGGCCCGGTTCCCATGCTGGAGGGGCTTCGCCGTCATCTCGCGACACGCGCCGACATCGAGCTGCACTACGAGCGGTTCAGCCCGCCACCGGTGGAGAACGGCTCCGAGTTCACGGTGACGCTGGCCTCGACCGGTCAGGAGATCCCGGTCGCCGCCGACGAATCGGCGCTCGCCGCGATCCGCCGGGTGGAGCCGTCGGTACCGTACTCGTGCCGGCAGGGATTCTGCGGCACCTGCAAGGTCAGGACGCTGTCCGGCGAGGTCGACCACCGCGACAACATCCTGACCGAGCCCGAGCGCGCGGCCGGGACCATGCTGACCTGCGTATCACGCAGTCCCGGCGGGAATCTCACCCTCGACCTCTGAGCCCTTCTGCTCCCTAGGAGCCTGCTGAATTAGGGTCCAGCCTGGGTTGAGGTTCCTGCTGCGGGGATGTGTCGGTTCCGGGGTGTGGTCGTGGTGATCGATCTAGGTGGGGCGGCGGTGCCGCGGTTCAGGCGGTGGCCAGTGTCCAGGTGCCGTTGGTGGTAGTCAGTCCGAGGGTGATCAGGCGGCGTAGGTTGATCGCGGCGGCGCGGTGGTGCAGCCAGTTGTTGTTGCGTTCGATTCCACGGTAGGGCACCCGCCGGTTACCGCGGGTGAGCCAGGCAATCGTCCGTTCGACGCGGGTGAGCCAGGCAATCGTCCGTTCGACCATGGGTC
>NZ_LZMP01000049.1:0-12290 GCF_001691435.1 Gordonia sp. UCD-TK1 | reverse complement strand
GTTCACGGTTCTCCCGCTCCAACGCCGCGATGCGGTCAGCGTCCTCACTCGTGGTGCCCGGGCGGACCCCGCCGTCGATCTCGGCCTGACGAACCCAATTGCGCAACGCCTCGGGATGGACTCCGAGCTGATCGGCGATCCGCTTGATCGCACCTCTCGACGAATCGGGATCTCGTCGCGCTTCACATGCCATCCGGGTGGCCCGGTCCTTGAGTTCCTCACTGTACTTGCGTGGTGCTGCCATGCTCTCCATCCTTCACAGGTTCGAGAGCCTCCGACAGACCCGGGGCGGTTCAACTGTAGCCAGGACGGAAGGAAGAGAGCTGCACATTCGAGGGAGCTCGCCGCCCYCCCCTCCAATCCTGTGAGAACAGTGCTGCCGGTGACCGTTATGGTTCAGCCGCTGTGTACGAGCCTGATGCTGCAGCGCCGCGACTGGTGGGCGGGCAATCCGCTCGGCCTGACCCTCGCGGTCAAGCCGGTCCTTGCGGTGTTGTTTTCCTGTCGCTACTGAACCGGCAGTGGAAGGCCGAGCGTTTGCAGTTCCAGCCCTGTTGACCGTCGCAGCCTGACCGCTGGCGGTGGATCGCCGAACGTGGTCGCGTACCTCGCAGAGTTGGCGGCGCGCAGAACGGAGACGCGTGCGGCGTCAGTCTGACCGCGTGAAGTTGGCGAAGAAGTCATCGATTGTTGATACGTCGGCATAACGTCGAAAGTGAGCAACGTCGACCTTGACGAAAACACCGCTAGAGGTGAAGTACGTTTGCTCATCGAACGATCCGGCGGCCGCGATGTGCAGTAGGCGATCCGACTCGTGGTCAATCCAGGCAGTGAGACGTATGGGAGTGTGCAGCGGGACCGGCCGGCGGTATTCGACGGTCAGGGTGCGGGTCACCGCGGGGGTCCGCGCGATCCACAGGGTGAAACCCATGATGTCGTCGCAGGCGGCCGAGATCGCGCCACCGTGCGCCAACCCGGGCGCGCCGAGGTGTTTCTCGTCGAAGGTGTGATCGGCGTACACCCGCTCGCCGCTCCGGTAGACCTCAAGTTGAAGTCCGTGGGGGTTGCTGCTTCCGCAGCCCATGCACTGGGACGAGTGTGCCGGCAGTCTTGCTTCGGGGGTCATCTCTGATCGTTGTCCTTAACTCAGCCCGCCACCTACGCAACAGGGTGCGGGGGGATCGATGAGGTGTGGGAACCGGTCCCGAACACGGTCTGTGCTCACCACTATAGGTAATACTGCCAGTACCTGATACTGTCCATTACGCACACGCGAATGGAGTGGCGCACACCACGCGCACTAGGGGGGGAGATGGCCATCACCACCGGCACAGGCGTCAACCGTCTGCTAGACGGCGCTGCCACTTTTGGTAACACCGTCGGCTTGGCTGGTCAGGCCCTGCGGTGGGTAGCAGTAGACATTGCTACAGGACGATTTCCGTTTCGCGAAGCCGTATCGCAGACCTGGTTCGTCATCGTCGTGACAACTCTGCCGGCGATTCTCGTAGCTGTGCCATTCGGTGTCATCGTGTCAGTACAGGTGGGTAGCCTCACTCAGCAAGTTGGGGCCACGTCAATAGCTGGCGCCGCTGGTGGCCTCGGGATTATTCAACAGGGAGCGCCCATCGTTACCGCCCTCCTACTCGGGGGCGCGGCCGGATCAGCGATTGCCTCTGATTTGGGTGCTCGAACGATTCGCGAAGAAATTGCTGCCATGGAGACACTCGGACTCAATCCGATCAGGCGAGTCGTAGCGCCCCGGTTCGTATCTGTGTTGATCACCGCGCCGCTGCTCTGCATGCTAATCGTCTTCACCGGGCTGCTGGCGGGCTACGCCATCAGCGTCGACGTCCAAGGCATCACACCAGGCAGCTACGTCGCCTCGTTCGCTTCGTTCGCATCGATAACAGACATCGTTGTCGCTCTATGCAAATCGCTTGTGTTCGGACTTGTAGTGGTGACGATTGCTTGTCACCGCGGCCTGTCGACGAAAGGCGGCCCTAAAGGCGTCGCAACCTCAGTAAATGCCACCGTAGTACTGGGCGTCGTCGCATGCTTCGTGATCAATGTCTTTATCACGCAATTAACAACCATGTTCGTCCCCCAAACTATTGGATGAGAAACGCCTCGTGACCACCGTTCCCTCCCGGAGGTTCTCCGCCGCCACCCGCCCTGTCGAAGCCGTGATCGCGCCAGTTGTACACGTACCTGAACGCTTGGGGCACGTCGCGACCTTTGTGATCGCCGCGGTCCTCGGCATCCGCCATGTGATCACCACCTACCGACGCCAAACCCTGCTCTACATACAAGAATTCGCCTGGGGTAGAGGTGCAGTCTTGGTCGGTGGTGGAACGGCCATCGTCCTCGCCATCCTCGGCATCGCCGTCGGCGCCTCAATCGGTATCCAGGGTTACGCCTCTCTGGACCTCGTAGGGATGGGTTCACTGACGGGGTTCATCTCTTCCTATGCCAACACCCGAGAGCTTGCGCCAATGATCGCGGCGATCGGGTTCGCAGCACAAGCCGGCTGCCGGTTGACAGCTGAGATCGGCTCGATGCGCATTTCCGAGGAGATCGACGCTCTCGAGGCTATGGCGGTACGTCCTATTCCATTCGTCGTCAGCACTCGCGTAGTTGCGTCGATCACGACCGTGATTCCTTTGTACATCGTCGCGCTTATTCTCGGATTCGGGGCCGCCAAACTCGTCGTCACACAAGTTCACGGCCAATCCGGCGGCACTTACGATTTCTATTTCGACCAGTTCCTCAAACCTCAGGATCTTGCCTTCTCGCTTATCAAAGTTCTTGTATTTGTCATTTCTGTAGTGATTATCCATAGCTATCAGGGCTACTTCGCCACAGGCGGAGCTGAGGGGGTGGGTCGAGCGTCCGGTCGAGCGATCCGCACGAGCCTCATAGTCATCGTCGTGGAGGACATGATCTTGACCCTTCTGATGTGGGGATTCGATTCCGGCGTACGGATTTCAGGGTAGGGGGTTCAGTGGCTGTCTTTCATGATCCGTCCGGACGCGAGCCGTCGCACGGGAACCTGGCCCTTCGGGGGGTCGCCCTATTGATCCTCGGCGCGATAGCTGCCTACTTACTGATAAGTGACGCTAACGGCGACTTCAGCGATCACACGTCGTTGACCATCAACACCGACGCGATAGGCGACGGATTGAAGGGGGGATCGGATGTGAAGTACCTTGGGTTCACCGTGGGGGAGGTCTCGAGCATCGCGGTTCGAGACCGTGGCGCGGCGGTCAAAATCAACCTCACCGGTTCCGGTAACGACCTAGTTCTCCGGCAGGGCATGACGGTGAACTACACCTCGTCAAACGCATTGGGACCAACTGCACTGGAGATCGTAGATCCTGGACAAGGACCACCCATCGGTTCCGGCGGGAGTGTCTACGTGAGCAGGTTGCAATCTGAACAGCCCTCGGTGTCAACGCTTGTTCGCAAGATCTCCACGCTGGTCGAGGCACTGGACCAGCCCTCATTTGAAGCGGTAGTGAGGTTCATCGTTGAGGACTCGCAGGCAATGGCTGATAGCGGAAGACTCGTTCTCCAGATTGCGCAACTCACGCGAGATGTCCAGAAACGGCCGGTCGGGGAGGACCTAGGAATTGCGGCTAACCTGTCCACCGGAGTCGCCGACTTCATGACGCCGTTTGTCCCTGGCGTCTTGAAGAACGTCGATATCGCTGACTTTTTCGCCACCCAACAAAACATCGACCGCACGAAGAGTAATCTCGGCGACACGGGAAAGGTTCTTTTCGGTGGGCTCGGCGGCCTGCTCGATAAGAATTACCCAGCCCTGAGTTCGCTGTTAGACGTCGGCCTTGACCTAGCGCGGCCCGTCGCCAGATCCGCCTCGGGGCTAGTTCGCACGGTGTACACGATCCCGCAGATCCTCGATGGCATCGACAAAGCCTTGCCGAAATTCAACGAACGGGTCCAGCTCCAGCTAGCACTGGTGGTCCAGACGTCGCCTGCCCTACAAGGCGCATTGAGAATGGGGGGTGCCACGCGATGACTCTGAGGTCGCTAACACCCACAATCATTAAAATCGTCGCTTTCATCGCTCTCATCGGAGTCCTTTCATATGTCATCATCGCGATTCTGCAGCCGACCAACGAAGGGTCACCCAGTTCGCAGCGTTCCGCGGTGTTTGCCGACGCTTCCGGACTCAAGCCCCGCGACGGGGTACGACTCGCTGGAGTGAAAGTGGGATATGTAACGGCTGTCGATCTCGAGGGCTCAACAGCGATCGTCCGTTTCCAACTGGATGACGGTGTCGCGATTACCCCCGCGACGACTGCCGCTGTGCGTTACCAAAATCTGCTGGGGCAGCGGTATGTGGAACTCATCAATGCCGGACAAGGCGCCGACCAGGACTCGATCACACAGGTGGCACTCGAGAAGACCGTCCCGTCCTTCGACGTATCGACACTATTCAACAGTTTCAAACCAGTATTCGATACATTGAATACTGCGGAAATCAACGAGCTTCAGTCGAACCTTCTACGGGTTGCCCAGGGAGACGGTCGAGGTATCGCACCAGTCATGAAGCAAGTCGCGAACATCACTGATTACGGGAACCAGCGTTCAGAGATCATCACCAATATTGTGACGAGCCTGGGGCAGGTGTCCGACCAGTTGATGGGGCGCTCCGCTGAACTGGTTGAGTTGATAGACAAATTGGGGTCAATCGTCGATGCGTTCAGCCGCGTGAGCGATCGACTGCGGGCCTCGCTGCGAGAGGTCAACCGTTCGATGGCAAAGACTGTACTCGCCGGTGAGCAGATCGAGTCGACCTACGACACCAGCTTCGCGGCTATCTTTCAGAGATTAGTGCGGGAGCCAGGGGATACAGAAGGCCTACTGAATGGTGCCGTTCTCCTGAAGCCGCTCCTGGACGCCCTGGCCGCAACATCCAACGCGACTCCCCCGCCCTCGGCGGCAGGGTGTGCCCGAGGGGTGCTCGACCTACCGAGAACAGTGCAGATCGCCCTGATGGGTCAACGACTGGTGGTGTGCCAGTGACCCGTTTCTTCGGCAAGCGTCCGCATCACCGCCCGCAGCGTCGGCGGGACCTCATCCTGGCGGGGGTCGTAACGATGGTCACGGTGGCCGGTCTCGTCGCCGCCGGAGCTGTGTATATCTCGCCGCCCGGACAAACTATCTACAGCGCGGAGTTAGTCAATACCGGCGGATTGGAAGCTGGCGACCAGGTACGTATCGCCGGGATCAGGAAAGGCAAGGTAGCGTCGGTCGACCTGACCGGAACGTTCATCACCGTGCGGTTCCGGCTGGATGACTCGATTGCCGTTCGGTCGGACGCGACGGCGAACGTCCGTCTCCTCACCCCTATCGGTGGACGTGTATTGGACCTCGACCCAGGTTCAGGCCCGTCGGCCATTGACGGCGCGATCCCACTGGTGCAGACAGGCAGCACCTATGATATTTCCAGCACCCTGGAGACATCTACACCGGTGTTCCGTGACGTGCGTGGTGTTGATCTACGGCGCACGGCGGCGTTGCTACAGGATGCCTTTTCCGACGGAAACACCAATATCCCTGATGCCCTGCAAAACGCGAGCAGCCTGATGGACTTGCTGGAGCGTCAGTACGCACAACTCGACAAGACGGTGGCTTTGTCCGACGAGTATGTCGCTGCCCTCGCAAACCGCAAGCAGGTACTCGTGGACTTCCTACGCCAGCTCAGCTTCCTTGCCCGCACCCTTGGACCAGACATCGCCAACGTCCAGAGCGGGTTCGATTATCTACGTCGTCTTTTTAAGTTGCTGACCCGGCCGCTTGTCGCGTACCGCGACGGTATAGAACCATCGGTACAGCAGTTTAAGATCCTTCTAAACAAGGTGTCGGCCCAGATGCCCGCCTACCAAGACGCGCTGGCCCAGGTCGATCAGATCACCAGAAGACTGAGCATTCTCCTCAATGCTCCGCAGGTCGGACCTGCGAGTCCTGAACCGACCGTCCGCGTCTGTATCCCGATTGGTGATAACAAATGTTGACGGAGCGGATGCGTCGGCATCTGATCCCGATCGCCACCATTGTCACACTGGCAGTAGTGATCGGCGGCGTCGGAATCGACTATGCGACAGCCGACGACGACACGCGATCACTATGTGCGGAGTTTTCTGACGCATCAGGTCTGTACGAAGGCAATTCCGTCGCGATGCTCGGCAAGAAGGTGGGCAGGGTCGTAGGCATTCACGAGGAGGGACAGAAAGGTGTGCGTGTCGATATGCGGATCGACAAGACCGTGCCGCTTCCCGCAGATGTGGGTGCGACCCTGGTGTCCACCTCGATTGTCACCGAAAGACAAATCGAGTTCACCCATCCCTATCGTGGCGGAGAATATTACAAGTCGGCTGAGTGTATCCCACTGGAAAAGACCAGGACTCCACTGGGGATTAGTCAAACGCTCGACGCGATCAGCACTCTTTCAGACGAACTCGTCAAGGACGACGGACGTAACACGGATGCGATTCTTCAGGCACTTACACTCGTCTCGAAAAACATGGAAGGGACCCAGGGTGATATATCCGGCATTCTCCAGGACTCGGCCACGCTAATCAACGATCCGACCCGGCGTGATAGCCAGATACGCAGGATTGTAGCCAATCTCGCCACCTTAACCGGTGTTGCCACCGAAAACAGTACTGAGGTGACCCAGCTATTCGACAACTTCGTAGGCGCAATTGAGGTGATTGTTGCTTTCGGTCAAACATTCGGCGCCGCAACAGAGTACGCAGGCACCTTCGTCCCTATCCTGTCGCGCCTATCGTCTGACTTCGGGCCACCTATTTTCTCACTTGGAGATGCTGCGGTTCCCCTCCTCTCGCAAGCGGGCAAGCAAGAAAACATACTTGCGTCCGTCGCCGCTCGAACAGCTGACCTCATCGTTGAGCATCCAGATGCGAAGTCGATCCTGCGGGCATTCGCAATATCTGTACCACTGCAGGCCCTCAAGAACGCGTGCGCTCCTCCTTCCGTCAAGGACGTTTGCGCGACGGGTAACGAAGCGGCGACGATCGCCAACTTGATCGGAGGGCAACCTCGATGATGATCTACGGCTACCTTCGTCGTGTCACGGCCGCGATCGTGACGCTGTTCGTAGCGACTATCGCCCTCGCCGCCTGCAGCATCAGTGCTGACAACCCGCCGACCATCGGTGGATCATCCGCCCGAGACGGCTACGACATCGAGATCGAGTTCACGAGTGCTCTGAACTTGCCTGCCCGTGCCAAAGTCCTCTCTCGAGGGATTGACGTCGGTGCCGTCACCAGCGTCGCTTACGACGGAGGCCACGCGCTGGTTGCTGCCCGAATTGATAAAGACGCCCAGCTGCCGGAAGATTCGCGCGCGGAACTCCGCCAAGACACTCTCCTGGGCGAGATTTATGTGGCCATCCTTCCCCCTGCACAGCAGTCCACCCAAGGCTTGCTGCGCGCGGGATCGGTAATACCTCTCTCACGCACCGAACCGGCTGCCAACGTCGAGGACGTGATGCGGGGTATGGCTAACGTATTGGGCGGGGGTGAACTCGATAAAATCCATACCGCGATATCGACGCTGAACTCGACTTTTCCGAGTGACCCCGCCCAGTTCGATGCGCTCTACCGCACGACCTTGCGCACCGTGTCTGAGGTGTCTGCCAACACCGACAAACTCGACGTAATCCTGCAGTCAGCCGATCGCACACTCAAAGTGATCCTGGCCGACCCGTCAGGTACAGACCGAATGTTGACCAAGGGGGGAGTGAACTTTTATGGTCTGGGCTACTCGCTAATTGACGTAGCGCTACTCATCGCTAATCTGCGCGACTTCGCGGTATCCGCAGGCCGTATCGTCGACCCTGAGTATTCCCGCATCAAGGAAACGGTGGGCGCGATCGCGCCAGTGGTCGCGTCCATCGCGTACTCGGACATCTACTCCAAGGATGTTTCCGACAAGGCGGCTCGTGTAATACGCGAAAGGCTCATCCCATTCGTCAGCTCGCCAGATATCAACGTCTCCGATGTGTCTATCGATGGCCGAGAACTGGCGCGGCGTGATGCCGAGTCGTTCATAACCGTCTTGCGAGCGATCGGAATGATGCCATGATCCGCAGCACCCTCGTATCGCTGGTTGCCCTTGTCCTCGTTCTCCTCGTCGGAGCGACATACTTGATCATCGACGTGGCACGGGTAAACCCGTTCCGCACCGACTACGCGATCTCGGCCATACTCGAGAGCTCGGGCGGCCTTCTAGACACATCACCGGTAATGTTAGAGGGGGTGCCGGTGGGAAAAGTGACATCTATTCGCGTCACAGGTAATCAGCTCGCCGTCGACATGTCCATCGACTCCGACTATAAGATTCCTCGCGGCAGTGTCATGACGATTCAGAACCTCTCGGTCGCGGGAGAACAATACATCAATTTCATCCCACCGGGCACAACCACCAGTGAGTACTTGCGTAGTGGGGACCTAGTGCCCGCCGGCGCCATCCGCGTGTCGCAATCCGTTCCCCAGGTGCTCCCGAAAATGTCGGCAGTGGCGGACGCGCTCGATCCAGCATCGATTCAGTCCATCAACGAAACGATCTCGGCGGCAGTCGACGGCCGGCAAAAGGACCTCGACACGATCGGAGACATGATGCACCGCCTCGTGGACTTCGTCGGTGACGACGGTGCCGTCCGTACCACTGCGGACAATGCCGAGTTCCTCCTGGGCCTTATGTCGAACGTGGGCGGTGTGCTCAGCACCGCGTCGGTCCGGACCCCGGATGCCGTCGACGGTTTGGCGAGGATCCAACGTGCGTTCATCGTTTTCACTTCTACGTCCTACGACAAATGGCCACCGATCCTGAAGCTAGTGGAAAAGCTCAGCGGCTACATCCAGATACTCCAGCCCGATATTGTCGCCATTACCCGCGCGGTGAAGCCGGCGACGGCGAAAGTCGCAGACACATACATCGACTTCGGATCGATCGGTGATCTTCTGGCTCGAACATTCCCAGCGTCACATCGGGGGCAGGCGCAGATTCCGATCGCCGTCACGCCATCACCTCGCTGACGCCCGATGGATACCTCCTACACCAGCATTCACAGAAGGCAGCAAATGACGGCACAAGACAACGGACCAGAATCCAAGGACAGCAGCGCTGAGGATAAGCTGACTGCGGCTTCCGACAAAGCAGATCGCAGCGACGCCACTGGTGCTACAGAATCTGCGACGTCCCAAGACGGTCCCGCCCCGGACGAGGCAAGCCCCCCGACGTCCGATGCCAGGCACCGATGGAGATCAGCACGCGTCCAGGCGGTGGCCGCCGGCGCTTTCGTGGTGGCACTCGCGGTGCTGGCCGGCCTCTTTGCTTACCTCTACATTGACATGAGGGAAGCAAAGACGTCCGCGGAGAACGCTGCCACACAACGAGCGCAGGCAGCGCAGGCAGCATCGGACTACACCACAAAGTCGCTCACCTACAGCTACCAAAACACCGGCGCATTCTTTACCGAAGTGAAAGAGAATGCCAGCGATGCGTTGGTCAAGCGATACGACGATGTCGAACCCACCCTGACCCAAATCATGGAACAGGCCAAGGTCCAAGCGTCGGGACGCGTACTGGCGACCAGTGTCACCGGCAGCGCCAGCGAGAACCGGGGGGAATACACGGTGCTGGTCTTCGCCACCCAGAAGACCCAGAATGTTCAGAACCCTCAGCCGAGCGAACTCCCCACACTGTTGAAAGTAGTCGTGCTGAAGACCGAGAACGGCTGGCAGATCCAGGATTACGGACCTGCCGAATGATCCAGCGTCCGCCGCGAAAGGAGAATTTGATGAAAAGCACCATGCAGGAGGTGCCGATGACAGTGTCATCGATACTGCGTCACGTCGCAACCAATCATACTGATAGGCAGGTGATTACTTATTCCGCGAGCGACTCTGCCCGGTACGCAACCTACGGCGATCTCGAAGAGCGATGCGCACGTCTGGCGAATGCTCTGCGCCGGGTCGGCGTGGTCGGCGACGACCGCGTGGCAACCATGCTGTGGAACAACCAGGAGCACCTCGAAGCGTACGCTGCGGTACCCGCGATGGGCGCGGTGCTGCATACGCTGAACATCCGGTTGTCACCGGCTCAGCTGCAGTTCATCGCGAACCACGCCGAAGACAAGGTCATCATTGTGGACGGGTCGCTGGTGCCGTTGTTGGCGGCGGTCTTACCGGGCTTGGCGACGGTTCGGGTTGTGTTCGTTACCGGCGACGGCGACACCTCCCCGCTCGACGGCCACGGCGTGACCGTGATGCGATACCATGACGCGCTCGCAGCAGAATCACCAATGTTCTCTTGGGTCGATCCCGACGAGCGGTCGGCTGCGGGTATGTGTTACACGAGCGGCACTACAGGCGATCCCAAGGGGGTCGTCTACAGTCATCGCTCGGTGTTTCTGCACTCCATTGCAGCGTGTACTGGTAACGCTCTGGCGATCGCAGAAGCCGATCGTGTACTTCCCGTCGTGCCGATGTTTCATGCCAGCGCCTGGGGTCTGCCCTACGCGTCGCTGATGGCCGGCGCGGACTTGCTCATGCCTGATCGATACCTTCAAGCGGCGCCGCTCGCCGACTTGATCCAACAGCATCGCCCCACGAAGGCAGGAGCAGTACCGACAATCTGGAACGATCTTCTTCAGTACGGTATCGCGAATCCGGGTGTCGACTTGTCATCAATCGACCTTGTCGCCTGTGGTGGAGCTCCTGTCCCGCAGTCGTTGATCGAAGGGTTTGCGGACCGCTTCGGCGTACAGATTATCCAGGCGTGGGGCATGACTGAGACGTCCCCGCTTGCAGCGGTAAGTCGGCCTCCCGCCGGGATCAGCCCCACAAAGGAAATGTCGTACCGCAAGCGACAGGGACGGGCAATTTGCGGGGTGGAGATGCGCCTCATCGACGAGGGCGGCCTGCCGGTTCCCCGTGACGACAAGTCCGTCGGCGAACTCGAAGTGCGGGGTCCGTGGGTCACAGGCAGCTACTACCGGCTCGAGGACGCCGAGAGGTTTCGGGATGGCTGGTTGCGGACCGGAGACGTGGGACACATCAGCCCGGACGGGTACCTGACGCTGACCGACAGGTCCAAGGACGTCATCAAGTCAGGGGGCGAATGGATCTCGTCAGTGGAGCTCGAGAACTGGATCATGTCGCACCCAGATGTCGCCGAGGCCGCGGTTGTCGCGATGCCCGACCCCCGGTGGCAGGAAACAGCTCTCGCCGTGGTGGTTCCGGTACCGGGTCGCAAGGTGTCGGCTGACACGCTTCACGAGTGGTGCCTAAGAAATTGCCCGGAGGAGATCCCACACTGGTGGATCCCGAAGAACTGGACGTTCGTGGAGCAGGTACCGCGTACGAGCGTGGGCAAGTTCGATAAGAAGGTGTTACGCGCGAAGCATGAGCAGGGCGAGCTGCCGGTTGTATCGAATTAGCGCCGCTATAGGGCGCAAGTGTGCCCACCGAACGTCGTCAGCGTTCGGTGGGCACACTTCTATAGAAGCAATGCATTTGCCGATGGGGACTGCTGCACGGATAGGTGACAGTTTGGGTGTCATGCCGCGGCAGCGGCGGTGTTGATCATTGCTTCGAACTCGACAGGCGTCAACCGACCGAGGCGGGCTTGCCGGCGCCGGCGGCGGTAGGTCCGTTCGATCCAGGTGACGATCGCGATCCGAAGCTGCTCGCGGGTGTCCCAGCGTTGGCGGTCGAGCACGTTGCGTTGCAGGAGTGCGAAGAAACTCTCCATCGCTGCGTTGTCCCCGCACGCTCCGACTTTGCCCATCGACCCCGTGAGTCCATGAGTGTTCAAGGCGTGTACGAATTTTCGCGATCGGAATTGGGCGCGTTCAATCGGTCGATGCAACACTGGGTTGTTGTAGCGAGTGTAGTTGTTCGCCAAAGACTTCGGCGGGAGTTTTCCATCCAAGGATTTTTCTAGGACGGTTGTTGAGGGTGTAGGCGATGGCCTCGAGGTCCTCAGCTGACCACCGCGACAGATCAGTTCCCTTAGGAAAATATTGGCGCAGAACACCATTGGTGTTCTCGTTGGATGGTCGCTGCCACGGTGAGTGCGGATCGGCGAAGAACACCTGCGTTCCGGTGTCCATCGCGAACTGGGCGTGAGCGGACAGTTCCTTGCCGCGATCCCACGTCAACGTTTTGCGCAACTGCTGCGGCAGCGCGGCGATCGACGCTGTCAGTCCTGCATTCATCGCGATGGCACCGTAG
>NZ_LZMP01000048.1:0-13298 GCF_001691435.1 Gordonia sp. UCD-TK1 | reverse complement strand
CCAGCGAGAACGTCGCTCCGAGGCGTTGACAGGTACGCATCACCGCAGCGGTGCCATAGGCGGCGTCGCCGCGCACGGTGATCTCCCCGCTCGCCCCACACCGGCGTGCGGTGGTCAGGGTTTCAGCGATCATTCTCGCTGCCCCGTTCCCGGAAGCGGTGCGCCCGGCGCGTAGCCAG
The DNA here is from genome assembly GCF_001691435.1 of Gordonia sp. UCD-TK1. Taxonomy (NCBI): domain Bacteria; kingdom Bacillati; phylum Actinomycetota; class Actinomycetes; order Mycobacteriales; family Gordoniaceae; genus Gordonia; species Gordonia sp. UCD-TK1. The sequence goes on along the minus strand of NZ_LZMP01000048.1, from coordinate 13,119 downwards.
GCGTTGCCGATCACCGGGGCATGCCCGGCTGCGGACAGAGTGGTGACCTGCGGGGACAACCCTTTGCGCAGGAGTTCACGCCCGGCGATTTTGGCGTGCCCGTAGGAGCCGCCTTCTTTCTGGTAGCCGTAGACCGGGCGTAGTAGCGAGTCGATATCGACAAATACCTGGGACCCGTCGGTGGGCAGCAGACCCGCCGTGGCGCACATCGCCGGCAATGTGTGGGTCATCACCGCGTTGAGTTGCCGGGCATGTCCGGGGGTGAACTCGCGCAGCGTTTGTCCGATCGTGGCTGGGGCGTACACGCGGTCCAACAGGCGGGTGTGCCCACCACTGCGAACCATCCCGAGGTCGTCGATACTGTCAGCGCCGCAACACAATCCGGCGATCACGGTCAACAGTTTCGCCTCGAGGTTGGCCCCAGCGGAGGCGACCTGGGTGGTGCCGAGATCGACCCGTTCGCCCAGCAGGGACGCCAACCCGGTCGACTCAGCCACCGCCATGACCGGTACCAGCCCGGCGTGCGACACCAGGTTGTCGTCGTCGAAGACCGCGGACTCGGCGGAGAACGTGTGCGATACTTTCACTGAAAATGCCTTTTGACTGGTTTGTTTTGTTGTCTCAACACCACCAATCATTCCAGCTCAGAGGGCATTTTCTTGTCATCGACACCCCGCACCCATCCACGGATCCAGGCTCAGGGAGCAGAGATGTGGACGCTCAAGAGTGTTCTTTCGTAGTCCACGACGACCATCGGGCCGCAGGTCTGGAGAGCGAGTTCGCGAGCGTCCCCCTCTGCTCCCTGAGGAGGCCGGAGCTTGCGGAGGCCGTCACGAAAGGTCCTGGCGAGATGCGTCACCAACGGGACTGACACGCCCGGTCAGAAGTACCCGTTGCCCGGCAACGGGGTGTCGTTCACGCGGAGGTCCCCGATGGCGACGGCCTTGTACGACGTCGGGTTGTGCAGGGTGATGGTCCGGATGTTGCGCCAGTGCCGGTCCAGGTTGCGGCTGCGGCTCGCCGACGACGCGCCGCCCACGTCGAAGACGGCCGCCGCCGCTGGGAGGGCGATGCGATCGACGTGCACCTTGACGCGCGCGGCGGCGAGCGACGCCTGCGCGAACTGCTCGACGTCGATGACCCCGCGTCGTGCCAACGCGTTCGCGGTCTCGACATGTCGCGCGGCACTCAGGACCGCGTCACGCGCGACGTGTGCGGCCGCGTCGATCTCACCGATCCGTTCCAGCAGGATCGGATCCTGCCGTGGCTCGGGCGACGGCGCATGCTCGAAGGTCCGCGCACGCGAATGCAGCAGCGCCACTGCGTCATCCGAGGCGGACAGGAGGATGCCGGCGATCAGCGCCTGCAGGAACAACTGCAGGAACGGGCCGTCGTTGGCGGCGGGCGGTGTGGAGTCGTCGAGTTCGACGAACTCGAGGACGTCGTCGGAGGTGACCCGGACGTCGTCGAACAGCGTCGAGCCGGTGCCGGTGCGGTGTTGCCCGATTCCGTCCCAGTCGTCGACGACGCTCACCCCGTCGCGGTCTACCGGGACGACCACTTTCACCAGCCGTGAACGCAACGCGTCCGGGACGATCGCGAGCACCGTGACGTAGTCCGCGAAAGCCGTTCCGGTGCTGTAGAACTTCTCGCCGCGCAGGCGCCAGCCGTCACCATCGGGGACGAGCTGTGTCGCGTACTGCCGTGACCCGGCGGCGACACCGCGTTCACTGGACGCGTTACCGACGATGGCCCCCGCGGCGATCCGCTCGCTCCAGCGGCTGCGCACCGGCCCGACCGGCAGACGTTCGATCTGCTCGACGAACCAGTAGTGGGCGCGCAGGATGTGCGCCGCGATCGGGTCGGCCCGGGCGAGGTCGATGATGAACTCGAAGAGTTCGACGCTCCCGGCCCCGGCACCCCCCGACTGGGTGTCGAGGGACAGCGCGGTCAGCCTCGACCGCCTGAGCAAGGCCACGGCCTCCCGTGGGTCCCGCCCTTGGCGCTCGCGCTCGGCCGAGCCGGCCGCGATCTCGGCGAGGATCACGTTCCGGTCGGTCACGACCCGCGCGGGGGCGGTCATGCGGGGACCCCCGCGAACGCGCCGCGATAGCGTGCCGCGGGGTGTGACTCCGGAAGTCGGTCGCGGCCAGATAGTTTGGCCCGTGAGGTCCCCTCGGCGTACTCCCGCTTCGCCAGGCCCCGCTCGCGCAGGACGGGCAGCACGTGTTCGGCGAACTCGACATAGCTGCCGGGGATGGTCGCATTGATGACGTTGATGCCACCCACGCCGGCGTCGCGCCACTGCTCGAGCCGGTCGGCGATCTGGTCCGGTGTGCCGACGACCCGGCCGGTGCGGCTTCGCAACTGGGCGAGATCGCGCACGGTCGGCTCGCGGTCGGGCACGGCCTCCCGGAGCCACAGCAGGAAGCTCTGGGAGCCCTCGGTGTGGATCTGCCCGATCGGGGTGTCGAGGTCGTAGTGTCCGAGATCCACGCCGATGCCGCCCGCCGAGTGGGCGATGATCGTGCTCGGGTCGATGAGCTCGTCGAGTTCGCGCGACTTGCGCGCAGCTTCCTCCTCGGTGCTCCCGATCACGAACGAGAGTCCCTGGAAGAACTGGAGATCCGTCGGTTCCCGGCCGGCCTCGGCAGCGAGGCGCCGAGTGTCGGCGATCAGCGTGCGCGCCGCGTCGGGAGACGGCGAGAGGATGAACTGGGCCTCCGCATTCCGGGCCGCGAAACGTCGTCCGGCTGGCGAGGAGCCGGCCTGGAACAGTACCGGGGTCCGCTGCGGGGACGGTGACACCAGATGTGGTCCCTCGACACGGTAGTGCTCGCCGACGTGGTTGATCTTGTGGACCCGGTCGTAGTCCCCGTGCAGACCACCCGACTTGTCCTGGATGAGCGCACCCTCGTCCCAGGATCCCTCCCACAATTTGTAGGCGACGTCGACGTACTCGTCGGCCCACGCGTAGCGGTCGTCGTGTTTGGTGATCCCGTCGTATCCGAAGTTGCGCCAGGCGTTGTCGGACAAGCTCGTGACGATGTTCCACGCGATCCGACCCTTGCTCAGATGGTCGAGGGTGGAGATCTTGCGAGCGAAGTCGAACGGGTGCTCCTGCAGGATCGAACTCGTGATGGCGATGCCCAGATGCTCTGTGTGCGAGGCGATCGCGGATGCCAGCACCAGCGGGTCGTTGCTCGGGATCTGCAGGCCGGAGTCGACGAACTTCTTCCAGTCCCCCTGATAGTCGTCGTACAGTCCGACCACGTCGGCGAAGAAGATGAAGTCGAACCGGGCCTCCTCCAACAGTTTTGCGAGGCCGATCCAGTGGTCGAGGTCGTTGAAGCGGTGCTGCTGCGCCTCCGGTGCCCGCCATGCTCCGTGCAGGATGTGCGACGTCGTGTTCATGACGAAGGCGGCGAAGTTCAAGGGGGGCGCGGACATGGATGCTCCTGATCACGAGGCGTCGGACTCTGCGCGACGTTACGGACGACGACGCGTGTGCGGCGACTTCGGATCACGGTGGCCTCAAGGGGTGCCCGACACCGTCCGAAGCCCCTAGGTTGTGGTGATTCCCGTCCCGACGCCGGGCTCGCGCTGTCGTGTCCCACGACCTCGAGCGGCGTTCGCCGCCATCTGTGCTGCCCGAGGAGAATTTCTGTGCTGCGACGAAGTCCTGAGATGCGACCACCGCGCCGACACCGCCTGCTGCCCGCGGTCGGCATCGCTCTGACCTGCGCGGCATTGCTCGCCGGATGTGCCCAGCCACGCACCGGTGACGGCGAGTCGACAGGGGTCCCCGCCACGCCGGGCCAGTACGTCTCGGGCGGAACCATCTCCTACGGCCACGAGCAGGAACCGCCCTGCGTGCACGGTGGGTGGGTCCAGAACGCCTATCTGGCAAGGCAATACCTCGACAACCTGGTGTCGCTGGACGACTCGGGACGAGTGGTGCCGTGGCTCGCCACCCGCTGGGACATCTCCCCCGACGGACGCTCGTACACCTTCCATCTGAAGCCCGGTGTCGAGTTCAGCGACGGCACACCGCTCGACGCCGAGGCCGTTCGTGCGACCTTCGCGTCGTATCTGAATCCGGACAAGCCCAACGGCACGGTGGTGTCCTACATCGGCAAGTACTTCGAGTCCGACGAGGTCGTCGGACCGCTGACCTACCGGATGAACCTCAAGTCGCCGTACACCCCGCTCCTCACCGTGCTGACGCAGGGTTACTTCGGAATCCAGTCGCCGACCGCGCTGGCGCGTGGTCCGAAGGCGAACTGCACCAGCCCGGTCGGGTCCGGCCCGTTCATCATCGAGCGCTGGGATCGCAACCGCAGCATCACTTTCGTGCGCAACCCCAACTACACCTCGCCGCCGGCGAACGCGAAGAACCAGGGTCCGGCCTACGTGGACAAACTGATCTGGAAGTTCCTCAAGGATCCGGTGCTGCGCTACGGATCACTGCGCAGCGACTCCTCTGACGTCATCTACAACGTGCCGGCCAWCAACTGGGCGGACGCGACCAGCCGCTATCAGGTCAGCCGCTACGTGACACCGGGGCGCCCCAACGCCATCACCCTGAACGTCGACCACGCCCCGTTCGACGACGTCCGGGTCCGCCAGGCGTTCGCGTACTCGGCCGACCGTCGCAAAGCCGTCGAGACGGCGTTTCTCGGCGTCGTCCCCTACAACGCCAACGGCGCCCTCAGCCAGAGCACCCCGGACTACGACCCGGAGGCCGGGAACTACCCGCATGATCCTGCTGCGGCCGCGGCCCTGCTCGACGAAGCGGGCTGGACCGGCAGAGACGACGACGGCATCCGCACGAAGGACGGCCGACGTCTGACCGCTCGGGTCGTGTACGCCGCGGACGCGATCGTCGGACCCGAGGGTGCCGCGATCCTGCAGGCGGTGGCTCGACAGGCGCGTGACGTGGGCTTCGACATCCAGCTCGTCCCGGCCACCCAGAGTGCCTATTTCGGCGGGCAGTACGCCAAGGCGCCGACCTACGACGCCTACGTCGGCTATTGGACCAGCCCGACCCCGGGCCTGCTGTACATCAACTGGCGTCAGCGACTCCCGGACAGTCCCAACCCGCACAACACCGCGTACTACAACGACCCACACCTGCAGACCCTCATCGAGAAGGGCAATTCCTCCTCGGATCCGGTGCAGGCCCGGGCGTTCTACCGCGACGCCCAGCGCCTCATCGGTGACAACGCGCTGTCTATCGGGTTGTACACGCAGACAACGTCGTTGGCGGTGTCACCGCGTCTGCACGGAGTGTGGGTCGAGAAATCACAAGGCGAACCGGTGTTCGCGGATGCGAGGTTCGTGCGATGACCCTGGTCGACCACCCGGCCGTGACCGCGGCCAGACGCCAGGTCCTACCCCCGCGGGGCCTGACCCGGTGGGCGGGCAAGATCGGATCCGCTGTCTTCGTGCTGTGGGCCGCGGCCTCGGTCACCTTCCTGCTCCAGGTCCTCGCCCCCGGCGACCGCGCGACCCTGCTCCTCAACCTCTCATCGGGTGAGAGCCGGGAACGCACCCCGGACGAACTCGCCCCGGTCAACGCCGAGTACGGCTTCGAAGACTCGGTGTGGTCGCAGTACCTGGACTATCTCGGTGGCCTTCTGCACGGCGATCTCGGCATCTCGTACCAGCTGCAACAGCCGGTCACCGAGATCATCGCCGACCAGATCGGACCCACGCTCGTCCTCACCCTCACCGCCCTGGTCGTCGCATGGCTCTTCGTGCTCGTCCTCACGACACTCACCGCGGGCCGCCGCGGGCCCTGGGGCGCGGCCGGGTCGTTGATCGAGACCGTCAGCGCCGGCCTGCCGCAATACTGGGTGGGATCGATTCTCCTGGTGGTGTTCGCGATCAACCTCGGCTGGTTTCCCGTCGAGAGCGGAACCGGCCTGTGGGGACTCGTCCTTCCGGTGCTCACACTGGCCATCCCGCTGTCGGGGTTCCTCGGCCAGATCGCCCGCGACGAGTTCGCCCGCGCACTGGATCAACCCTTCGTGCTCACCGCGCAGAGTCGGGGACTCGGTGACCTGTCGGTCCGATACCGACATGTGTTGCGACACTCCGTCCTTCCCGCGATCACGGTCTCGGGTTGGGCGATGGGCGCGCTGTTGTCCGGTGCCGTCATCGCCGAAACCGTCTTCGCGCGTGCGGGTATCGGTCAGACGCTCGTCGCGGCGGCCAGTTCGCGCGACGTCCCGCTGGTGAGCGGCATCGTGCTCTTCGTCGCGCTCGTCTACACGGTCGCCAACCTCGTCGTGGACTTCCTCTACACCGTCATCGACCCCAGGATCGAGGTCCCATGACCCTCACCAATCCGGTCCGGCCCGCACTGACGAACGCGCTCTCGGCGGTCCGCAGGTCCACCACCGGCACGTCTCGCGGGCAGGACGACGACCCGCATCGCTCGTGGCCGCCGGCGACGGTGATCGCCGCGCTCGTGGTTCTCGCGCTACTGCTCGTAGCGGCGGTGGCACCCAACCTGCTCGCACCCTACGACCCGCTCGCCGTCGACCTGGACGCGACGTTGCAACCACCCAGCTGGGCGCACCCGTTCGGCACCGACCTGTCGGGCCGAGACCTGCTGAGCCGCGTCATCGCCGGGACAAGACAATCGCTGATCATCGGGCTCGGCGCGGTCGCGCTCGCATCGGTCCTGGCGGTGTTGCTCGGCATCGCCGCGGGGCTGTCGGGCCGCGTCGCCCAGGCACTGGCCAACAGGTGGATCGAGGTGATGTTCGCCTTTCCCATCGTGCTGCTGGGCCTGCTCCTCACGTCGGTGTTCGGCCCCGGGCAGTGGACTCTCATCCTTGCGATCGGCATCGGTATCGCGCCCGGGTACGCCCGCATCGTCCGCGGTCAGGTACTTGCCGTACGCAACGCGCCCTACATCGAGGCCGCGACCGCCCTGGGACATCCTCGTCGCCGAATCCTTCTGCAGCACATCGCACCCAATGCACTCCGCCCGATGATCGTCACCGTGACACTCGGTGTGGGGCAGGCCATCATCTGGGCGTCGGGACTGGCCTACCTCGGACTCGGCGTACCACCACCCGCACCCGAGTGGGGCGCACTGCTCGACGCCGGACGCACCTACATCACCGTTGCCTGGTGGCTCGAGATCTTCCCCGGTCTCGTGATCGTCGCGGTGGCACTGGCATTCACGACCGTGGGCCGGTACCTCGGCACTCGCCTGGAAGGAGATCGTCGATGACCGTCGTCACCCGGGAGGCAGTGTCCGCCACCCGTGAAAACCGCACCGACACAACGCTGGCCGAGGTCCGCGACCTGCGTGTCTCGTTCGCCGGCCGCGAGGTCGTGAAGGGCGTGTCGTTCAAGGTCGACGCCGGACAGTGCCTGGCAATCGTCGGCGAATCGGGTTCCGGCAAGTCCGTCACCGCACGCACCCTGATCGGCCTCACCGGGCCGGGAGCCGAGATCGATGCCGCGGCCTTGTCGTTCGACGGACGTGACCTGCGCGGCCTGGTCGACCGCGACTGGCGCGCCATCCGAGGCCGTGAGATCGGATTCGTCCTCCAGGACGCCCTGGTGTCCCTGGATCAACTGCGCACGGTGGGCAGCGAGATCGCCGAATCGCTGACCGCGCACGGTGGGGTCGGCCGCCGGTCCCCGAAGCGGCTCGGGCGGGCGCTCCGAGAGGAACGAGTCGTCGAGCTGCTCGACCTCGTGGGCGTCCCCGAACCGCGGGTCCGGGCGCGTCAGCGTCCCCACGAACTCTCCGGCGGTCTCCGCCAGCGTGCCCTCATCGCATCCGCGCTCGCCCAGGATCCGAGACTCCTGATCGCCGACGAACCGACGACGGCCCTCGACGCCACGGTCCAGGCACAGATCCTCGACGTGCTGGCCGAGGCGAAGTCGCGTGGCAACGGCATCATCCTCATCTCGCATGATCTGGCCGTCGTGTCACGCCTCGCCGACCGCGTGGCCGTCATGCGCGACGGCGAGATCGTCGAGTACGGCAACACACGCGAGGTGCTCACCGCTCCCCAGCACGAGTACACCCGGGGTCTCATCGACGCGATCCCATCCCGCGCGTCCAAGGGCACGCTGCTCGTCAGCGGTGAACAGCTCGCGACTCCGGCGTCGCCGAGACCCGAACAGCCACTCGCCCTGCGTGTCCGCGACCTGCACAAGTCGTTCACCGGCAACGCGATCACCGCCCGACCCGCCGTGGCCGGGGTCAGCTTCGACCTCGCGCCCGGTCGTACCCTCGGCATCGTCGGCGAGTCGGGCTCGGGCAAGACCACCACCGCGCGGATCATCCTCGGTCTCACCGAACCCGATTCCGGCACGGTCGAATTGAACGGCGCGGCGTGGTCCGGACTCTCCGAAGCCCGCCGCCGCGAGTCGCGCCACCTGATCTCGGTGATCTACCAGGACCCACTCAGCTCGTTCGACCCACGATGGACCGTCGACCGCATCCTGGCTGACGCCCTGCGGGTGACCGGCGTTCGCAGCGCAGACCTCGACCACCGGATCACCGAACTCCTCGACCAGGTCGGGCTGCCAGCGGAGTACCGGCACCGTCACCCCTCACGACTGTCGGGCGGACAGCGCCAGCGCGTCGCGATCGCCCGAGCGCTCGCCCCGCGGCCTGCCGTCATCGTGTGCGACGAACCGGTTTCGGCCCTCGACGTGTCCATCCAGGCGCGGATCCTCGACCTGCTGGCCCGCCTGCAGGCGGAAACCGGCGTCGCCCTGGTATTCATCTCCCACGACCTGGGTGTCATCCACCACGTCAGCGACGACATCGCCGTGATGCGTGCCGGCGAGGTCGTCGAATACGGTTCGGCAGACGCCGTTTTCGACGACCCGCAACACCCGTACACCCGCGAGCTCCTCGCCGCGGTGCCGCGGATTGACCCTGCCCCCTGAGCCGGAAGAACTGCATAACCACTGCTCCCTAATCCGAAAGAACCTCAAACCCCTGATCCCTGAGGTGCGAGGAGCGCCAGCCGCCGGGCCGAGCAAGCGACGAAGGAGCGCGTCGAGGTCGACGAGCCACGAAGGGCCTGGTGAGGCGTGTTGCTACACCCTTCGTGGCTCGCTTCGCTCGCACCTCAGGGAGCATGGAGTCCAGACGCTCACGAATGTTTTCGCAGTCCACGACGGCCGCCAGGCCGCAGATACTGAGCAGCGAGCTCGCGCACATCACCCCGCCCCCTGAGCAGCAAGCTCGCGCACATCACCCCGCCCCCTGAGCAGCAAGCTCGCGCACATCACCCCGCCCCCTGAGGAGCGAGCTTGCGAGCGTCTCGAAGGGTCCGCCGCGCCGGCATCACGAACACGGCCGCGAGCAGGGCACACACGAGAAGACCCGCCGTGAGGAGGTACGTGTCGGCGATCGCCGAGGCCAACTCGGGCGCGGCGTCGATGCGTTCGGCGGGACTCAATGACATCGCACCCGCCACTCCCCGCCCGTCGACCGCCGTGCTGCGCGAGTTCATCAGGGCCGCAATGGTGGCCGTGATCGCGGCCGACGCCAGCGCGACGGCGAACTGATTCGAGGTCGTGAGGATGGTCGTGCCGCCCGGGGTGTCTGCGCCCTCGAGGTCGCGGGTGGCGGCCGTCATGGTGGGCAGCATCGTCGCGCCGACACCGATCCCCATGAGAGCGAGGATCGCGACGACGGCCGGGTAGGGGGTCGACTCGTCGAGCAGTGTGGCCATCAGAATCATCGCCGTCGTCGACAGCACGATGCCGCAGATCGCAACCCGTCGCGGGTCCACGGAATCGGCGACCCGCGTGGCGATCTGGAGAGTGATGCCGCTCAGGAGCGCGGGGAGGACGAACAGCATGCCGGCGGTCGTGGCCGAATCGGACCGGACCGACTGGACGTAGATGGGCAGGATCGTCATCGACCCGAAGTACGCCCCGGCGAAGAAGATCATCACCACGACGCCACCGCGCAGACGCGCGTGCGCCAGCAACCGGAGATCCAGGACGGGCGTGCGGCTGCGCAGCGATCGTCGGACGAAGTAGCCCAGCAGGACCAGGCCGATACCGACCGGGACAAGTATCGATGCCGCGAGCAGCGACCCGGTGTCCCCGGCGCGGGCCAGGCCGAGAACCAGGAACGCCCCGCCCGGTGACAGCGCCGCCACGGCTCGCAGGTCGATTCGCGGCATGCCGCGCGTGGCGGTTCGGGGGAAGAACCGCCACGCCAGGACCGCCGCGATCAGGCCGAGGGGTACGTTCACCGCGAAGACGACACGCCAGCTGCCGTGGTCGACGAGTACGCCGCCCAGCACCGGACCGAGCACGGGACCGACGAGGGTGGGTAGTCCCAGGATGGCCATCATCCGACCGCGCAGCGCCTCCGGCACGGCCTGCAGCGCAATGGCCATGCCGACGGGTTGCAGCATCCCACCACCGAGCCCCTGGAGTGCACGAAAGACGATGAGACTGCCGATGTTCCAGGACAGGGCAGTGAGGAGCGAACCGAGAACGAAGACCAGGAGGGCGGCGCAGTAGACCCGTCGGCCGCCGAAGCGGTTGCTGGCGTAGGCCGACAGCGGCATGACCGCGACAAGGGCCAGTGCATACGCGGTGGTCACCCACTGCACGCTGGACAGCGGCGCGTCGAATTCGGTGGTCAGTTGCGGCAGCGCGACGGTCCCGACCGTCACGTCGAGCATCACCATGAGGGTCGGGACGACGAGGATGAGGCCGATACGCCGGCTCGCCGGGTCGAGTGTGGTCACGACGACGAGCACACAACCTCAAGTTCAGTTGAAGTCAAGGGCGGTGTGAAATCCTGCGTCTTGGGGCAAGGTGGAGAGATGCCGGACAACGAGAAGACCACCTGGACCACGACCGACGACGAAGTGAAGGCCGACCCCGACATGCGGAGCGACCCCGACGAGAATGACGGGCCGGCCTCGGCACTGCCCACCGCAGGGGACACCGAGATCGGCGAGACCGACCGAATCCGGGAAGACAAGGCGTCTTACGCCGGAGCGCAGCCACCGGCCGACCACACTGACGAGGGTCACGCGGTCGGCGGATCGGAGGGCACGACCGATGGCCAGTGACACCCCGTCCGGACAGAAACGCACCATCGTCCTCACCGGCGCCAGCGACGGGATCGGCGCAATCGCCGCGCGATCCCTGGCCGGACCCGACACCGATCTCGTCCTCGTCGGACGCTCGGCGAAGAAGCTCTCGCCGATCGCCGCCGAGACCGGTGCGCGGCAGTTCACCGCCGACTTCTCCGTACTCTCGGAGGTGCGGGATCTCGCCGCCGAGATCAACTCCGCCGTCGGGACCATCGACGTCCTGATGAACAACGCGGGCGGGACGTTCGACGCGTCGCAGCGGACTTCCGACGGACACGAACCGAACTTCCAGATCAACCACCTCGCGCCGTTCCTGCTGACCCACCTCCTGCGGGATCGACTGGCCGCGGCCCCGCAATCGCTCGTCCTGAACACGTCCAGCGTCGGCAACCTCTTCGGGAAGGTCGACCTCGACGACCTGGATTTCGAGAAGCGCCGGACCCTCGCGATGCGGCCCTACGGTACGGCCAAATTGATGAACATCCTGTTCACGCGCGGGATCGCGCAGCGCTGGACCGGTGACAAGATCTATTCCGCCGCAGTGCATCCCGGACCGGCGGCGACGAGCTTCGGCCGCGACTCGCGCTTCGTCGGGCTCGCCTACCGGTCTCCGCTGACGCGCCTGGTGACCATCACCCCCGAGCAGGGAGCCGCCCCGCTCATCGCCCTGGCCGAGCGCGGCGCCGACCCGACGGTCAACGGCGTGTACTTCGATCGCCACAAGGCCAATGGTCGGGAGAACCGTCAGGCCCATGACCAGAAGCTGATCGACGGGTTGTGGCTGCGATCGGCGGAACTCACCGGTTTGACGTGACCTGACCCGTCTCCCCCGCCCTGACCTGGGCCGTGGCCGAAGCCGCGGTTGTTCTCTACGTTGGCGGTCGGAGACCGACACCGTCTACCTGGACACAGGAGGTTCAGATGACACGCAACATCCTCTTCATCATGACCGGCGCCGGCAGCTGGACGCTGAATGACGGCTCGAGCCACAAGACCGGGTTCTGGGCCGAGGAGGCCGTCGCGCCGCTGGAAGTGTTCCGCGCGGCCGGCTACAAGGTGACCGTAGCCACTCCGAACGGCGCGAAACCACCCGTCGACGAGACGAGCCTCGCGGTCGAGAGCATCGGCACACCTGAGCGCGCCGCGGAAATCCGCCACGTCGTGGAGACCGCTCCGGAGCTGCAGAAGCCGATCGCGCTCACCGACGTTCGCATCGCCGACTACGACGCCGTGTTCGTCCCGGGCGGCCACGGACCCATGGAGGACCTGGCCGTCGACGCGGACGCGGGAGCTCTGCTGATAGCGGCCGACGAGGCGCAACTGCCGCTCGGAATCGTCTGTCACGGTCCGGCGATCCTGTTGGCGGCGAACAACTCCGACGGCGTCAACGCGTTCGCCGGCCGCACGGTGACCGGCTTCAGCAACGCCGAGGAGGAACAGGCCGGACTCGCCGACAAGGCTCCCTGGCTCCTCCAGGATCGGCTCACCCAGGCGGGGTTCAAGGTCACCCTCGCCGAACCGTGGACGGTCCACATCGAGACCGACGGCAACCTGCTGACCGGCCAGAATCCCGCGTCGTCGGAATCCTTGGCACGCACCCTGCTGGATCGCCTCGAGAACGTGCCGCAGGGTTCCAAGTAGCACCTCTTGCCCCTCGAGGTTCGAGGAGCACACCCTCTGCTCCCTCAGGTGCGAGGAGCACACCCCTGCTCCCTGAGGTGCGAGCGAAGCGAGCCACGAAGACATCCCAGGGGTGCAAGGTGTCAAGCGGCGAGGTTGGCGCGGTGGTTCCAGGCGGTSTGTTCGTTGTAGAGGGTGCGGTGTTTGAGGCAGCCGTGGAGGATGCCGATGAGCCGGTTGGCGAGCGCACGCAAGGCTTGGGGGTGGGACTTCTTCTGATCTCGCAGGCTGTCGTAGTAGACGCGGGCGCCGGGACTGCCGGTCAGCGCGCTTTGCGCCATCGCCATGGCGGCGGCGTTGAGGCGGGTGTTGCGGATATGGCGGG
>NZ_LZMP01000047.1:0-16412 GCF_001691435.1 Gordonia sp. UCD-TK1 | reverse complement strand
CGTCCTCACTCGTGGTGCCCGGGCGGACCCCGCCGTCGATCTCGGCCTGACGAACCCAATTGCGCAACGCCTCGGGATGGACTCCGAGCTGATCGGCGATCCGCTTGATCGCACCTCTCGACGAATCGGGATCTCGTCGCGCTTCACATGCCATCCGGGTGGCCCGGTCCTTGAGTTCCTCACTGTACTTGCGTGGTGCTGCCATGCTCTCCATCCTTCACAGGTTCGAGAGCCTCCGACAGACCCGGGGCGGTTCAACCACCAGCCAGCCGCGTACCAAGGTCAGTGCAGCTAGCGTTTGAATTAGGACGCAACTCATCTATCACGGGCGACGGTGCTGCGTCATGCTTATGCCCCTCCTACCTGTTGACGGAATGGTCGGGATATTCAGCGACCGACGCTTGTCAGATCCCCATGGGTCCGTCCGCGTGACTTTTGCGATGGTCAAGGGGCGAGCCGGAAACGGTCGATGTCACCCGGCCACCAGCTCGCAGTGCCCAGCAGCACCGCTAGCGCCGGGACTACTAAGGTCCGCACCAGGAACGTGTCGAGCAGCAAACCGACACCGATGATGAACCCGATTTGCACCATCACATCGATGGACCCGACCATCAGCCCAAACATGCTGGCCGCGAATATCAACCCAGCCGAGGTGATGACCGACCCGGTGTAAGCGACGGTACGCATTACGCCGACCCGCACGCTCCACCTCGTTTCCTCTCTCAGCCGTGACACCAGCAGCATGTTGTAGTCGGCGCCCACCGCCACCAAGACAATGAACGACACCAGTGGCACGGGCCAGGCGATCCCGGCACCGAGGATGTGTTGAAGTACGAGCACACCAATACCGAGAGCCGCCATGTAGTTCAAGACGACGGTTGCAAGGAGATAGACAGGTGCAACGACGGCCCGCAACAGCAGCATCAGGATCAGACCCACGATGAGAAGGGTGGCTATGCCGAGCAGTTTGAAATCGTACGACAACAGTCGCTGGACGTCGGCATTGATCGCAGGAAAGCCCGCAACAGAAGCACGTCCGCCCTCCAGAGTGGTGTTCGGCATCGCGTTCTCGGCGACGCTGGACAGCTCGTTCGCCAGCGTCATTGCATCGGCAGAGTATGGGTCGTAGGCGGTCTGTACCGCATAGCGCACGGTTTTCCCGTCGGACGAGATGAACTGTCGAGCGACCTGACTGAACTGCTGGTCCTTGAACGCATCCGCGGGGAGATAGAAGCCGGTTGCCGAGTCAGAATCGCCGACCTCCCGTGCGGGAGCCCGAAGCTGTGCGGCGACCTGTGCCAGTCCACTGAGTAGCTGAAGGTTGCTGTCCACCAGAGCACCGACTCCGTTCGACAACTGACGCGCGCCGTCGGCAAGTGCGCCGACGCCGGATTCGAGTTGCGAGAGCCTGTTCCCGAGGTCCTGTCCGCCGATGGCTTGTAGTGCAGAATCCAGCGTTTGAAGAGAACGCTGCAGCTGTGCAATGTTGGTCGAGCCTGGCGCACTCACGCGGCCGAGCTGCGCGGCAAAGTCAGCCACCCTCCCAAGCGACTGATCATCCGCGAGTGCCCGGATGTCGGCCATTTGCGCGCGCAGTGCCGAGCACTGCGCGATCTGCTGGCACCACGGATTGTCTAACGCGGACAACGCCGGCGCGACCGCATCTGCCGCAGACTGGGCCCGACGTGCGAGTTGAGACAGCTCGGGCGCTTGCTTGGAAAACTGTCTAAGCCTTGGGGCAGCGTTCGCCAGTTGGTTCACAAGCGGCCGATACTCGTCGAGCTGCGGGCCAAATGACGACACCTCGTCGAGCAACCCCGACAGCGGAGCGAGGTTGGAGGATATCTGGTCTTCTAACAGTGCCAGGCCTCCGGCGAGCTGCTCTGACCCCGTCTTCAGGACGGCCAGATCACCCTTGCGGGCCTGTCCATCACCGGTCTCCTCGGTGATCTTGGTACCGATCTGATCATTCTGCCAAGATAATTGCGCCTGCTCTAGCTTCTCACCGGTCGGCCGCGTCACGCCAATGACCCTGGTCACGCCGGGAATCTGCGCGACGCGGGAGGCTAGCTGGTCGAGGTCGGCAAGGCCTTGAGCCGTGCGCATGTCGTTCTCGGACTCCACCACCAAGAATTCTGAGATGATGATGTCTTTCGGGAAGTGGCGGTTGAGAAGCGCGTATCCTTCGTTGCTCCCTGTGTCAGGTGGCTGCCCCTCGCGATCGTCGTAGGTGATCTGAATTGTTGCGGCGACCATGGCGAGGCCGATCAACACGACCACACTGATCGCGAGCAGAGGGACCGGCCGCCGGATAACCATGACTCCGACTCTTCTCCAGTAATCCCGCGTCAGGTCACGGCGGGGAAGGCCGGCGCCTTTCTTGGCAGCGAAAGAGAGTACGAGGGGCAGCAATGTCACCGTCGCCAAGAATGCGAAAGCTATGGCGATTGCGCAGGCCGGACCCAAAGTGTTAAACACACTGAGCTTGGCGAAGGCCATAGCCAGGAACGCTAGGGCCACAGTGCCCGCCGACGCTAGAACCACGCGGCCGATAGTTGCATTCGCGTGGGCGATAGCGACATCAGGAGAGTAACCCGCTCGAATACCTTCATGATAGCGGCTGATGAGGAACACCGAATAGTCAACTCCGGCACCAAAGATGATGACGGTCATGAACATTGACGTGAACTGGGATACCGGCATGCCCAGCTCGCCCAGTCCAGATAGAACTCCGCGACCCACAGCCAAGCTCATGCCCACGACAAGCAGCGGCATCAGCGCGGTGAAGACCGAACGATAGACGATCAGGAGGATCACGGCGATCAGCAGCACGGTGGCAACAGTGATCAGGACCAGATCCGACTCGCCCACGGCGAGTTGGTCGCTAAAGGTCGCGGGCGGGCCTGTCACACGGACTGTCGTCCCACTGTCACGAAAGATACTCTCAGCGATCTCACGCACCGCTGCGACCGCCTCCGCGGTATCGGGTCCCCCGAGTGTGCCGGCCACTCCCACGGGCAGATACCAGGCTTGCTTGTCTTTGCTGAGAGCCTGACTTGCGGTGAGGGGATCGCTCAGCAGGTCCCGGACAGCGATGACGTGCCTGTCGTCCGCCCGCAGGGTGTCGACAAGCACGTGATATCGATCGCGGGTGTTGTCGGACAGGCCTGCACTGTTCTCCATCACAACGAATACTGTGGTCTTGGCGCCGCGCTCGTCGAAAGATGCACCCATACGGTCCAAGGTCTGAAAAGACGGGACTCCGGCCGGGATCGGATCCACAGATTGTTCCCGTATCACTGACTCCAGTTGAGGAAAGAGAAGGCCTAAGCCGATGGCGGCGCCGAGCCAGACCAGCGTCACAATTCCCTTGCGGCGGAGGGTAAACCATGCAACCCGCTCAAGGGTCGGACTGTACTCGCCGAGTTTCTCGCCCCCTCTCGACGGGCGGGTTCGAATGGGAGACGAACTCACCATGTGCAATATCCTCTCGACCTGAAGTGGGCGACCCAATCGTGCGGACCCGTTTCGCGAATGTCCGTGCGGCGGTGGATGGTTGTCACTTGTGGTGGTGCTCGACCATGTTCTCGACTTCCTCGAGAGTGGTGGGCAGGTGGTATGGCGGAGTGCTCTTGCCTGAGATGCGGTATCGGCCCCAGAAGTCGGGATCCCCGACGACACACTCCGCTCGGCCCTCGGGGGTCGTAAATACAGCGATCGCGCGGGCGCCTTTCAGGAGCCCGTCGAGCTCATCATTCTTCTGAATCCGGCCATACCAGGTGTACAGGCCGTTCAGCGGCTGGAAATAGCCTTTGATCTTCGCTTCGACATGGATCTCCGCCCCGCGGCACACCAGGGTTCCTTCGCCGGAGTAGTCGAGGTCATGGTCGTCAGACATGCAGTCCTACCTTCTTCGCACTGAGCGTTGACAAATATCGCAGTTCGTGGATACTAGCAGTACCAGATACTATGAGTAATGGGTACTGGGCGCCAGGCCCCGACTCCCAGCCTTGAACGACCGAGGAGAAGACATGACCGTGCAGGATGTCCAGATGAACCCCGACTTTTCGAAGGAGGGCATGGCTCGGGTGAACGGGCGTAAGCCCGTCGACATGGAACGATCTGCGGGTCGATTGCTGCGGTCTTCCGCGGAGAAGTTCTACGACGCGGAGATCGACATCGACTGGGAGTCGCCCTGGGAGGAAGGCAAGTGCTTTCTGCCAGAGCATCGAGTGTCGCTATACGGCACCAGGCTGTGGGACAAGATGACTGAGGAGCAGCGTCGCGAGTTGGGGCGCCATGAGATCGTGAGCATCCTCAGTTTCGGCATCTACGCAGAGAATCTGTTGAGTTCAGCGCTTCTGCGCATGTCGGCGAAGGGGGCTTTAACCGATCAGAAGTCTCTATACGCGTTGACAGAGATCGGCGATGAGTCCCGCCATTCCACTATGTTCGCGCGCCTCATCAACAAGACGGGCGTGCCCCCCTACAAGCTTCCTAAGGGCTTCTTGAGCTTCGCGAAGATCCTGCATTTCGTCCCTCTCGGGCCGTCGGTGTCTGGAGCTACGCTGTTGATCGAGGAAATCCTGGACCGCGCCCAGCGCGAGGCGATGAACGACCCCAGTATGCAGCCTCAGCTTCGCCAGCTCATGAAGATCCACGTCCTTGAGGAAGCCCGTCACATTACCTTTGCGCGACTGGAGATGATCGAAGGCATGCAGCGTCGTCGTAAGGCGACGCGCGCTTGGCACCGAGGGGTGCTTGCCGTCATCGCGAACCTGGCGTACCCGCTGCTCATTAATCCGAAAGTGTACCCCGCAGTGGGAATTAGTCGCTGGCGTGGCGTGTGGGCGCAGCAGACCAGCCCAAACTATCGGACCAACCTGCAATTTATGTCGGAGCCCATGATTCGGTTCTTCCATGAGGCGGGAATGTTGGAAGGCAAGTTCACAATGGCCATGTGGCGTGCGACGCGGAGCCTTCCCGACGATCTTCGCTGATCTCCGTTCACGCGGCCGAGCCGTCGTGATCGACATCAGTTAGACCTGTGCGGAGCATTCTCGATGGCTTCGCGATCACTTCCGCCTCAACAGATCACCTGCCGCCACTGTGCGCAGGTGATGTGTTGTGCGATCCAACCTACGAGGGAGAAAGCATAAACATGGCATCATCGACTACCCGGCGCGCCTCGCGCGCAACCGCCAAGACGGATTCAACCAACGACCCGATTTCGACCAAGATTCTGATTATTGGAAGCGGGTTCTCTGGTCTCGGGATGGCCGCGCAGCTTAGACGTCGCGGGTATAGCGATTTTCTGATTCTGGAGAAGGCAAGCTCCGTCGGTGGGACCTGGCGCGACAATACCTATCCGGGCTGTGCATGTGACGTTCCGTCGCTGATGTACTCGTACTCATTCGAGAGTCGAGGTAGCTGGTCGAAGGTGTGGTCGTCACAGCCAGAAATTGAGCGGTATCTACAGGATGTCGCGGATAAGCGTGGCGTGACACAAAAGATTCATTTCGGTCAGAAGTTGGTTTCTGGATACTGGAGCGAGTCGGAGTCGCGGTGGCACCTGCGTACTGAGTCCGGACGTGAGTACATTGCTCAGTTCGTGGTGTCAGGAGTCGGTGCGCTGCATATCCCCAATTTTCCCGAAATTTCGGGGATTGAGGACTTTAAAGGCGAAGCGTTTCACTCCGCACAGTGGGATCATTCGGTGGATCTGGAGGGCAAGCGTGTCGCCGTGATCGGCACTGGTGCCAGCGCTATCCAGTTTGTACCTTTCGTGCAGAAGGAGGCCATGTCCCTCAAGGTCTTCCAGCGAACCCCTGCCTGGGTCCTACCCCGCAAGAATTTCTCCGTTCCGCCGGCCCTGCGGACTCTTCTGAGTAAACTCCCGATTGCACGTCGTATCGCCAGGTGGTCGGTGTACTGGGGTGCGGAGAGCCTGGCCTTCGGCCTCAACGGTCACTCTAACCTCATGCGGCCAATTGAAAAGGTCGCTCGGTGGAACATTGAACGCTCCATCTCTGATCCGGCATTGCGCAAGAAACTGACCCCGTCGTATCGTATCGGCTGTAAGCGGATTCTGGGGTCAAACGACTATTACCCGGCGCTTGCGGCACCTAACACCACTGTCATCAGCGATCGGATTGAGAAGGTGACCGCTGATTCCATCATTTCTTCAGACGGTGTCGAGCATCTCGTGGACGTTATAATTTATGCGACCGGTTTTCACGTGACTGATGGTTTCGATCAGCTCGCCCTGAAAGGTGCCACTGGCGAGGATCTCCCGTCCCACTGGCATCAGACGGGGATTAACACGCACCTGGGCATCACGACCGAGGGTTTTCCCAACCTGTTTTTCCTCCTCGGACCCAACACGGGCCTCGGCCACAACTCAGTGGTGTTCATGATCGAGCAACAGATCAAATACATCATGAAGGCCATCGACACAGTAGAAAGCCGAGGCGCTGAGAAGGTTGACGTACGCCCGTCCGTGCAAGAACAGTTCAACACCGACATCCAGCGGAAGCTGGCCAAGGGAGTGTGGACCAACGGCGGCTGCACGAGTTGGTATCTCGACTCGCAGGGCGTCAACCGGACCGTGTGGCCGGGCTTCACATGGCAGTACTGGCGCGCCACGAAAGATTTCGAGCCCGCCGAGTACGACATCGCCTGAGCCCGAACGCACGGAGAGACACGATTCGAAGAGATGGTGGGACGACGGTGAGCAGTTCTAATCGGCATGACTATACCGGCAAGGTGGCAGTGATCACCGGTGCCGCGTCAGGGATCGGTCGGTCTCTGGCACTCCAGTTGGCGGAGCGAGGTGCCGCACTGGCACTGTCCGACATTGATGAGATGCACTTGAAGGAGACTGCAGAACTTTGCCGCACCACGCATGGGGCAACGGTAACCGCCGCCGTACTAGACGTTGCGGACCGCGCTGCTTTTCAGGACTATGCCGACGGAGTGCGGTCAGAGTCGGGCCACGTCGACATGGTGTTCAACAACGCCGGCGTGGCCTTGGGCGTCGACGTGGTCGACATGAGCTGGGAAGACTTCGACTGGCTCATGGGCATCAACTTTGGCGGAGTCGTTAACGGGTCGAAGGCGTTTCTGCCTCACCTGATCGCGTCCGGGGACGGACATCTCATTAACACGTCGAGCGTCTTCGGCTTGATCGGAATCCCCAGCCAAAGCGCCTATAATGCCGCGAAATTCGGCGTCAGAGGCTTCACCGAGGCGCTCCGACAGGAGATGAAAATCAGTCGATACCCGGTCACAGTGACATGTGTGCACCCGGGGGGTGTAAAAACCAACATCGTCAACAATGCCCGAGGCGTTTCCGCCATGGGGGCAGACACCGCGACTGTCGCCTCGCTGTTCGACAGGATCGCACGAAGCACCCCGGATAAAGCAGCGGCGACAATCCTCAAAGGTATGGACAAGAAGAGAGCGCGAGTGCTGATCGGTGCGGACGCCCGCGGTTTCGACTTCGTGGCACGGGTGATCGGTCCCCGCTACCAGGACATCGCGGCGCCACTGACACGAGCGGGTTACGCGGTCGCACGTAGACAGGGGATCCTCAAGTGACCGTCGAACCCGATTCACGTCCGGCTGCCGCGGCGGCCCGCTCACGCACCTTAACCGTCTCGGAAGTGATCCAGGAAACGAAAGACTCCGTTACCATTTCGTTCGAAATCCCCGACGCCATGGTCGAGGAATTCAAGCATACCCCAGGGCAATTCATCACCGTCAAGATCCCATCTGATCGGACCGGTCATGTCGCACGGTGCTACTCATTGAGCAGCTCGCCTCACGTCGACGACTTCCGTCTCGAGATCGGCATCAAGCGGACCGAGAACGGTTACGCATCGAACTGGCTGTGCGATAACGCGATTACGGGAATGGAATTGACCGTCCTCCCGCCGTCAGGGCATTTCACGGCGAAGAATCTCGACGTTGATTTTCTATTCT
The DNA here is from genome assembly GCF_001691435.1 of Gordonia sp. UCD-TK1. Classification (NCBI taxonomy): domain Bacteria; kingdom Bacillati; phylum Actinomycetota; class Actinomycetes; order Mycobacteriales; family Gordoniaceae; genus Gordonia; species Gordonia sp. UCD-TK1. The sequence continues at coordinate 8,429 of NZ_LZMP01000047.1, read as the reverse complement.
TCGCAGGAGGAAGTGGGATCACTCCGGTCTTTTCGCTGATTAAGTCGGCACTTGTGTGCGGCGGGGGCGAGGTCACACTATTCTACGCGAACCGCGATGCCGAGTCGATCATGTACGGGGGGCAACTGACGCAGATCGTCTCCGAGTTTCCTGAGCGTTTCACCGTCTTCCATTGGTTGGAGTCGGCTATGGGTATTCCGACGCCTCAGAATGTCGAGTCCGCCATACGTGAGCACCGCGGTGCACAGATCTTCACCTGTGGTCCGGCGCCGTTCATGGATCTGGTGCAGAAGTCGGCGGAGGCCTGCGGTGTCGAGCACTCCTCGGTACATCGAGAAGTCTTCCAGTCACTGACCGGGGATCCGTTCGATACAGCCACGATGCGTCAGCTTGGTGACGACGACGGTGTGGCGACCGCTACGGTCTATCTGAATGGGCAGTCCATCACGACTGAGTGGCCGCGCAACACGCCGTTGCTCGACGTGCTACTGGCCCAAGGCCACAATGCCCCGTACTCCTGCCGAGAAGGAGCCTGCAGCGCGTGTGTATGCAAGCTGGTCGAGGGTGATGTAGAAATGGCCCAGAACCACATCCTCGTTGAGGGTGATGTTGCCGACGGTGAACGGCTCGCATGCCAGGCACTTCCGCTGACGGATTCTGTCACGGTGAGCTTCGATGACCTCTGAGTTTGCGAGTGCGTCGCGAGGATCGCGTGACCTCGAGGTCCTTTCCTCCGACGGGACCAAGTTGTTCGCTCAGGAATTCGGTCCGGGCCGGGATGCTCCGCTCCTAGTCTTTAGTCACGGCTGGGCTTGTCAGGGACGTTTCTGGCGTCCGCAGGTCGAGCAGTTCGCGGCGACGCATCGGGTGGTGGTCTACGACCAACGCGGACACGGGTTGAGCGACCGGGGCCGGGTACCGTTCTCGGCGAAGCTCTTGGCCGATGATATGGAGGCCGTAGTCCGGGCAGTGGCGACTCCCGCCGACAAGGCTGTCGTGGTCGGACACAGCATGGGAGGCATGTCCATCATGAGTTGGGCGGCTGAGTACCCCGCCTCGGTTTCGGAGCTGGCCCGCGGAGTAGTACTGGCAAGCACCGGGCCATCACAGTTGGTGGATCGGTCTACATTGCTCAAGGTTCCCCGACAGCTACGACCGAGACTTGAGCGGGCCTTCGCGGCCAGTCTTGCAGTCGCCGGACCCGAGATGCAGGGGACGCGTTTGTCTCGCCGCCTGATTCGTTACGGAACCCTGGGCCCGGGCGCGACTGCCGAGGTAGTCGACGAGTGCGCCGACATCGTGTTGCGATGCCCACCACAGGTGCGCGGGATGTGGGGTTCAGTGTTGGCGACAATCGACGTCAGTAAGGGGGTTGACTCGCTGGAGGTGCCGGCGACGGTCATCGTAGGTGATGCCGACAGACTGACCCCAGCGACCCATTCAGTGGATCTCGCAGCGCGCCTGGGTCGGAAGGGCGTTCTATTTGAATTCACTCTTCTTGACAAAGTCGGTCACATGTCCAACCTAGAGGCCGTCGAAGACTTCAATTCAGCCGTGGCCAGATTAGACAAATCCGCCTGACGCGGGTCTCGTCGACCCAACCCATGTTCACTGGCTAGTGCGTCACTGGCGCGACAAGTCAGCCATCCTGATAACGTAGGAGGTCATGTCTGTAGTCCGTCGCATCTCCGCGGCCCCGGTGAAAGTGCAGCGACGTGTGCGCGACGCTCGAAGCACGCGCTGGGACGACCACCGCGCCGTCGTCAAAGCTGAACTCGTCGATGCAGCGATACGCGCGATCGAAAAGTTCGGCGATGCCGTGAGCATGGACGATTTTGCGGAAGAGGCTGGTGCGTCGAAGCCTAAGCTCTACCGCCATTTCGGTGACAGGGCTGGGCTCTACTCCGCCGTGGCAGCCCGTCTGGGTTCTATGATGTGGGAGTCAGCGCAGTCAACTCTGCTCTCCGGACAGGCAGACAGCACCGTCGACGAACTTTTCCGTTCAGCGGTGTCCGCATACGTATCCTTGGTTGATGAACATCCAGCGGTCGTCCGTTTCCTCATGACGAACCACATGTTCCAGTACTCTGAGTCCGGCGAGGGTGGGGCCGCAGATCAGCTGAGATCGGCAATGGAGATTATTTCCGACGAGTTCGCTCGTGGCCTCCGAGAGGTCGATGCCGAGGAGTCCCCCGTCGCCGTAGCAGTAGCCTCCATTCTGGGGGCTGGCCTATCAGCGACCCAGTGGTGGATCGATCACGGTCGGCAGAATGGAATGAGCAGGGACATGTTTGCCGCGCACCTGTGCCAGACCTCGTGGGGGATCATAGACGGCGCTGCAGCCACAGTAGGCGTTCGATTCCATAGGGACAGGCCCTTAGGCGACCCTGGATTCGCCACTCGCCTCGACGCCGTCTGATCCCCTTCGTACGGGTGGTCCGCCCTGTGTCACGCACGCGGCAGAACTGCTCACACAAACGGAGCGCATTTCACAATCCTGACTGCTGGCTGTCATGGGGGATCATCCTTGGTCGCCGCTCATCTTAGTAGCGGAGCGCTACAGACGGTACTGTTGACGACAGTGCCACAGTCGTGGCGGCACTCATAAGGCCCCCCTCGAGCCTTCCATCGGTACCGCCACTGGCAGTTTCGTTCTGTTACCGACGGTATTGGTGTGCAGTCAGAGGTTCTTGATTTGGTTTCGTAGGGAGTGGCCAGGGTGGAAACCATCGATTTCGACGATGTTGACCCGAGGCGGGTTCGGTCGCGTCAGCGTTTGTTGGATGCTGCGGTGACCTTGCTGAACAGTGGCGGGGTCGAAGCCGTTACCGTGGAGGCGGTCACTCGACTGTCTCGTGTTGCTCGCACCACCTTGTATCGTCACTTCGAGAGCTCCACAGATCTGGTGGCGGCTGCCTTCGAGCGATTGTTGCCTCAGGCCGAGACCCCCGAGACGACGACGTCGATCCGTGATGACCTGCTGAAGCTGATGCAGCGGCAGGCTGAGCTTATTGAGCATGCACCGCTGCAGTTGACGACGCTGGCATGGTTGGCAATGCTTCCCGAGCAGCCCCGGCAATCCGGGCAATCCGACGGGGATCAGAACGCGCTCGCGCCACTGCGTCGTCGAGTCGTCGAGCAGTATCGAGAACCATTCGATCGAGTTTTGACGAGTGACGTGGCCACGGCTGAGCTCGACAACTTCGATTTGACCATGGCTGTCACCCAGCTCGCGGGCCCGCTGATCTTTGCCAAGCTCACGGGCATTCGGTCGATGACCGTTGGCGATCTCGAACAGCTTGTCGACGATTTCCTCATGGCCCACCGGCGACACCAAACCTCCTGACCTCCTTCCCCATCTACGGTACTGCTAGTACCGTAACGATACCGTCGGTTTCGTAGACGGGCTGGGTCGAGGGTGAGGTGCTGCATATGGTGGTCCAACGTCCAAGTGGTGGGCGCTTGGCGGCGCGCCGGTTGGCGGAACGCAGCGAGTACAGCACGACATTGGGGCGGTTGGCACGGTTCACCTTGGCGCACAGATTCCTCGTCATCGGGGCGTGGGTGGCTGTGGGTATCGTCTTGGCGATTCTGTTTCCCCAGCTGGAGACGGTGGTGCGGCAGCAGTCTGTTGATCCGATCCCTGCTGGGGTTCCATCGTTTCAAGCACTCGATCAGATGGGTGGTGCGTTCGGTGAGAAGGGCGCCAAGACCACTGTTTTCGTGACCATGGAGAACCCGAACGGGTTCACCGACGTGGCGCGGGAACGCTACGACATGCTCGTTCTGCAGCTGCGCGAAAATTTCGACGATGTGCAGTCAGTGCGGGATTTGCTTTCCGATCCGACGACGGCCGGCCAAGCCTTGAGTGAGGACGGGCAAGCCTGGTACCTGCCTGTCGGGGTCACCGGAACATTGGGAGGGCCAACGGCCACGCATGCTGTGGAGACCGTGCGCCAAACCGCGCAGCGCGTGTTTGACGGTACGGGCACCACTGTCCATGTCACCGGGCCGACAGCCACTTTCAGTGACCAGATCGTCAGTGCTGAAAGCGATTTAGTCGTGATCACTCTGGCGACGGTGGCGCTTATCGCGATCATTCTGTTGATCGTTTACCGATCGCTGTTCACCGCGCTGGTGCCGTTGTTGGTGATCGGTGTCAGCCTCGGCGTGGGCCGTGGCATCTTGTCCGCACTCGGCGAACTCGGTATGCCGGTATCGCAGTTCACCGTCGCGTTCATGACCGTCATCCTGCTCGGAGCCGGGGTCGACTACTCAGTCTTCTTCATCAGTCGCTATCACGAACGGCTACGCCAGGACGCCACCACCGAGGTTGCGCTCGTGGACGCGACAGCAACTATCGGACGGGTCATCCTGGCTTCAGCTGCCACGGTGGCGCTGGCCTTTTTGGCGATGGTCTTTGGTCAGCTGAGCGTGTTCTCCACCTTGGGTCCGGCATGCGCGATCGCCATCCTCATCGGATTCCTCGCCACGGTCACCCTGCTACCACCGGTGTTGCTGTGGGCGGCACGATTCGGCTGGGGCGCACCCAGGCGAGATCTGACCCGAAAGTACTGGAATCGCGTCGCCGTGCTCGTCGTGCGGCGTCCTGTGCCGCTGCTGGCACTAACCCTGGTCGGGCTAATCGTGCTTAGCGTCTTCGCGACGGGCATCCAGATCACCTTCGACGATCGTGAGGGGCAACCCGCGACAACCGACAGCAACGAAGGCTACGCGTTGCTCGACCGTCATTTCCCTCAAGACGTCACTATCACCGAGTTCCTCGTCGTAGATGCACCGATCGATCTCCGTACTGCCAGCGGGCTGGCCGATCTTGAGCAAATGGCCTCACGTGTATCCCAGATCCCCGGAGTGACTCGAGTCATCGGCGTTACCCGTCCCACCGGGGACAAGCTCGAGCAAGCCGAGCTGTCCTGGCAGAACGGCCAGATCGGGAACCGGCTGGCGGGTGCGGTCGACGATGGCCAGAACCGCCGCGGTGACCTCGAACAGCTCCGTACAGGCGCATTCCAACTCGCCGACGGGCTTACTCAGCTCGACACCCAGGTACGCACCAACTTGGCCCCCCTGGCCGGCATCCTCGATCAGGCAAGCACAGCCGGGCAGCAAATTCAGCAGTACCAGCCACTACTACGCCAACTCGCCGCATCTGCACCAGCGCTCGATCGCGCTTCTCAGAATGCCCCACAGCTGGCCGCGCTCACCCGCCAAACATCTGCAGCCCTGGCAACAGTGACCTCGATCCTGCCCATCCTCGATAATGCGCCCTGGTGCACCCAAGTCCCGCAGTGCGCAGCTCTGCGCGCGCAGACCCGCAATCTCGACGCCCTACTGAGCAACGGGACCCTCGACCAGATCGCCACGCTGTCAACACAACTCGCGCAGCTGGATACACCGATCTCAACAGTCACCGACCAACTCACTTCCACCGTCAACTCACTGGGCTCCACGCTGGGAAGCATCAGCAGCCAAGACCTTCCCGGCAAGCTCACCCAACTGCAAACAGGTATCAGTCAACTCGCGGCGGGATCACGCCAACTCGCCGCCGGTGTATCCGCGCTGATCGACAGCAACCTTCAACAACTCGCCGGGATGGCCGCGCTAGCCACACAACTACAAACCTCCGCCCGCGAGACCGCCGGAACAAACTCAGCAACCGGCTTCTACCTCCCACCTCAGGCCAACGCAGACCGCCGTTTCGTCGACGTCGCTCGCCAGTTCGTCTCGCCCGACGGCCATACCGTGCGCTACGCAATACAAACCAGCTTCGACCCCTACAGCACCGAGGCCATGCAACTGGCCGACACAATCACCGATGTCGCACTCGCCGCCAGACCGAACACAACCCTGCAGGACTCCAACATCGCGACAGCCGGGTTCCCCGCCATCAACGCCGATCTGCAACGTCTACTCACCGAAGACTTCCGACTCCTAGCGTTGGCCACCCTCACCATCGTCGGCCTGATCCTGATACTCCTACTCCGAGCACTCATCGCGCCGCTATACCTTCTGGGCACCGTCATACTCAACTACACCGCGGCACTGGGTATCGGCGTCCTGATCTTTCAACACATCCTCAAAACCGACATCGCCTGGCCCGTACCACTACTGGCCTTCATAGTCCTCGTCGCGGTCGGCGCCGACTACAACATGCTTCTCATCTCTCGCCTACGCGAAGAATCCCAAAACAACATCCGCATCGGCGTCCTGAGAACCGTCACCAACACCGGATCAGTCATCACCTCGGCCGGCCTCATCTTCGCTGCCAGCATGTTCGGACTCATGGCCGGATCCATCTCGATCATGACCCAGGTCGGACTCATCATCGGCATCGGCCTGCTGCTCGACACCTTCATCGTCCGCACCATCGTCGTGCCGACCATCGCCACACTTGTCGGCAGAGCAAGCTGGTGGCCGAGTACCCGAACCGACACGCATCCAGCGTCCCGCTAGTACGCACGCACGTGCCGAGATCTGACCGGCCCCGCCAGTCATCCAGCCATCGCGCCCACCTCATCGACTGACACCCGCTCGACGGTCGGCCGCGGCACCACACCCGACCCACGTGCGAGCGCCCCTCGCGTCGTTGACGCTGGTAGAACTCGCAGGAGGGCCCGTCGCGGCGTTGGGGACTGTCGCTGATTCGGTGTAAGTGGTTTTGATCGCCCCCGGCGTGGGGCAGGAGGAATCACGACGATGACCGACACAATCGGGGGCGTGGATGCCCCGGTGGCAGGGCCGGTTCAGACCGGTCAGGAACACGATGTCACCACCGCGGATGCGGTGCGTGAGCTCTCGAAGGCCGAGCAGGCTTTGGTGAGCGATCTGGTACGTAGCTCACGCGCTCAGGGAGTGGCTCTGACCGGTCCTGACGGGCTGCTCAAAGCGCTGACCAAGAGCGTGCTCGAAGCCGCGCTCGATGAAGAGATGACCGAACATCTTGGCTATGACAAACATGACGTGGCCGGCCGCAACACCGGCAATTCACGCAACGGCACGCGCACGAAACGGGTCCTGACCGACGCGTGCGGGCAGGTGCCCATCGAGGTGCCCCGCGACCGCAACGCCACCTTCGACCCGGTAATTGTCGGTAAGAGCAAACGTCGCGTCACCGATGTGGATCGGGTAGTGCTGTCGCTGTATGCCAAAGGCCTCACAACCGGCGAGATCTCAGCGCATTTCGCCGATGTCTACGGTGTCAACGGCGGCTGAAAACTGACCCCTTATCGACGGTTGAATTTTGACCCCCTTTGGTGTGGTTACTGGTCGGTGTGACGAGTTCTCGTCGGGCTTTGGTGCGGTAGGAGTCGCCGTCGATAGCGATGACCTCGGCGTGATGGACGAGGCGGTCGATGAGTGCGGCGGCGACGACGTCGTCGGCGAAGACTTCGCCCCAACGGCCGAATGGCATGTTCGAGGTGATCAGAATCGAGCCTTGTTCGTAGCGACTGGCAATGAGTTGGAAGAACAGGTTGGCGGTGTCGGAGTCGAATGGGAGGTAGCCGATCTCGTCGATGATGATCAGTCGGTAGCGGCGGAGCCGTTTGAGTTCGGCGGCCAGGCGGCCGGTGGTGTGTGCCTCGGTCAGGCGGGTGGCCCATCCGGTGGCGGTGTCGAAGAGCACGGGGTAGGCGTTGTGTGCGGCTTTGATCCCGAGCGCGATCGCGAGGTGGGTTTTTCCCACCCCGGGTGGTCCGAGAAGGATCACGTTGTCGCTCTTGGCGATCCAGGTGCTGGTGGCCAGGTGGGCGATCACATCACGACGCAGTCCTGGAAGGTGGTCGAAGTTGAAGTCCTCGAGTGTTTTGACCGCAGGGAAGCGCGCGCCGCTGATCCGCAGCATGGTGCCGTTGGCTTCGCGTTCGCTGACCTGGCGGTCAAGAATCGCTGCGAGGTACTGCTCGTGGGTCCAGTTGTCGGTGCGGGCCCGCTCGGCCAATTCCGCCCAGCATCGGCGGATCGCTGGCATCTTCAACGCCCGCGCCGCGAACTCGATCTGTTTACCTGTTTGATTGTCGGACACAGTCTTTCACCTTTCAATGCTGGTGGATGTGGTGGGCGGGTGAGCTTGGGGCGGGGTGGTGGCAGGTCCCCGATAGCCGGTCCAGGCAGTTCTAGAGCCAGTTTCTTCTAGCTGTCGGTCAGTCGATCTCGCAGCCCACAGGGTGGTGCTGGTGGGTGCATCGGGCAGCGTACTCGGCCGGGGTCTGGTAGCCCAGCGCCGAGTGGCGGTGCCGGTGGTTGTGGTCGTCTTTGAAATCGTCGATCACCACGCGAGCTTCGAGCAGGGTGGGCCAGCAGTTGCGGTTCAGGCACTCGTCGCGAAGCCGGTTGTTGAACGATTCGATGAACCCGTTGTTCCACGGCGTGTTGTTGAACGATTCGATGAACCCGTTGTTCCACGGCGT